>CAZIWL010000094.1:0-8105 GCA_964542755.1 uncultured Anaerolineales bacterium
GCGGCCCAACATCTTCATCCGCGACGAGGTGACCCATCCCCTGGAGGTGAAGGCGACCAGAGAGGCGACACCATAGCATCGCTCCCGTGAGCCCTGCTGGCGCGTTGCACTTGTCCCGTCCAACGCACCTCTGCCACTCCAGTCCACCGGCCAGGCTTCGCTCACTCATTCCTGTTGAGCGACCCACGCCTCTAGGATTCTCGCCACCGCGACCTGTGATGGGTCGCTGGCGCACCAACAGCGATCCAGGGCCTGGGCAACGATCCGAACTCGTGGTAAAGTGTGCGTCTGTCCTTCGAGACCGACCGAGGAGGAGGTGACCTTGGACGTCACACTGGCCTACGGAAAGACCGGACTGACCGTCACCCTGCCTGACGAGGCGGACGTGACGATCGTCGAGCCGACGTACCAGCCTGGCCTGCCAGACCAGGCACTGGCCATGGCACGCACCCTCCACGAGCCCATCGGCTCCCCGCCGCTGCGGGACCTGATCGCCCGCGACGACCAGGTCGGCATCGCCTTCAGCGACATCACCCGGCCGACGCCCAACCACCTTCTCCTCCCGGTCCTCCTCGATCACCTCGCCCACGTGCCCGACGAGCAGATCACACTCTTCAACGGCACCGGCACCCACCGCGCCAACACCGAGGGTGAGCTCCGCGCGATGCTGGGCGCCCCGGTGGCCGATCGATACCGGATCGTCCAGAACGATGCGCGAGACCGGAGCACCCACATCCTTGTCGGGACCACCAGTATGGGGAACGACGTCTGGCTCAATCGAGCCTTCGTCGAATGTGATGTGCGCATTCTAACCGGCTTCATCGAGCCCCACTTCTTCGCGGGCTTCTCCGGCGGCGGCAAGGCCGTCATGCCCGGGCTGGCGCATCTGGACACGGTGCTGCAGAACCACAACGCAGCGCACATGGACAGCCCCCGGGCCCGCTGGGGCATCCGCCAGGGCAACCCGCTCTGGGAGGAGATTCGGGAGGCCGCCGCCATGGCCTCGCCCACCTTCCTCCTCAACGTGACGCTGAACCGGGACCACGAAATCACTGGGATCTTCGCTGGTCACTGGGAGGAGGCACACGCTGCGGGGTGTGCGTTCGTGAAGGACACCGCCATGATCAGACTGGATCACCCGTTTGACATCGTTATCACCTCCAACAGCGGCTACCCGCTCGACCTCAATCTCTATCAGTCCGTGAAAGGCATGAGCGCTGCCGCCCAGATCGTTCGCCACGGGGGTAGTATCATCCTGGTGGCTGACTGCTGGGACGGTATACCCGAGCACGGCGACTACGGCCAGCTTCTGCGTGAGGCCGAGAGCCTGGACGACCTCCTCGAGACTGTCCGAGATCCCTCGTTCGCGCGGCAGGACAGCTGGCAGGTCCATACCCAGGCCCTCGTCGCCCAGAAGGCCGACGTCTACGTCCACAGCCGGAACCTGAGCGGCGAGCAGATCCGCGGAGCCCACCTCATCCCCTGTCCATCCATCGAGCGCACAGTACGAGACTTGCTCAAGCGCTATGGCCCTCAAGCGACCATCTGCGTCCTCCCCGAAGGCCCCCAGACCATCCCCTACATCGCCGCACCCTAGCCGCTCCTTTTCGCCGGTGCACTGACCAGTTGTCGCCCCCAACTCGGTGCGATGCACCGCACGAACGTAGGCTTGCCGCGCATGCCAGTCACAACTGATCAGTACACGGGTGCAAACGGTTTCCCATCGGCGCCAACCCCCGCGACAACCCATTCGCGCCCTCAGGCAATCGGGTCAACTTGACAGCCCGCCGGAACCGGGTACAATCCTTTAACTTATGAGAATCTAGGTTATGGAAAGACAACATCTCGAGCCTCAAGGAGAATTGTCCATGCCTGACGCGGGTTCCGGCCCCCCAATCGAAGCCACGCACTCCCCAGTACTAGAGCTCTCCCACCCTCTGCCTCCACAGCGCGATCCGGCCGCCGTCTACCTCGCTTCCCTCGGTGAGGGAAGCCGTCGCACGATGCGCGGGGCACTCAACAGGGTCGCGCGTCTCCTCGGCCGAGATCCGGTCGAGATGGGAGGCCGCGAGGTGACGTGCCGCTTCTTCCGCTGGGGCGCGCTGCGGCCTAGGCATATGTCGTGGATCCGCGATGAACTCCTCACCGACTACGCACCGGCGACCGTCAACAAGCATCTCAGCGCAGTCCGCGGAACCCTGAAGGCGGCCTACAGGCTCCGGCAGATCAGCGGCGAGGACTACCATCGAGCGGCGGCCATTGAGAGCGTAAGCGCCGAACCCGAGCCCGCAGGCCGGCTGCTGACCCGAGACGAAATCACCGCCCTGCTCCGGGCCTGCACCAAGGATTCCACGCCGGCGGGAGCGCGCGACGCCGCTATGATAGCCCTTTGGGCCGTGGCCGGCCCGCGGCGGGCCGAGATCGTCAACCTCGACGTCGACGACTATGAGCCGGCGACGGGCGCCATGCGAATCTGGGCTGGCAAGGGACAGAGCAAGAGAACGGTCTACGTGGCCAACGGAGCCAAGGCAGCCATCGACGATTGGTTGGTGGTCCGTGGCACCGTGCCCGGCCCCCTCTTCGTGCCGGTCCACCACTCAGGCAAGATGCGCATATCGCGTATGACACCGCAGGCCGCTTACGGCATTCTGCGCAAGCGAGCCAGGCAGTCTGGGGTTGATAGCGTTTCACCGCACGACCTGCGGCGCACAGCACTTAGCAATCTCATTGACAAGACCGACTTGAGTACAGCACAGCAGATCGCCGGACACGCTGACCCCAAGACCACGGCCCGTTACGACTGCCGTGGGGAGCGTATGAAGCAACGAGCGGCGAAGGCTATGACCCTGTCGTATCAGAGAGAAGAGTCCAAAGACGGCAGTGAGAAGTGAACCCGGAAAACGGGATAGTGGGGAGCTGGGTGATGGCTTCGCGCGGGGCAGCGCGGGAACCGTCATCAGGCCCCCAGAGGCTTGAGGGGTGATGAGTCTGATCGAATTTGGGAATCAGGAGGCGGTAATGACAGCAATCGAACTTGGTAGCTCGATATTCCACCGCACCCGCGGTGTGGGCAGGGTGGTCGATCATGAGACGCGCAGCTGGGGAGGGGAAGAGACCCGATATCTCGTCGTAGAGATGCTCGCTGAGAACTACACCATTCGCATCCCGGAGACGTCGCCCGACATCAGACCGGTACTCACCGATCCCAACATCATCTTCGAGACACTCCATCACGAGGCCAACGCCCTCCCGGGGCACTATCGCACTCGCCAGGCCGAGATCCGCGATGCCGTGAGCAGCGGCATACCCAAGAAGATCGCCGCAGCGGCGCGCGATCTCTGGGCCTACTCCGAGAGCAAACAGGGCAACTGGACCACCGGTGGGGAGCGGCTCTACAATCAGGCGCTGGAGATGCTTGCCGCTGAGATCGCCGCGTCGGAGAACTGCAATATGGACGAGGCGAAGAATAGGGTCAGACAGGCGATGATCCACACCAGCAGCGCGAACGAAGAGACGTCGATTAGTGGCGACGTCGACAAGTAACTGGAACAGCCGTGCCGCTGTCAGTCCTCGCCCCACCGCCGGCAGGAGTGTCGGGCGGGGAGCATCTCCCCTTCGAGGATGGACCAGATGGGGCCGCTGGCTGCCGGTCGCACAAGACGATTGACTTTTCGCACAAGCTATTGTAAAATGGCCCAAACAAAAGCTTGACCGCCCTGGGGCGTGGGGGAGAGTCCGCCATCGGCGGACACCGAAGGGGCAAGTCGCCGCGACCGGCTGATCGCGGCGGCGAAACTCTCAGGTCACCGGACCCCATGTCTTGGCACTCTGGAGAATCCTTGAGCCGACGCCGCAGGCCGACACGCCGGGCGGCATTCCGCAGATCGAATGCGGAACGGACGATAGGATACCGAAGGGGCAAACCCGATAGTCACTCGGGAGGAATCTCTCAGGTGGGAGACAGAGGACGCACAGCCGTCTAGGCTGCTGCGTCCTTTTTTCGGTAGATAGGCTCCTGGTGACGTAGGATTCAGAGCCGCCACTCCATGCAGGAGACGAATCATACGCGGCGTCCGCCCAACCTCTAGCCAGACTGTGGTGCCAGACCAGGCCGATCTATCAATTGGCACGATCGCTTCACGCTTGATTCACGGAACAGGAGGTACAACCATGTATCGCAAGCTCTTCACCCCAGGACCCACACACGTGCGGGATAAGATCCTGGAGGCGCAGGCCGCGCCCATCGTACACCATCGTGCCCCGGAGTACTCACAACTCCAGAAGGAAGTTACCGAGAAGCTGCAGAAACTCCTCTACACCGACCAGCGCGTCTACCTCTACAGCTCCTCATCGACCGGCATGATGGAGGGATCCATCCGCCAGGCCACGAACAAGAAGATTCTCAACACCGTCTGTGGTGCTTTCTCGGAGCGCTGGCACACCATCTGCGAGGCCAATGGCGTGCCCAGCGACACCGTCGAGGTGGAGTGGGGACAGGCCGTGACCCCGGAGCTGGTCGATGAGGCGCTCGCGACAGGTGAGTACGATGCCCTCACCGTCGTTTTCAACGAGACCTCCACGGGCCTCCTCAACCCCGTCGACGAGATCGCCGAACTCGTCCACGAGAAGTATCCCGACGTGCTCATCCTGGTCGACGCCGTCAGCGGCATGGCTGGGGCGAAGCTAGAGTTCGACGCCTGGGGCCTCGACGTCGCTCTAGCCGGCACCCAGAAGTGTTTCGCGATGCCGCCAGGCCTCACCATCTGCGCCGTCAGCGACCGCGCCCGCGAGCGGGCCCTCACCGTACCCAACCGTGGCTACTACTTCACCTACGAGCAGATGGACAAGAAGTACGAGAAGCACCAGACCCGGGCCACCCCGGCTGTCAGCCTGATCGAGGCTCTCAACGTGCAGCTCGACGACATGATGGTCCTCGGACTCGACAACCGTTGGAAGAGGCACCAGGAGATGGCGGAGTACGTACAGGACTGGGCTCGCGAGCACTTCGGCCTCTTCTCCGACGAAAACTACCTCTCGCCGACGGTGACCAACGTCAAGAATACCCGCGGCATCAGCGTGGCCGATCTAAACGCCGAGCTTGCGCTGCGCGGTGCCCAGATCTCTAACGGGTACGGCCCGCTGAAGGAGAAGTGCTTCCGCATCGCCCACATGGGTGATCTAACGCTCACCGACCTGCAGTGGCTGACGGAGCAGATCGAGGACATCCTCGACCTCTAGTCGAGACATCCTCGACGCGGAGTCGAGACATCCTCGACCTCTAGCCGTATCAATCGTATGGACTGAGCATTGGCGCCTCCCGGCCTCCACCAGGGCCGCTCGGCGGCGCCACCTTACACCCAGCACCTAGCATCACAAGGAGGCTCAACCATGAAGCTTATTGTTTGCGACCCGCTGGACCCCAAAGCCGTTGCCGCCATGCGAGAAGGCGGCGTCGACGTAGACGTGAATGACGACGTAACCCCGGAGGGGCTTGAGGAGATCATCCCCGAGTACGAGGCGATGGTCGTGCGCAGCCGGACGAAGGTCCGTGAGCCCCTGATCGATAAGGCCACAAACCTTAAGGCCGTCATCCGCGCCGGCGTCGGGCTGGATAACATCGACGTCCAGTACGCCGAGGAGCACGGTGTTGAGGTGCGCAATACGCCGACGGCCTCCTCCAACGCCGTCGCCGAGCTAACCGTCGGCTATCTCTTCGCCCTGGCCCGCCCCATCGTGGAGGCCACCGTATCGATGAAAGAGGGGAAGTGGGAGAAGAAGACCCTCAAGGGCACCGAGCTGGCCGGCAAGACCCTGGGCCTGGTCGGCTTCGGCCGCATCGGGAGTCTGGTGGGTCAGAAGGCCGATGCCCTCGGCATGGAGGTCCTCTTCCACCGCCGTTCCGACGTGGACGTCGACTTCGCCACCCAGGTCGAGTTCGACGAACTCCTGGAACGTTCCGACTACATCTCCCTCCACGTCCCGCACACGAAGGCGACCCACCACATGATCGGCGCGGACGAGATCGCGAAGATGAAGGATGGAGTCAAGATCATCAATTGTGGTCGCGGCGGTACGCTCGATGAGGACGCTCTCCTCGAGGCCCTTGAGAGCGGCAAGGTGACGGGCGCGGCACTCGACGTCTACGAGGACGAGGCCGAGCAGCGCGGCGGCAAGCTCATGGCGCACCCCGCCGTGATCGGTTCGCCCCACGTCGGCGCCGGCACCGTCGAGGCGAAAGCCCGCGTCGGCGAGGAGACCGCCAGCATCGCCATCGAGATCGCGAATCAATAACTGAAGCCCTTCGCAAAGCCAGACCTGACAGGTCTTAGAGACCTGTCAGGTCTTGTCACACATCGACGAGAGGAGCTGAGTATGGCAACGATCAGACCATTTCGAGGTACACGCTACAATCCCGAGGAGGTTGGCGATCTCTCCCGCGTCATCAGCCAGCCGTACGACCGCGTCCGGCACGGGCTTCAAGACGAGTACTACGATCAGAGCCCCTACAACGTCGTCCGCATCATCCGAGGCAAGGAGGCGCCCGACGACGCTGAGGGCAACAACGTCTACACCAGAGCGCGGGACTACTACGAGACCTGGCTCGACCAGGGCGTCTTGATGCGCGAGGATCAGCCCGCCCTCTACGTCCTCCGTCAGAGCTTCACCCTCCCCGACGGCACGGAGAAGACCCGTCAGGGGCTGGTGACCGCCTTCCAGTTGAGCGCCTTCGACGAGGGCGTCGTCCTTCCCCACGAGCGCACCCACTCGGGCCCGAAGGTCGACCGTCTCAATCTGATGCGGGCCACCGAAGTCAACTTCGGCCACATCTTCATGCTCTACCCGGGCGACCGCATAAACGAGCTGCTGGACCAGGCTGCGGATAGCAGCGACGGCCTCGAGGCGCGGGACCTCTTCGAGAGCGACGTCCTCCAGCAGTTCTGGCCCGTCAAGGACGATGAGACCATCAACGGCGTCGTCGAGGAGATGGCGCCCAAGAACAACCTCATCATCGCCGATGGTCACCACCGTTACGAGACGGCCCTGAACTACCGCGACGAGATGCGCAAGCAGCATCCAGACGCCCCGGCCAACGCTGGATTCAACTTCCGTATGGTGACCATGGTCAGCATGGATGACCCCGGCCTCGTCATCCTCCCCACCCACCGTTTGATCCACTCCTACGGGAAGAAGAGCGCGGTGGAGATTCTGAACGGCGCGAAGCCGTACTTCAACGTCACGCCCGTGGACGGCCGCGACGAGCTGGAGGCAGCCCTGGACGAGGCGACACCTGCTCATCCGCGCTTTGGTTTCTACAACGGCGGGTATACAGTGCTGGAGTTGAAGGACCCCGATGTGATGGCCCGGCTCCTGCCGGAGCGGGATCTCGCCTGGCGCATGCTCGACGTCAGCGTGCTACACGAGGTACTCATCGAGCGGGTGATGGACATCAGCGCCGAGGCCGTGGAGCGCAAGGAGAACATCGAGTATCTACGCGATCCACAGATGGGCTACGACGCGGTGGATGACGCTGAGGCCGAGTTCCTCTTCGTGCTGAATCCCACCAGGATGGAGCAGGTCCGTGCCTGCACGGAAGCAGGCGAGAAGATGCCGCAGAAGTCGACCGATTTCTATCCCAAGGTCATCAGCGGCATGGTCATGATGCCCATCGGCGTCGACGAGCGGCTCTAGCTCTACAAATAGTCCCGTAGTAGGCGCTGAAGCGCCTAGAGGCAAGGCAAAGCGCCGCTGCCACCAGAGGCGCCCTCTCGCACCCCCGGCAGCGGCGGTCTTCTATTCATAGAGACCGCTCCCCACCTACCTGCGCCCCCCGTCGTGAGCGCTTTGGCGCTTGCGTCGATGCCCCATTCCCACACACAATCCACACCTCACGCCACCCAGAAACGCTCCATAGTCTACCACCCCACGTGGATCGCCGTGCCCCTTGCCGAGCGCCCTAAGTCGCTACTCTGACCAACCCACGGCCTCGCCACCCGATCGCTCCTTCAGCCACCGCTCACACAGCCTCGTCCGGCCCATCTCTGTCACCGTGGTCCCAACCCTTGGCCGCCGGATGCTTGATCCACTTCTCTCGCAGCCACCGTTTA
>CAZIWL010000094.1:8205-17244 GCA_964542755.1 uncultured Anaerolineales bacterium
GTCCCAACCCTTGGCCGCCGGATGCTTGATCCACTTCTCTCGCAGCCACCGTTTACCGTGCGTCTGGTAGTACACGTGCACGCTCGACCAAGGCCACTCGTACGGCGAATCGACATAACCATGCTTCACCGGATTGTAGTGCAGATAGCCCATTGCGTGGTAATAGTGCCTCTCGTTCCGAATGTGCCGATCACTGAACCTGTTCCAGATCTTCCGCTCGCCCGTCAACCCGTCCTCCAAGTTCCACTCGCGCGAGGTTGCTCCGTGCAACCGCTGCAGAACGCTCGAAACTTGATCCAGCGAGTCAACGCCGAGAAGCACATAGTAGTGATTGGTCAGAATCGACCAGGCGCCGATCTCCACACCAGCACTGTGCATATCCATCAAGAGGCGATCCTCGAATGCGGATAGCCGCTCCGGTTCGGACATCACCTGCTTGTGCTCGTAATTCGCGGCGGTGATGCAGAACCATCCGGACCCACGGTACGGATGTGGCGGGCCGTGGAAAGGATGCCCGATCTTACGACGGTACGCGACGACCTCAGCTCGCTCCTTTGCCGTCATACGACGATAGCTGTAGCCCACATAGCCCCCCTCCTGCATCCTGCCAAGGTCTTCAGGATTCCGACCCCACCGTCACTACCCCTTCATCAACTTCTCGTACGCCCCCTCCCAGAACTCCTCGCTCCGTGTCATGCGCTTCACCGTGATATCCCCAAACCGCGGAAACAGCTCCGCCATCACCTCGGGCAGATCGTCCCAGCGGCCTTCATGGATCACCGCCCCCAATCTGTCCGCCATCGGGTCCAGCCACAGCCATTCTCGCTGGAACCGCTCGGCCTTCATCCAGTAATCCCGCTTCTCCCAGGCCAGCACCGTCTGGTCGACCGTCTCTGCCATGCCCTGCAAGCAGAGGACGATCACGGCCGCCTGGTCCTTGGCCTCTTGATCGATCCGCTCCTTCTGACTCAACCGTCGGAGCATCTCGGCAATCGAGCGCCGGTAGTGATGGCGCGTCTTGCCAGGCGACTCCGTGTAGATGATGCGTGTCATATATCGTCTCCCATATGCAGTCCCAATGCCCCGGTGCCTCCCACAAATCGATGATCAGTCACCCCGCGCAACTCCTCCGAAATGACCCCGATCGGCGCGATTCCCACGTACCAAGCACATTCGTCATCCTCTTCCCTAGTCCCATAAACAGGAATCTCCGACCGGTGTCGCCCTCCAGACTCACCGGTCGGAGATCAAGATGCCGATCGAGGCCAACGCCTCAATCAATCAGAACATCCACCATCCCTCAGATAGGCCTCGTCCGACGCTCACGTTGCGGACGCGGACAGATCCGTCCGCTAACCCTTTGGAAGTGCTCTCCGGAGCGCCCGGGCACGCTGTCAAACCCGGCCTTCCTCCAGGGATCCACCGTACAACGCAAGGGGAGCCAGACGTTCAATGCCCTCGATGGTATCGAAGTGCCCGTCGCAAGAGATGATTCGCGCAGGACCGTGACGACGCATCACCGCCACGTGCAGCACATCACGGGCTTTCACCCCTTGAGGCGCGTACGGCTCGAAGAGTGAGACTGCCACCCGGGCATCGTCCGCCGTCACGGCGTGTACGAGAGGTACAAGATCGAGCACGCTCGTTGCCAGCGTGACAGCCATCTTCCGCCGCTGGAAGGCCCCGTACCCGTAGAGGATCTCCTGGATGATCTCAGTATCCACGGCACCCTCAATCCTCCGCTCGGTGACCTCCGTCATCACCCAGACGCAGGCCTCCCCGTACCGGTGCCAGCGCCCCGCGGCGTACATCGGCACGCTCACGTCAAGGAAGGTCGGCGATGTATTCAACCGCCAGCTCCGCGGATGATCCCTTCCTCCATATCCTCCCAGTCCGCAACCGGTGCCTGGAGCCCCAGCATCCGGTCCAGCACCTCGCGACGCCGCGGTGTCCCCCGATCCTCCAGATAGACCGCCTCCACGGCGTCGCGAATCAGCACGCTCAGCGGCCGGTGCCGCTCCTCCGCGATGCGAGACAGCTCCTCAAATCGTTCCTCGCTGAGCACCGCCTGCACTCGATGCGTGATAGGTCGCCATCCTTCCCCCCAGTGGTAGTATCGAACGACAACCATCACACTACCCAATACCCCTCTGTCCACGCCGGGGCGAGGGCGGCAGATGGCGACCCTGGGCACTCGGAACCGTCTAGTCCTCCGTCCCCATCCACGGCGGGCGCGAGCCATCGGACTCCGGGAAGCGCGTCAGGACCGTCGCCTCGATGGGCAGCTGGACCCGGTTCCGGCGCAGCAGCGCCTCGTCCAGCGACTTGCCCCGCAGCGGGAAGATGGCGATGGGCGTCTCAGGCTCGTTGTACCGCTTCTCCACGATAGCCAGGCCCACCAAATACCCCTCCACATCGATGGAGCAGCTCGTTACCTTGCCGATCTCCTTGCCCCGCCGATCCACCACGGGGTCGCCGATGTCCGGCCGCCGCGTCCCCTTCCCGTTCACGCGGAAACGAATCAACTCCCGCTTCCGACCGTCCTCCAGCGCCAGCAGTGCGCTCCGGCCCACGAAGAAAGGCTTGTGGTACTTGACGTACCCTGGGAAACCTGCCTCCACCGGCGTGATCTCGAACGGTCCGGCCAGCTCGTGCCCGTAGAGGGGCAGGCCAGCCTCAATGCGCGTCGAATCCCGGCAGGCCAGGCCGCAGGGCCTGACCCCCAGGCTGTCTCCCGCCTCCAGCATGGCGTCCCACAGCGTCCTACAGTCATCCGGGTGGACGAGAATCTCATAACCCCACTCCTCGCCCGTGTAGCCCGTCCGCGCGATCACCAACGGCACCCCGGCCAGGTCGCACTCGATCAGCTCGGTGCGCCTCACCCGCGCCAGGTCGGCCTTCAGCGACTCGTCATCCGTCAGCCTCTGGAGGATCTCCAGGGAAGCCGGCCCCTGCAGCGCCATGTCCCGCTTCTGATCCAGCCCCGCAGCCGGGTCCTTCAAGTTCCGGAGCGTTGCCCTCGCTTCGACACCCACCCATGGGCGTTCCTCGTCCACCAGCACGCGCCCTTCGTTCACGGCGTTCAGCCAAGCCCAGTCCTTCTCCTCGTTCGACGCGTTCACCACCAAGTAGAAGTGATCCGCTGCCACCCGGTAGATGATCCCGTCGTCGATCACGCTTCCGTCGGGCTCCAGGAAGTACCCGTACATCGACTGCCCGTCCGTGATCCACGCCGCGTAGTTGGAGAACACCACGTCCAGGAAAGCTACCGCATGGGGACCCGTCACCTCGAACACCCCCATGTGTCCCACGTCAAAAATCCCGGCCCCCTCACGCACCGCCCGGTGCTCCTCCTTGACCGATGTATACCACACGGGCATCTCCCAGCCCGCGAAGGGGACCATATTCGCGCCCATGGCCCTGTGGACCTCGTTCAGAGGTGTCCGCTTCAACTCATCCGACTCCGGCTCCTCCCAGCTCCAGGCCTCGCGGTCCGCCTCGGGGGCGAACGTCTCAAGGTAGCTCTGACCCACGAAATACGTCTTGGTCAGGTCGAAGCGCTCCGGGTGCGCCTCGAAGAGGTCCGCCGCCAGGGTCCCAGCCTCGGCAGCGTCTTCGTGCTCGGCTGCCGCCTCAGTCTCCTCGACCACGACCGGCCCCTCGACCTTGCGGAAGACGTCATCGTTATCGAACACCACGTAGCCGTCCGCCAGGCCGCGCAACCACGATGTGACCGCCTCGGCATTCTCCGGCGTCGGCGTGACCAGGAAGCTGTCGCGTCCCACCTCGTCCTGCTCCAGGCGCTCCAGAACTACCTCGTCCAGCAGCGTGCCCTCGGGCGTCAGCATATACGAGGTGCTGGTGTCGCCGGGCTCCATCGCGATCACGTTCGACGTGACCACCTGATCGAGATGCTGCCGCGCGCGCCAGCCCACCACCCGGAGCGATACCGGCTCAGGCCCCGCATCCGCTGATAGGAGGGTGTAATGCGGGTACCCGCTCTTCTCGTAATCGAAGTCGATGCCCGCCCGATCAGCAATTTCCGCCACGCCCAGCCGTACCTCCTCAAGCACGTCCAGATCCACCTTGGCACGCGGCAGGGTGCCGATCAGGCTGTTGTAGGCGAAGGGTTTGATGTTGGTCAGCAGCTGGTGGAGCAAACCGGCGATGTCGTCCATGTCGTCTTCGACCAGACCCCGCTGCGTCAGCCAAGGGGTTCCCAACCGAATGCCCGTGGCCAACGGCGTCTCCTCGTCGCCAGGGATGGTGTTCTTGTTCGCCACCATTCCGGCCAGATCCATGATCCGCACGGCTGGCTCGCCGTAGACGGGATACTCAAGACTCGTCGGCGGGGACGCGACCACCGGGACCGAGTTCAGATCGACCAGCATCAGGTGCGTGTCCGTGCCGCCGTAGGCCAGACCGAGCCCGCGCTCCGTCAGTCCGTTCGCCAACGCCTGGGCGTTGACCACGATCTGCTTCTGCAGATTCTTGAACTGCTCCGTCTGCGCCATCTCAAACGCCACCGCCATCGCGGCAAATTTATTCACATGAGGCCCGCCCTGCTCGCCAGGGAAAATGGCCAGGTCAATCGTCTGGGCCAGATCCTGGTCCGTGGTCATGATGGCGGCGCCCCGCGGCCCACACATCGTCTTGTGCGTGGTAAACGTCACCACGTCGGCGATGCCCACCGGGTTGGGGTAGACCCCGGCCGAGGCCATACCGGCCACGTGGGCGATGTCGGCCAGCAAGTAGGCGCCGATCTCGTCCGCGATCTCACGGAAGGCGTGCCAGTCCGGAGCCCAGGGATAGGACGTGTACCCGGCAACAATCACCTTGGGCCGGTGCTCCAGTGCCAGATCCCGTATAGCGTCGTAGTCCAGCCGCTCCGTCTTCGTGTTCACCCCGTAGGAGACCACACGGTAGCGCTGGCCGGACATGTTGAACTCCGAGCCGTGCGAGAGGTGCCCGCCCTGGTAGAGGTCCAGGCCCATCAACGTGTCGCCGGGCTCCATCAGGGTCCAGTATACACCTAGATTGGCAGGCGTGCCCGAGAGGGGCTGGATGTTTACGTGGATGTGCTCGGCGCGAATGTCGTCGTGTGCGAAGGCCTGGGCACAGCGCCGCTGCGCCAGGGACTCCACCAGGTTGGCGTAGTCCTTTCCCTTATAGAAACGGCGGTCGGCGTAGCGTCGGTAGAACGCCAGCTGCCACGGCACGTCGCGGAGCCGCTCCTCCGAGTCCCACGTCATCCGCGTCGGCGGATAGCCCTCGGCGTAGATGTTCTGGAAGCGCGAGCCCAACGCCTGCCTCACGGCCTTGGAGGCGTACGACTGTGAGGGGATGAAGATCAGCTTGCGTGCCTGCCGCTCTTCCTCCCAGCGAATGAGGTCGTCGACGAAGGGTGCTGCGTCCTCCAGATCGTCTCGAAACAGGAAATCCGATGAGGCCTCAAAGGTACCTGCTGACATGTGATGCGAACTCCTTTGTGTGATACGCTGTTGTTGTCATTCAAGAAGCACGTGGCGCGCGCCACGCCACCTGCAATTGTAGCATCTGGCGCGCCTTCGGACAAACGAGGCTGGCCCCCCGCAGACATTTTTGAAAGGAAAACCGTCGAGGCGACGCCGATCGAGTGCCCAGCGCCGTTGGCTGGGTGGTTGCTTCATTTCGACGGGCTCCATACGAGCGACAAGCTCAGCACGGCGTCGAGATCAAGGAGCGGATTGCGCGGCGGAATCGGCTGGGATGTGGGGCTCCCTGGGTTGCGATACGACGTCTCGCTTCGCTCAACGCCTACTCAACCGGCACTTGCTCGGCACGAGTCTGCCCGTAGATGTGGTTCACTCGGATCTACAGCGAGAATCGGCGCCTTTCAAGACGTCTGGGCCTACGGCGGAGGCGTGGAGGTCCCGAAGGCGGACTCCCAGCAGCAATGCACTTGACCGGTCACTGAAGAGGATACTACAGCCCTCTGCGGACATTCTCCTGCCGCCCAATCTCCAGTAGAGGGACGCACGTGAGGGCCTCGGAGACGCCCCGGCGAAAGCTTGACCAGCCCGCGCCATAGGTTCGTCGGCCAAGGAGCTCGCTTGTCACGGATTCCGCTCGGGGAAGCACTGATCGACGAAGTCGCGCACGCGGACAAACGGGGTGCCCGCGTACGCCTCCAGATCTAGAAGGTGCTGGTCGCCGGACACGATGCAAGATACCTGAGACGCAACAGCGCGGCGTAGGAAGATATCATCATCTGGATCAGCTGCCACGATGACGGGTCCGTCCTGCGAGACACCGAAGACTGACGCCAAGTCAATGGCGTGGGCCAGCAAGCCGGCGGAGTACACGTTCAGTTGCTCCAGGCGCGGCTGGAGCTTCCCATAGGCGAGCACCTGACTCAGTTCCTAGATCATCGCGGGGGCCACACACATGTCCACCAGAATGATGAAGCGATCTGAGGCGCGGAAGCGAGAGGCCACCTCGGCAGGCAACTTCAACGTGTCCGACGTGCTCATCTCGGCAATCTCAACCATCTCTCCCCCTCTGGGATTGTGCGTGTGTTCAAGGATAGTTACTGTGGTCAGCTACCGGTGTCAACAGAGGGACGCTCCCGCGACAGAAGCGCGTGCTACGCACTTGTCGGGTTTCAGTGCCCTATTCAAGTTACTGGAACTAACTCCCGCGGGAGCGGCATAACGGATGACTGCGTCGAACCGCGCCGGAAGGCACCAGTCAAGCCCCAACTGGTCTGAGGCGCCAAAAACCTGCGTGTGGTATCCAGCACAGGTTGCTCCCGCCGGTCACTCGGATCAGTGGAAACCCCAACAGCGGGGGCCCGCCAATAGCCTTGGGCAAGTTAGTCGGCTCCCCCTCCCGCCGGAGGATCAACGCTCTAGCTGGCTCAAAGGTACGCTCTGATCTGTCGCGCGGCGCGACCGCAGGCCTCCGCCAGCTGATCGATATGCTCCTCGGTATGCGCCAGCGTCAGGCTCCCCAGCCCATGCGTGATGTGGATATCGTCCAGCAGGAGCGCCAGCTTCACCACCCGCTCCCGCATCGTCACGTCGCACACCGCTGGATCCGACACATCCTCAGGCCGCGCCAGCTCTCGCTGCGGATCGTACGGGAAATGCGTCATCGCCAGCGAGCTTCCCGTCACCGTTTCGTTGGGGTAGCCGGTGCATCGTGCGTGGACGCCCTCCCGCTGGAAGGCCTCCTCCACGGCATGCCGCGCTCTCTCACCGAGTTCGGCCAGCCGCCCATAGACTTGATCCTCGTGCTCCACTAGATAGCGCATCATCGTCTGAGCCGCCAGGAGCGACGCCGGATGCGCTGAGTAGGTGCCGCCCGAGAACTTCACCTGGTGCTCAGCCTCGCGCCCCACCTGCTGCATCACCTCCGCCCGCCCCGCCACCGCCGAGACCGGCATCCCACCCCCCATCGCCTTGCCAAACGTGGCGAGGTCCGGCTGAATGCCGTAGAGCCGCCCGACGTCGCCGGCTCGGAAGCGGAAGCCGCTGATCACCTCGTCGAAGATCAAGAGGGCGCCGTGCTTCTCAGTCAGCGCCCGGGCCGTGTCGAGGTAGTCCTGATTCGCGGCGATGAAGCCCCCGGCGCCAATCACGGGCTCCACCACGAAACAGGCCAGCTCGTCGCCGTGCTCACGGAACATCGCCTCCAACATATCCACGTCGTTATACCGTGTGACCACCACCTCTCGGCTCAAATACGTCGGCAATCCTTGGGTCTCCACCCGGGAGAAGCCCCTGTCCGCGCTACGGCTGCCATCCGCACCTGGGTGGAAGCGGACACCCTTCAGGCCCCAGGGCTGCGCGCCGTGCCAACCACCCCCGGCCTTCATCACCTTGTGACGGCCCGTGAACGCTCGTGCCAGGAGCATCGTGTACATAGTCGCCAAGGTGCCGCTGGTGGTGAATCGCACCCGCTCCGACCCGGTCTGTTGGCAGAGGAGTTCCGCGCACGTCACCTGCAGCTTATCGGTGAAGCCCGTCTCCAGACCGAATCCCTCCTCGAAAGCAGCGGCCATGGCAGAGGTGATCGCCGGCGGATTGTGGCCTAACAGATTCGCGTAATGGCCCTGCCAGAAGTCGAGCAGCGTGTGACCGTCCTCATCCTCAACCCAGGCGCCTTGGGCGCGGGCAAGTCGTGGTGGAAAGGGCTCAATCAACCGCAGGGCGTGGCTTCCGCCGTCGATGAGCACATCTTTGGCCCTCTCGTTCAAAACGCGTGACTGCGGTGCGTGTCTAGCATACGCGTCCGACAGCTTGGTTAGCAGTTCAGCATGTCGACCTTGTGTCATCGATCCTCCTGTCCCATCCCCTCCACGTGGCGCACGGACCACGTGGCGTATCTCTCAGGGGAGATTGGCCGCCTCCCCACTGCCGGACCCAAGTCTACACGGTCCGACGAAGATGGCAAGCTCCGCGATCGACGCTGCTCGGCGGTGCAGCCCCGGCTTCCACCCTCCCACGCCCACCGTCCGCACCTCGGCCTGCCGCCCCCTCTCGCAGTGAGCCCCCTGGCGCTTCCTCCGACGCAGTCGTCCAGCGGGTACCCCCAACTCGCGGCGCCAGGATTCTCGATCCAGCCGACAGGCCCGCCTTGGGCGCCAGGACCTCGACCGGAGCCCCTGAAGTCTCCCCTGTCCCTTGGTCACCCGACCCTCACGCCGACCGCAGACGTTTTGAAAGGCATTGATTCTCGCCGTAGGTGCCACTGCCCACATCTACGGGGGGACTCCTGCCGAGCGAGCGCCGGCTGAGTAGACGTTGGACGAAGCGAGACGTCATATCGAAACCAAGGGAGCAACACATTCCAGCCGATTCCGCCGCGTAAGCCGCTCCTTGATCTCGACGCCGTGCTGAGCTTGTCGCTCGTATTGAGCCCGTCGAGATGAAGCAACCACCCAGCCAACGGCGCTGGGCACCCGAACAGCGCCGCTTCGACGGTTTCCCCTCCAAAATGTGTAGGCCGACCAGGACCACGTTGACGACCGCCCCCGACCATGCTACAATTATTGAG
>CAZIWL010000095.1:0-17157 GCA_964542755.1 uncultured Anaerolineales bacterium
CATCGCACCGGGTGCGGGAGCGAAGACGGATTGGGGCACCGGTCGCACCAGACGTCTTGAAGGGCGCCGCTTTTTGCCGTCGATCCGACTGAGCCACATCTACGGGCAGACTTGTGCCGAGCGAGCGCCGGTTGAGGTGACGTTGAGCGAAGCGACACGTCGTATCGAGACCCAGCGAGGGGCAGATCCCAGCTGATGCCGCCGCGCAAGCCGCTCCTTGCTCTCGACGCCGTGCTGAGCTTGTCGCTTGTATTGAGCCCGTCGAAATGAAGCATGCACCCAGCCAACGGCGCTGGACACTCGATCAGCGTCGCTTCGAAGGTTTCCCCTTCAGAAAGCCTGCCAGTCGCCCGTCGGAGATTGACAACAACGAAGGGGTTTGATAGAATACGCCTGTCTGCTCGGCCGCCGTCTCACGAGTCTGCTCCAATCGGCTCGAGGGCGCCGAAGACGCCGGGTGTGGGCGCGGTGCCCCAACGATTGGCCTAACGGTAGGTAACAAGGAGGTGGACGTGGCAGAGGAACAGGTTGGTACCCCAATGGGGGAAGAACAGGTTACGCAGCAGGTCACGGACGACGACAAGCTCTGGGGATTGCTCAGCTGGCTCCCATGGGTGGGCTGGATACTGGCGGTCATCGCCCTGTTGATGGAGCCGCAGAAGAACCGACCCTTTGTGCGCCACCACGCCATTCAGTCTCTGGCCGTGAACGTGGTGCTCAGCGTCTTGATGATTGTCTTGTCCATAGTGACACTCGGGATCTGTGCTCTGATATTCCCCTTGCTGTGGCTCGCTCTTATCTATCCAGCGGTCAAGGCCTACCAGGGCGAGCTGATTGAGCTCCCTGTGGTGACCGACTTCTGCAAGAACCAAGGTTGGATCTAGTCCCGCCCGCCATTTCGACTGCGGCCGTTCGAGAGAAGAGCCCTTTTCCGTTGTGGCAAAGGGCTTTTTCCTTTTGTGAAGGAATCGCTCGGTTCCGTTCTCAACGGCCCGAAGGCTCTACCTGAACGCGTCCTGCCGTTGGGAAACGGGTCGGTCTACGCGACTCTGAGTCGTGATCCTGGGCTCTCCCACGGCTTGCCTGGCCGCCTTCGGCAGCGGAATCTGGTCAGTCCCGACGACCGGTAAGCAGATTGATGCTGCAAGGCCGTCGCAGACGCTCTGAAAACCTATGCCACTACGATCGAAACGCTGGCTGATAGCGCCGCGGGCTCCACGCGACTACCTCGCGCAGTTCACAGACCTGAATGCCCTCGTCGTGCAGATCCTGTACAATCGCGGGGTCTCTGACCAGGCGGGCGCAGCCCGATTTCTGGGTGGGGGCGAGGAGGCGGTGAATCCCTTCGCCCTGCCCGGTATGGATGCCGCGGTCAGTCGGATCCGCCGTGCGGTTCGTCACGACGAGCCCATGGCTGTTTACGGCGATTTCGACGCGGACGGCGTGACGGCGACGGCTCTCCTCGTGCAGACACTTGAAGCTCTCGGGGGCCGGGTCCGACCGTACATTCCCGACCGTGTGGAAGAGGGGTACGGTCTGAATGGGGACGCCCTACGGGAGCTAGCCCGGAAGGGCGTAGGCCTGGTCGTCACCGTCGACTGCGGCATCCGGGCCGCGGAGCAGGTTGCCGGCGCCCGAGAGCTCGGCCTTGATGTGCTGGTCACGGATCATCACGCCGTAACAGGGGAGTTGCCCGATGCTGCGGCCGTGGTGGGGTTAGGAAGTGGTACGGATGGGGCTGGCGGCGAGCTGGCCGGGGTGGGGGTCGCCTACAGGCTCGCACAGGCGCTCCTTCGGAGCCAGCGGCAGAGCCCCGTCAATGATCGAGGGGTAGCGCTCCGGGAAGAGGAACTCCTCGACCTGGTGGCACTCGGCACGGTCGCTGATCTGGTACCCCTACGGGGCGAGAACCGGCCCCTGGTGCGTCGGGGACTGGAAAGCCTGAACAGGATGGACCGCCCGGGTCTGCGGGCGCTCTGTCGGCAGGTTGGTCTCCGTCCCGGGTCGATCACGACCAGGTCCGTTGGCTTCGTGCTGGGTCCTCGACTCAATGCTGCCGGGCGCTTGTCACAGGCAGACGTGGCCTATCGCCTGCTGACCACGGATGACCCTGCCGAAGCTCAAAGGGTGGCTGTGGCCCTGGACGGCCTGAACCGGGAACGGCGCCGGCTCACGAAGGAGGCCCACGACCTGGCGCGTCGCCAGATAGAGAGCGCCAGCGGTGACGGCGCACTCCTCTTCGCTACCAGTCCTCAGTTTCCGCTCGGCGTGGTGGGTCTGGTCGCGAGCAGACTGCTCGACGAGTACTACAGACCAGCGGTCGTGGTCTGCACCGGCGACGAACTGTGCCGTGGATCGTGTAGATCGGTCGAGGGGTTCCACATCACAGAGGCCCTTGACGAATGCCGGGACCTCCTCTTCCGCCACGGAGGGCACGCCAAAGCGGCTGGCTTCCGGGTGCCCCATCAGAACCTGAAGGCTCTGGAGGATCGGCTCCGCGGCATGGCGGTGGAGCGGATTCGGGACGAGGATCTGCGGCCAGTCCTACGAGCCGACGCCGAGGCCTCGCTGTTGGATATGACCTGGGAGCTCCTCGAAGCGCTTGCTGCGTTGGAGCCCTGTGGCCGTGGTAACGAACCTCCGGTCTTCGTCAGCCGCGGTGTGCAGGTGCGCGAGGGGCGCGCCGTAGGGCGAGATGGCGACCATTTGAAGTTGACGCTCTCCGACGGGAGGGGGACGTGGGACGGGATTGCCTTCCGGCAGGGGGCCTGGGCGGCTCACCTCCCGCCGGTGATCGACATCGCCTACCACCTGGAGTTGAACGAGTGGCGTGGTCGTCGACGGCTGCAGCTCAACGTGCAGGATCTGCGGCCGAGGGACTGACGGGTCGCTAGTGCACGTGGGCGTACGTCCCTCCCCAGTTAAGGGCTGATGGAGAGCGCCGGCTGAGTAGGAGCGAAGCGACGTATGCTTCACTTCGACAAGCTCAGTGCAAGCGACAAGCTCAGCACGGCGTCGAAGCAAAGCGGCTTGCGGAAGAGCTTTCTGGCGCGGAAAACGCTTGGTTTCGATACACTATTCCGGTGGCGCTACAAAGTTACTCAACCGGCGCTTGTTCCGCAACCGGGGCTTGCTCTGCACCCGGCGCTTGTTTCGCAACCGGCTCTCGTTCGGCAGCTGGCAATCGGTCGGCAACTGGCGGAGGGTTTTTGCCGAGGAGTACGAGGGTGTCAGCGTAGTCGTGGTAGTGGATGCGCGAGATCGTGGAAAGGCGCCGGGCGTAGCCGTGACACGTCGACCGACGCCGAGCTGAGCAAACAGTGGGACGGAGAGTAAGCATATGAACGTATTGGTGACCGGGGCCGCCGGGTTCATTGGCAGTCACGTGGTCGAGGCGCTGCTTGAGCGTGGTGACACAGTGGTGGGGCTGGACAACTTCAACGACTACTACGATCCAGGGCGCAAACGGGCCAACGTCCAGGGCGCTCTCCAGCACGCGGCCTTTTGTCTGGTGGAGGGGGATATTCGCGACCCTGGTTTGCTTGAGGAGACCTTCAAGGCCCACGGTTTCGACAAGATCTGCCACATCGCGGCCATGGCCGGCGTGAGATTCTCCATTGAGCATCCGGGTCTCTACGAGGCGGTCAATGTCCGCGGCACGATGAATCTGCTGGAGGAGGCCAGAAAGCACGCGGTCCATGCCTTCGTTTTCGCCTCGTCGTCCTCGGTCTACGGCGCGGGGAATCCCGTGCCCTTTCGGGAGGACGCGGATGTGACGCGGCCTATCTCCCCGTACGCTGCGACGAAGGTGGCGAAGGAGGTGCTGGCCTACACCTATCACCACCTCTACGGCCTCAACTGCACGGGGCTGCGCTTTTTCACGGTGTACGGGCCGCGGGGCAGGCCGGACATGGCGCCGTACCTCTTCACCAAATGGATCTCGGAAGGGCACCCGCTGCGGCAGTTCGGGGACGGCACGTCGCGCCGCGACTACACCTACATCGATGATATCGTCGCCGGCGTGGTGGCCGCCCTCGACGCCGAGCTCCCCTATGAGGTAATCAACCTGGGGCGGGGCGAGACGATCAGCTTGAGCGGGTTCATCCGCCTGGTGGAGGAGGTCGTCGGCACGGAGGCGAACATCGTGCGGGAACCGACGAAGCCGGGTGATGTTCCGATCACGCATGCCGACATCTCCAAGGCACGGAAGCTCCTGGGGTACGATCCACAAGTGCCCGTGCGCGAGGGGATGGAGAGATTCTGGGCCTGGTACCGGGAGGCCGTTGCGAGCGCAGGGTAGCCGCGCCGCCCTCAGGTCCTGGATGAGCCGTGCCCTTGGGGCGGGGCAGCAGACCCCCCATCGGCGGCGGCTGCTCGGATCGTCGCCTGCGGATGCTTCCCGGCGTATCGCTCGAGGGGCGCTGCCGTACGGGGTGCGGGTCCTCGTGTTCGTTGTCCTTCTCTGTCACGCCTTGCTCCCTGCGGCGTCCACAAAGGCGCAGGAGCCCCCCCTGGACCCCCGCTTCGGAGCCGTCGAGGCCTTTCGCGATCCGGTTGCCGCGACGGAGGCGGGTGTCGCGTGGGATCGGATCCTCTTCTATTGGTCTGAGCTGCAGCCAAGCGGTCCGGAGGATTGGAACGGCTATCACGTCCCGGACGACTGGCTCCAGCGCGCTGTCCAGGACGGGCGGGAGGTGGTGGGGCTTCTCAAACATACGCCGGCCTGGGCAACGGACGGCACGGAGGGTTGCGGCGTGCCGCGTGGTCTGGACCTGCCCATCGACGACCCTGGCAACACATGGGCCGCCTTTGTCCGTCGGACGGTGAGCATCTACGGGGATCGGATCCATCGCTGGATCATCTGGAACGAGCCGGACATTGAGGCCGACACGTACGGCAATGAGTGGTGCGGCTCTATGGAGGCGTACTACCAGCTGCTGAAGGTCGCCTACCTGGCCGCGCGTGAGGTCGACCCCGGCGCTAAGATTCATCTGGCCGGCCTCACGTTCTGGCACGATCGGGACTACCTGGACCGGTTTCTCGCCCACGCGGTCCAGGATCCGACTGGCCCGGACCATGGGTACTATTTTGATGCCGTCTCGCTCCACATCTATTTCCAGACGGAGTCCGTGCCCTTCATCATCAACGAGGCCCGGGCCGCCCTGCGCGCTCGGGGTATTGAGAAGCCGATCTGGGTGAATGAGACCAACGCCTCGCCGGACAGCGATCCTGAGTGGCCCCTGGTTCGGCCGCGCTGGCGCGTCAGCTTGGAGGAACAGTCGTCTTTTCTGCTGCAAAGCTTCGCTCTGGCGCTGAGTTCCGGAGCGGAGCGGGTGGCCGTCTACAAGCTGATGGACACTGGACTGCCGCCTGGGGGGGAACCGTTTGGCCTGATTCGCCCGGACTGGTCGCGGCGACCGGCTTACGAGGCTTACAAGCTGATTGCGACGCATTACGCGGGGACCCAGGTTGCCCGGGCGGAGCGTTATCCGCTGTACGAGGTGGTGACGCTCCAGAAGGAGGTGGGCAGTACGCGCGTGATGTGGGCGCGTACCGGCAGCGAGGTCTCCGTGGCCCTACCCGCCGGTGGGGCTCAGGCCCGCCTTATCAACCAGACGGGCGCCGAGGAGGCTATCGAGCCCGTCGAGGGCAGCTACCGAGTCACGCTGCCGGGGGCTCGGTGCGCCGACGAGTACTTGGGATGCATCATCGGCGGGCGGACGTTCTTGCTGGTGGAGGCGGAGGGCGAGCCGAGCGCCGGCTCCGCGGCAGCGGCAACCGTCACGGTTACCGAGGTCTTGACACCGACGCCTACAATCGCGGCATCGGACACGACCACGTCCACCGTTCCCCCGGCCGTGTCCCAGAGTCCTACGCCCACGGCGACGGCGTCCGCGACGCCGCTGCCGACGGTCACCCCCACGCCGACGCGGACGGCGAGTCCGACTCCAACCGCAACAGCGACGTCGTCGTCCACGCCGACGACAAGTGCCACACCGAGTGCCACCCGCACCGCGCTTCCGACGTTCACCGCTGGGCCGGCTAGCCCGACGGAGGGCCCACCAACGACCGGCTCCGCGCTGTCCAGCAAATCCGCCCGATCTGCGGGGATGGCCGCTCTGGGTCTGGTCGGGGCCGGGCTCGCGGTCTGGTTAATGATCCGCAGACCCACCCAGGCTTGAGGGTTTGGTTTGTTACCGAACGAGACTGGCCCTCTGAGCTGAGTTGTCCCGCAGCGAGCGTGCTTACGCGTGGCGAGGTGGAACGCAAACTTTCCATGGGGAGAGGCGCAGAAGGTGGCGCGACCAGCAACATATTGCACGAGCGCTCACACGGCGGTGCTTACGGATTACGGATTAGCAATCACGAATCACGAATTACGAATTACGAATTACGAGTTTCTGCCTCCGTGTCGAGCAGCTCTCCCAACCACGCCGGCGCGCCATCCCGCTCACCACCCCACCTACGCCTCCACATACATATCCAACACATCCCTCAACATCGTGGCGGCCGACGGCACCGGGCTCGGCTCATCGATGATGGCCGTGATCGTGCCATAGATATCCGTCTCGTACACCACGCCCATCTGCTTCTCCCCCAGGCCTCCTAACGGGTGGTGCGGGGAGAGGGGCACCGGCGCGACGGAAAGCTCGTAGCCTCCGTCTGGTGCGATCACAGCCCGGGCCAACAACCGGTACCGTTTGCCCCGCTCCCGGGCAGCCTGGAGTCGGTCGGGCTCCAGCCCGGTGACCCCGGTGAGGGCGACGTCGTCCATCGTCGCCGGCTCGCATAGCACGGCGTTGGCGAGGATCACCAGCTTGGCGGCTGCGTCCCAGCCCTCCAGGTCCCAGGAGCCGTCGCCCTCCAGGACGCCTGCGTCGCGGGCGTGCCGCCTGGCCTCTTCCCAGCTCGTCCCATCGGCCAGCATATCCATGACGTAGCCCGTACAGAGATTGGGGACAGCCTCCATGCGCCTCACCAGGGCGCCGCGCAGGTCGCGCTGGCCGATGTAAAGGGCCGGAAGCCCACCGGCGACGGTGCCGTCGAATCGGAGCTTGGCGTGGTGCTCGGCGGCCAGATCGTGGAGTTCTCGGTAGGCCACCACCAATGGGCCCTTATTCGGGGTTGCTACGTGCATACCGCGACGGAGGGCGGTCCGGATGGTCGACAACCCTGGCTCGGCGCCCTGCTCCAGGTTGACGGGCGAGGCTTCGAGGATGACATCGGCCCGGGCTGTCGCCACCAGCGAAGGTGCCAACCAGTCTCTCCTACCCACCTCAGGATAGTCGGCCACCGTGCCGCCGTCCATCTTGAGCTTGACAATGGTGCCGGGGCCGAGGCCGTTGACGGGATCGTAGGCCGCCCCGCGGCTGTCGGCGGCCCCCACGAGGACCAGATCCAGGTCGTACCGCTCAAGCAGCGTGTCGTGCTTGTCCTCGAGCACCTGGCAAAATCGCCGACCCAGGTTCCCAAGGCCGATCAGTACGAGTCGCACCGTCTTCATTCGTTTCCTCCGTGCACGTGTATGCTGTGTCCCCTCACCTTCGATCGATGGCGGGTGAGGGAGACCAGGTTTTGCGGCTTTGAGTGTGTGACCCACAAAGGGCGCGAGGTGCCGGCTCCACTTATGGTCCGAAGGTTGCTAGGCGTCGTCGACGGCGGACGGACCGTTCTCGGGTAGTGCGTACCCGCAATCCCGAGCTCTGACGAACGCTCAACGGGTCCAGAGATGTCCTAGTCGTGCAGGGAGGCGCCGCAGTGTCGACAGAACTGGTCATCGTCCCCGACGGATTTACCGCACTGGGGGCAGAAGCCCTCTCCCTGATACTGGTCCTCGTCCTCCAGGTCCACCTCATAGATGGGCAGGCCACCCTCGCTGAAGGCGTTGTAGAAGGCCATGCCGGCCCCGGTCAGCCCGATCACCACCCAGATGATGATGAATGGGCCAAAGACGCCTCCCATCGGCCCCCCGAACCGGGTCATCATGAGCAGCCCTACAAACATCACCAGCAGCATCGCGATGCCCACGAACAGGGAGCGCGTTCTTCCCGGGCGAATTCTCACGGTCGTATCCTCTCCTCACCGCCTTGGATTGCCTGAAGGCATATCCGTCTGGCGGCATCAGTAATCGTGATGTGTGACTCGCAGCCATTATAGTTGACGGAAAGGCAGCACACAACTGGCGACAAGCACGTTGCCCAGACCATCGTTGAGGCGATAGATCGGCCGGAACGCATCTCTCGAGCGAGTGAGTGTGCGTGGGAGGGAGGTGATTGTCCATCGCAGGGAGGGGGCCGCCAGCCTGCCGCAGGACCGAGCGGGTGTGTGCTCGAGCCCGCGGTGTCTCCTTCACCGCGGGCGAGAGGGGGTAGCGGAGACGGCCGCTCCGGGGGCCGGTGCATGTAGCACGAACTCGAGCGGCTAGATCGTCAGGAGAGCCCGAATGCGCTCGATGGTGCGAGGCGCCGATCCCTCGTAGTGGTTGTTCACGTTGAGGTAGACACTCACGCCGCGCCGTACTAGATCCTCCATCATCGCGACGATGGCGGGCAGCTCCTCGTCCTTGGGCGCCACGATGCGATCCCACCGCTTGCCCGTCTCCTTCTCGATGCCTTTCCGGTCCGGCCCCAGGAGGCGGATGACGACGGTGTCGTGCTCCGCGATAAGGTGCCCCCAGTCCGCATAGACGTCGTCGACGGACGGCATCCAGTAACCCTGGAGGAGCACCGGTCGCAATCCATGCTCAATCAGAAACTCGAAAAACGGCCGGTTGAGGTACTTGGCGTTGCGAACCTCGACACCGTACACGTAGTCTTTGGGGATGTCCCTAGCGAACGCGCCGAGGAGCTGCTGGAACTCAGCCTGGGAATCGACCATCTGCTTGTTGAGGTAGCCGAATTGGAGCATCACAGGCCCAAGCGTGTCATCGAGGGGGTCCAGCAGGGAGAGGAAACTGCCGAACAGGGATGGCGAGAGGAAGTGAGGGTTTTTGATGAGGGGATAGGACTTTCTCTTCCTGTAGAAGTGGGTCAGCGTGATGCTGTTCGGGGCCTTGACCGTGAAGACGAAGTCGTCCGGGACGGCCTCTCGGTACGACCAGACATCGCCCGGGTCTGGCAGTCCAATGCTGTCCTCACCAAAGAGGGACCAGAACCAGCGGTCGATCTCAACCGTATTGTACTGCTGGGCGTACTCTTTCAAGTAGTTGATGCCCTTGGGCGCGGAGTAGACCAGACTCTCCCAAGAGGGGTAGCGCCAACTGCACGTGCCTATCTTCAGCTCTGCTGCCATCACATACCTTCCTCTCGGCTCAGTGTAGCCAGCCAGCTTGCATAACTGAACGACTCCCCCGGTCGCAGGATGAAGGGGCATGGGGCCGCCAGTGCTTCTTCCGCTACCGCGACCAGGGTGTCCAGGAGGGTCGCTTCGTCTCCGAAGGCCTCTAGAGCCAACGTCCACCAGGCCCGCCCGAGTGCCTCGACCCGGGTCAGCTCCAATTCACAGCCACCGGCCGAAGTCCTGCCGGAGACGACGTCGCCGCCGCGTAAGTCGTAGGTCTTGAGCAGACGGACTTTCCTGACACCCACCCAATCCGACGTGATCGGCACGTGAATGCTGTCAGGCTCGGCGGTCTCCCGGATGGCGAAACCCCACTTCCTCCAGCGCTCCACAAGGCCCACTGCCTCCTGGGCGAACCGGATCTGTCGACCCGTGGCCAGGCGGCGTTTGATCTCCAGCCGTCCCTCACGCAGCTTGACGTTGAGCCCCCCGCCGCCAGTAGGTTGCAGATAGCGGTCTACGCGGACCGGTTCTGCTCGTGAAGAGGGCTCACGTTCCCTGAACCACGCCTCCACCGGCTGCGGGACCTGACCGGGCTGGAACCATCGGACCTCAGCTGTTGGATACACCGGGTACCTCATCTCCGGGCTGGAAGCCGCCTTCGGCCCATTGCCGCGTGTAGGGGCAGTGGGCCTTCTTTGCTGGAGCCGGCATCGATGATCCGCGCCGGCGAGCAGCCGCGAGGTTCTGCGGATTGCGCGCCACGAGGGCCTGCCGTAGCCTATTCACCGTGACGCTCGAGGTCTTCAACGGTGCGAGGCCAGTCCTGCTTCAGGAGCCGCGAGAGGACGCGGTCGGCCAGGACGCGTCCCTCCGTCTGGCAGCGCGGGCAGTAGTTCGTCTCGCGCTTGGCGTAGCGGATCCGTTGGACCTCGGTGTTGCAGACGGGGCAGGGCTCACCGTACTTGCCGTGGACGCTCATCGCGTGGCGGATCGCACGGGTCTCCTTCGGGAATCCCCCGCCGGCGGCCTTCCGGACTCGCTCCGTCCAGTCCATCAAGACCTGGCGGGTGGCGGTGTACAGTCTCACGGCTTCGTCGTCCGTGATGTGCGCCGTCAACGCAAATGGGGAAAGGCGGGCACGATGAAGGATCTCGTCCGAGTAGGCATTCCCGATGCCGCTCAGGATCCGCTGGTCAGTCAGGGCCCGCTTCAAGGTGTGGTTCTCCTCCTTGATCCGCGAGGCGAAGGCCTCCAGCGCCCCATCCATGACCTCAAGACCACCGCGATCGAACGATGCCAGGAGCTCGCGGCCTCTGACCACGTGAAGGGACGCGCGTTTCTTGGTTGATGGTTCGCTTATCAAGAGGGATCCGTCAGGGAAATCAAGTGCCGCCAGACCGCTCTTCCGCGGGATGCTGCAGCCTGGCTCCCTCCAGTCCAGCCGCCCGCTGATCATGAGGTGGAGGACGAGGAAAAGCTCCTCCTGGAGGACACATATGATCTGCTTCTGCAGGCGCTGCACGTCCAGGAGAACCTTACCCTCCAGAGCGGAGAGGGGAGGATCCGCTGTCCTCAAGAGGAAGGGGTGAGCAACTCGGATGCGCTCGAGTGTCTGCCCCTTCGCTAGACTCGATAGACGCTCTACTGCGACGACGACCTCTGGATACTCCGGCATGGTTGTCTCTCTGTCATGGACCGTGCACCCTGATCGCGTCCAGGGTTGGTTGACTACTGAACGTGCCCGCAGGGGTGATGTAACCCGTCCGCCGGGGCGGCGGGGGGGGCTCAAGCCCGCCGGAGCAGGGCAAGCCTACGTGCCATGGCTTCTCTCACAACGGTGGAAGCCGAGTCTCAGTCCGGGAGCCCCGTCAGGTAGCAGCGGACGGGCAGGTCATTGGCGATGGCGGCAAAGCAGCGGTTGCAGGAGACACAAGACGCCGAATCTGTCCTTCCCAGGCTGATTCGCCGGGCCAGGGCGGGCTCTCGGATGAAAGGGCGGCTCATCCCAATCAGCTCCGCGTGTTCGTGCTCCAGGACGTGGGCCATCTGGTTCACAGTCCGTACACCTCCAGTGAGGATCAGCGGTACCGAACCCAGCTGGGGCTTGATTAGTCGCGCCGGTTCCAGATTGTAGAGTCCCTCCAGGTCATATCGTCCGGCCCACCTTCTGACGATCAGCCGTGCCAGGGGCCGCTGCCACCATGGGACGCTCCGCACGATACCCTTCACCGGGACCTCACCCCGGCACATGTGGAACGGCGCGTAGATTGGTGATCCTCGACTCACCTCCAGCGCGTCGATGCCGAGCTCGGTGAGCCGTTCAGCGTAGTCAACTGCCAATTCAGGCGTGATACCCTGTTCGGGCGTGTGATCGCGCGTGTTGAGCTTCACAAGCAGCGGGAGCTCGTCCGACATCCGACTGCGGACCTCTAGGATGACCTCCTGGAGGAAGCGGAATCGGTTCTCAGGCGTACCGCCCCACGAGTCATCCCGGACGTTGAAGTATGGGGACAGAAACTCATTGACCAGGTAGCCGTGCGCGGCGTGGATCTGGATGCCGTCCGCGCTTGCCGCTTCGGCTCTGGCAGCAGCGGCGCCGAATGCGTTAATGACGGTGCGGATCTGATCCCCGTCCATGGCCTGGGGCTTGACGAAATAGATAGGGTCCCGCCCCCTGCTCGAGGGGGCCAAGGGCCTATGTCCGATGAGCCCGGGGGCCGTCTGGCGCCCGGCATGGGCTAGTTGGAAGACGATCCTGCCACCCTCATCATGGACTTCCCGGGTCAGTCGGCGAAGGCCTGGGAGGAGGGCGTCGTCGTGGAGGCCCATCTGGTGGCGCGCCGCTCGGCCAAGAGGATGGACGTAAGCGTGGCCCGTGATGATGAGGCCCACCTCACCGCGGGCCAGCTGACGATAGTGAGCGAGGAGGGCGTCGGTCACGGCGCCTGACTCGGTCGCCATAGCCTCGTAGGTGGCCGAGCGGACCAAACGGTTCTTCAGTTCGACGCCGCGGAGCTCAAGAGGCTCGAAAAGGGTGTCCATCAGCCCTGCCTCGGCGGCCCATACATCTGGTCGGGCGTCAGGATCTCGGGGAAGTGCCCGCGGAGAGCGAGGCGCGTCTGGTAGCAGAGGTGACAGGCATCGGCGTAGGCGGGTTCGTGCGGGATGGCGTAGTGTCTGGCCAATCCAGCCGGCCCACCCTGGAGGAGGGGCCCGATGACAGGGTGGTGATCCGTATCGATCCGGGCGCAGAGTTCCTTGAGGGGAGTGGAGAAGAGATTCCCAAGCGAGATTCCCTGACAGACGTGCGCGTGTCCCAATGGATCGATATGGATCCGCCCGGGGCTCCGAAGATCTTCATACGGGCAGGCGTCGAACGTATCCCATGCCCGGTGCAGGACGGCTCCCGCGAGTTCGACGGCGGCTCGGCCGCGATACATCAGAGCGTCGATAGCGTCACCCGGCTGCCCGGGCTGCCCGACTGCTATGGTGCTCATCGGTATCCCCAGGCCGGCAGCGGCCTCTTGGGCGTGCTGGGCCTCCTGGTTGAAAAGCTCATCACCGTGGTAGAGATCGGTGCTTACGGATAGATCCTCCACGAGCCCGGTCAGGGGCCGGAGCCACGCGCCAGCCTCCTCGACGCCGGTGGCCCAGTAGGCGTTGGTCACCACCCCGACGCGAAACCCAGCGGAATGGGCTTCACGGACGCCGTACACCAAGATGGGGTAGTAGAGGAAGGGCTCGCCGCCCTCAAAGTAGATCCATTCGATGCTGGCGAGTTGCTCAGCTTGACGGAGAATCTCGCGAATGGCGATGAGACTCAGGGTACCACGCTGGTGCGGGCTGCCCCACACGAAGCAGTGGTCGCAGGCCTGGGTGCACCGATAGGTGAGCAGGAGGTGAAGGGCTGAGAGTTCCATTAAGCTCACTTGGCTCCGGCCAGCGTCCCAGGCAGCTGAGGGGGCCGTTTTCCTCGCTTTGGCCCCGGGGCCCGCTACGCTGCGGCCACGGCGGCCACGCCGACGACGCCGGCGCCCGTGTGCACCGCGAGTCCAGCCGTTAGGTCAGCCGTGATGATCCCATCGGGGCATCTCAGGCTCTCCCGCAGCAACCGTTCGAACTGGGCTGCGTCCTCCAGCGCAGCGACGTGGACGATCGCCATGCGCTCCGCTCTTGCGCCGCCCAGAGCCTCGCGCGTCAGATCGATCACCCGTGCCCATGCTTTTTTGCGCGTCCGGACGCGCTCCAGCATCTGCAGCTCCCCATCCCTTAGTGTCAGGATGGGCTTGATGCTCAGCAGGCTGGCCATACCGGCTGTCAGGTGTCCGACCCGTCCGCTCATGGCCAGGTACTTGAGGGTCGAGAGGGCGGCGAACAGAGAGACCCGTTCACCGACGCATTTGGCGCGTTGGATCACCTCGTCTATGGTGCCCCCAGCCCGTGCCACCTCTGCAGCCTCTATCGCCATGAATCCCTGGCCCATGGATATGTTCTGGGTGTCCACCACGGTAATGTCCCGATCGAGCATCAGATCGCGTGCCGTCCTGGCGGCGTCATACGTTCCGCTAACTTCACTGCTGACGCAAAGGCAGACCACCTGGTCCGCTCCTTCGTCGAAGGCGGCCTCGAAGGCGGTCAGGAAATCGCCGGGGGCCGGCGCCGATGTGGTAGGCAGCTGGCCCTCCCGGTCCACACGCCGGAATAGCGCGGCATCGTCAATGTCCACGCCCGACATCAGCGTCTCGTCACCGAAGTGTATCGCGATGGGCACCTGGCCAATCTGGTAGTGAGCGGCGACGTGCCGGGGCAAGCTGGCGTCAGTGTCTGTGACAATAGCAATCGACGGCATATGGGCCTCCGTAATCTATCCTGCAGCTTGGAATCTGCGACTCCGGGCTAACGTATACGACGAAAGGGACTCTTGGAGGGGCAGAACCACGGTCTTCCAGAGCCTCGAAGGGATCGACCTCGTTCTAAGCCGCGGTGCCGGGTTCACTTGTCCACGACCACGCACGCAGCATAGTCCCGCATACAGCCGACTCGAGCCTCTACGCCGTGTTCTCTCATTAGCGCCTGGATGTGTTTGGCCGAGAAGAAGTGGCTCCTCATCAGCGTGAGCTTCTCGAGGAGCGCCACTATCTTGACAGGAAGGCGTGTGATGTCTGGTTCCTCAATGACCAGTCTGCCGCCCGGCTCCAAGACGCGGAGGAGCTCGTCGATGGCTGCGCTTTGGTCGCTGAAATGATGGAATGCGTCGACGGCCAGGACCCGGCCAAAGGAGTGGTCGTGAAAGGGCAACCGTTCGACGTAGGACTGAGCTGGGTAGAGGGCGCCCTTTCCCTTCGCCTCCCGCAGCATCGGTCTTGAGAGATCGTTGATCACCAAGGTTCCGACCATGGGGGCAAGCAGCGATGCCACGCGCCCAGTCCCGCCGCCCGCCTCCAGCATTCGTCCCCGGATGGGGAGACGGAGCAACTCTTTCAGTCGCTCTGGATCTGGTGGGGGTATGACCCAGTCGTAGATCGGAGCCAAAAGGTCGAAATGGTCGATCAAAGGCATTCCCAGTCTAACACGGGCAGATGTGTGGAATAGGCCAGAACGGTCGCTCAGGCGTCAATGCCCAGCACGCTTCGGATCATGAAGCCGATGAAGAAGCTGAACAGCGCCACGCCGAAGCTGAGACCGGCCATCTCCAGGAAGCGTTCCTTGAAAGGCTCATCGTTGGCCACCGACACGTAGTAGTTGAAGATCCCGATGATGGCCAGCGCGGCGACCAGCGTGCACGCCAGACAGATGAAGTAGTTGTTGAGAACGAGATAGGGAAGAATGAGAAGGAGAACAGTGATGATATACGCGCCCCCGGTGTAGACTGAGGCCCTAACGGGGTGTTTCAGGCTCTTTTCCGTCCGGGTCGACAGGTATTCCGACGCCCCCATAGAGAGGGCAGCGGCGATCCCCGTGATCGAGCCTGTCAACGCGATCAAGTCCGTGTCCTGGAGTGCGAGGGTGAGGCCGGCCAGGGCTCCGGTGAGCTCGACCAGGGCATCATTCAAACCCAGAACGATCGAGCCGGTGTAGCGCAGAAGCTCCTCGTCGAGCATCGCGATGAGGGTCTCCTCGTGCTCGTTCTCGTCCGCGGCGATGGAGGAGGCTTCCTCGATCTCATGCCCGACGCTTTTGTAGTTCTCTTGAGCTCCCTCCTCACCACGCTCCATAAGCTTGATGCCGAAGGTGAACCCGAAGATACGGCTGATAAGGTAGAACTTCCAGATCCGCCATTGATCTGGCTCAACGTCCTCTTGGGTATACGCGCGCCAGTCGCGGTAATGGCCCAACTCGTCTTCGGCGATCTCTCGGAGGATGCGGCTGTTCTCCGGTGAGTCGACCGCCTCCGCGAGCTTCCGATAAATGTGGTACTCGGTGATCTCGCTCTCCTGGTAGCTGAGGAGCTTCTCTCTGGTCTCCGGGCTAAGCGCTGGTCGACCCTTCTGCTTCATCTTACTCTCTCCTGATCCTCGGAAGGACCGGTTACGTCCTCTCAGGCAAACTTGAGGTGGGGATGGTTCACACTTTGGTCCACCCTCGGAGGTCGTCGTGGGCGTGTCTCAAACGGGCGATCGTCCATATTGTCCCCGTCTTGACCGCCCGCCGGGAGCGGGCTCGCCACATCAAGCCTCGGTGTCCTCGCCTGGCTCGAAATCGAGCGCCACCGAGTTGATGCAGTACCGCTTGTGCGTGGGTGGGGGGCCGTCGTCGAAAACGTGACCCAGGTGCGCGTCGCACACGGCGCAGCGGACCTCCGTTCTGGGGGCGGCAAGCTTACGGTCCTCCTGGTACGTAACGTGCCCCTCGTCCACCGGCGCCCAGAAGCTCGGCCATCCACTGCCGGAGTCGAACTTCGTCTCGGAGCCAAAGAGCTCATTGCCGCAGCAGACGCACTTGTAGATCCCCTCTTCGTGGTGGTCGTAGTACTCGCCGGTGAAGGGCCTTTCGGTACCGCCTTTGCGCGTGACCTTGTACTGTTCGCGGGTCAGCTCCTCTTTCCATTCCGCGTCGGTCTTACTGACTTTTCTCATGAGGACCTCCCGGATTCCTGTCTTACGGCCGATTATGGTTCGCAGTTGTCAGCGGAGGCTGCCATTGTCTTGCAGAACGGACCGCTTCCTGCGTGCAGCCCACCGACGGATTGATGGCTCAAGGCCCGGGGGCGGCGACTCGCCCCGCATCTTGGGCAATCGGTCTATGCTTTGAGGATTATAGCGCAAGGCGGGGAGTTGTACAACGATGATCGTCGGACGGGGCCGCTGCCGCTCGGCACGCGCGGTCAGGCCCTCGAAGACAGGGCGGGTTCCTCCTTAGGTTCGCGTCCAACGAATCATCGTCCAGGGAGCGGAGGCTTCAGGTTCTGGGGACGCGACAGCCCCAATTTGGCGGTTCTGGCTCAAGGCATCCGTGAACTCACGCCTGCTGGCACGGACCGAGGTTCTCCTCCCTGATCGTGGATCCCGATGGTTTCGCCAGGGCCCGCATGGCGCGCTACGCACCGACTCCCCAGCGCTCTGCCGAGATCCGCATCGTTCTCTCGCCTGCTTAGGTCTCAAACACGGTAGAGCCACAGGCTCCACGCTGGGTGTTGAGGTCCGAGTTGTCCGCGGAGAGCTGGCACGCAGACACGAAGACTCGCCATCTAGCGGTTGGTCACAACCGATGATTCCTCTCTATGCTGGACCGTCCCAGGAAGTTCAAGTTGCGGTGGTGTCCATGGTTCGGGTAGTAGGGTTTGCCCACCGACGTGTCGGCTGAGGATCGTGCGGGGTGGACCTGGGGCTTTGATTTGCGTGCCATCGTTGTGGGCGCGGTGTCCGAGGTCCTGGC
>CAZIWL010000096.1:0-16725 GCA_964542755.1 uncultured Anaerolineales bacterium
CGCCTGTTTTCGCCGGTTGAGTAGACGTTGAGCGAAGCGAGACGTCGTATCGAAACCTAGCGAGCGCCACATCCTAGCCGATAGGGCCGCGCACGCCGCTCCTTGATCTCGACGCCGTGCTGAGCTTGTGGCTTGTATTGAGCCCGTCGAGATGAAGCATACACTCAGCCAACGGGGCTGTGCACTCGATCAGTGTCGCTTCGATGGTTTCCCTTCCAAAAACCTCTGCCCGTGGGGGTGACCCAACGAGTCGTCATACGAACACGCTCATCAGATGCATCGCACCGAGGGACATGCCCGACAGATCGCTAGCGCACCCGCCCGAGGTTTCGATGCCAGGGCGACGCCGTCGCTTGGCCTGACGAGGCCGGACGCGTGTGTGCGGTCCGGCGCTTCGACGTCAGCAGATGCGGGGAAGCAACTCGCCCAACGGCATGTCGAGCACCCGCCGGCCCCCAATCCCGGTGCGCGCCAGGACCATCCCCGGGTGGTCTGCGGTGACAAGCCCGATGCGGGCGGCGTCGACGCCCAGCGGGTGGGTTCGGAGGGCCTCAAGGGCCGCCTCCGCCTCCTCGCCGGGCACGAAGACCACGACTTTCCCCTCGTTAGCCACGGTGAAGGGATCAAAACCCATCATCTCGCAGGCCGCCGCGACCGGAGCCCGGATGGGCACCGCCGATTCCTCGATCTCGATACCTATGCTCGAACTCCCTGCTAGCTCGTTCAAGGCGGCGGCAAGGCCACCGCGGGTGGGGTCGCGAAGGCAGTGCACGTTGGGGGCCGCCGTCAGGAGCGCCTCTATCAGCCCGTTCAGTGCGGCGCTGTCGGAGACCAGGTCCGTCTCGAAGGTCAGTCCCTCCCGCTTGCTCAGGACAGCGATACCGTGGTCGCCCAGGGTGCCACTGATGAGTACCACGTCGCCCGGTCGAGCCTGGTCCGGACCGATGTTGCGTCCCTCGGGGACGGCCCCCAACCCGGCGGTGTTGATGTAGATGCCGTCGCCGTGACCCCGCTCTACAACTTTGGTGTCGCCGGCGACGACCTGGACGCCGGCCTCCTCGGCGGCCCTCGCCATCGAGCGCACGACCTGCTCCAGGGTGTCCATCGGCAAACCTTCCTCCAGGATGAAGCCGGCCGTCAGCCATAGGGGCCGTGCCCCGCTCATTGCCACGTCATTGACGGTGCCGTGGATGGCGAGGGAACCGATGTCGCCCCCAGGGAAGATCAGAGGGCGGACGGTGAAGGAGTCTGTGGACATAGCAAACCGAGGATTTCGCTCGCCAGCGGGCACCACGGCGGAGTCGGCCATTTGTCGCAAGTAGGCGTTGTCCAGAGGCGTGGCAAAGACCTCTCGAATCAGATCGTTCATCATCTTGCCGCCGGCCCCGTGGGCCATGCGGATCACATTCTCTCTAGGCATCACATCCTCGCTTCGCTAGGTCGGCTTGATCGTCTACCCAGAATTGAGCCAATGTGGATGTCGGTGAGGAAGACAAGGTCCTCCCCCGCTGCCGCCGCGTCCTCCACGGCCGACTTGATCCGTCCCAGGCCGGCGGCGTAGTCGTCGTCGCTTAGGAGCGCCAGCTGGGAGCAGGCATCCTTCCTGAGGAACGGATCGTCCAGCACCTCTCGCCCAATCTTTGGATCGTGTATGCGCTCCACCCAACGGAACTCGATCCCCCCGAAGTCCGCTGTCACCATCCAGTCGACGATGCGCCCCCATGAGGGGAAACGGCGCAGGTCGGTCTGGAGCGTGTCCTCGAAATAGTCGTAGATGTACCAGGCGCCGTGCCCATCGTGAGGATCGGATCCGATGACGGCGAGCGCCCCGCCGGGTCGGAGAGATCGATAGGCCTCCCGGACGAAAACGCCAGGGTGGTCGAAATGGTGAATCGCATTGACGCAGAAGACGAGATCGAAGACGCCGTCCGCAAACGGTATCTGGCCCGCACGGGCTTGGAGGAGCTGCAGATCAGCCCCGCGTTGCCGCGCCTGCTCCAGCATACCGGTGGAGAGATCGAGACCGCACCGACGTGCCGCACCTGGCGGGAGGTCAGCTAGATAGCGCGCCGTTCCACAACCTACCTCAAGCAGGTCGACGGCCTCCAATGCGCGAGCCCGCGACCGCAACGCACTCGCAACGCCGTGCATGGGGCTGTGCGCGTAGCGGCGGTCGTACGTCCGGGCGATCCGGTCGTACTCCACATGGCCCGGAGACCGGCTTGATCTCGTCGCGCTCTCGCTGTCGTCGCTCATCGCTGTGGGCAAGAGGTGGTTTGGTCAGGACTCACAAGACGCCCCGCGCAGCAAGATCCCACCGTCGAATCACCGTGTCCCCATGATCCCGAGCCCGAGGCGTGAGAGCTCTACGGCTGGGGGACGGCAGTCACGGGTGCTCCCCGTACCGGTAGTATGCTGCACAAGCTCCCTCGGCGCTCACCATACAAGGTCCGACTGGGCTCTGGGGGGTGCAGGCTCGGCCGAACAGAGCGCACTCTGGCGGGTGTAGGGCGCCGCGCAGTACGTCGCCGCAGCGGCAGCCGCGAGGCTCCTGCGCCGGCGATATGTCCAGCGGGAAAGCACGTCGAGCGTCATAATCCTTGTGCCGCTCCGAAACTTGAAGGCCACTGGCCGGAATGGTGCCGAAACCGCGCCACTCGGCGTCGGCGACGTCGAATACTTGCGCTATCGCCTCCTGTGCGGCAGCATTTCCCCCAGGCCTGACGCTCCGGGCATAAGCGTTGTTCACGTCCGCCTCGCCTGCCTCGACCATCGTGACCAGCGCCAGGACAGCCCTCAAGAGGTCCAGCGGCTCGAATCCAGCGATGGCACACCCCATGTCATACGTCTCGGGAAGAAAGCGCCAGGCGTCGGATCCGATGATCGTCGTCACGTGACCGGGGCCAATCACGCCGTCCAGCGCCACCTCTCCCGCGTCGAGGATGGCAAGTGTGGCGGGAGGGGTGAGCTTGTGGGTGCTGAAGACATAGAAGTTGTCCAGCCCGTCGTCGTCAGCCGACAGGATCGCCGAGGCCACCATTGGCGCCGTCGTCTCAAATCCCACACCGAGGAAGATCACCGGGCGGTCAGGATTCTGATGGGCCACCTGAAGGGCATCGAGGGGCGAGTAGACCACGCGCACGTCAGCCCCACCGGCTTTCGCCTCCGCCAGGGACGTACGGCTCCCGGGCACCCGGATCATATCACCGAAGGTGGTCAGGATGACGTCCGGGATCCCTGCCAGGGCGATGGCGTGGTCCAGATCGGCCGCCGCCGTGACGCACACCGGGCAGCCCGGCCCGGAACGTAGATCGACGGTCTCAGGCAGGAGGGAGGGAATGCCGAAGCGGAGGATAGCGTGCGTGTGCCCGCCGCAGAACTCCATAAGCCTTACGGGTCGGGTCGACCGGGCGCGGATCGCCTCGGCCACAGCTCGAGCAGCCCGGGGATCCCGGAATCGATTCGTCAAGTTTCCTTCTCCTCCGTGCATCCTAGGCCCACTCCCCAGAATCGCTCCTGCTCCTCACAGCCGCGATCATGGCCTGCCCCAATGCAAGTCCCCCGTCGTTCGGCGGCACCAGGCGATGGACGTAGACGGTGAAGCCGGCGTCACGCAGCATCGGCAGCACGCGCTCCAGCAGGGTCACGTTCTGGAAGACGCCGCCCGAGAGCGCCACCTCGTCCAGGCCCTCGGAGGCTTGCAGCAAGAGGCAGGTATCGCGGATCATCTCAGCGATCCCGTTGTGGAGCTTGGCGGCGATCGTCCCCGCCGGGACGCCAGCCTTAACGTCGGCCACGACGCCGCGAATGACTGGCCCGGAGTCGATCTCCCCATCCTGGCCGAAACTGTACGCGGCGGTGACGGCGTCGTCCACCAGGTTCTCCAGCTCGATGGCTGCCTGAGCTTCGTAGTTGATCGTCTGTCGCACCCCGGCCAGGGATGAGACTGCGTCAAAGAGCCGGCCGCTGCTCGAGGTCGGGATGGTGTTGACGTCCTTCTCCAGCTGCTGCGCCAGCACGGTCCGTTCCTCCTCTGAGGCTGTCTGAACGGAGGGCAGCCCGTCGTCCCAATCGAGCCCCGCTGCCCAGAGATGAGCCAGGGCAACGCGGTAGGGGCGGCGGATGGCGGCATCGCCGCCGGGAAGCGGCACGTACTTCAAGTGCGCGGCGCGGCGGCAGGATACGTAGTCCATCACAAGGAACTCCCCGCCCCAGATCGCACCGTCGGTCCCGTAGCCGGTGCCGTCGAAAGCCACACCGATGATCGGGCGGTCGCCGCTCAACCCGTGCTCGGCCATGCACGACGCGACCTGGGCGTGATGGTGCTGGATGGCCACGTGAGATCCGTAGTTCCCAGCGTGTTCCTGGGCATAACGGGTGGAGAGGTAGGCGGGATGGAGGTCGTGCGCGATGATCTCCGGTTCAATGCGGAACGTGCGTTCCAGCTGCTCCACCATCTGCTCGAAGAAGGTCAGCGTCTCATAGTTCTCCATATCGCCGATGTGCTGGCTGAGAAACGCGTACCGATCTCGCGTGAGGCAGAAGGTGTTCTTCAACTCACCCCCCACGGCCAGGATCTGCGGGACGGAGAATGGCAGGTGGATCGGGTATGGGGCGTAACCTCGTGATCGACGAACGGGCAGTTCCTGCCCCCCCCAAACCCGTGTGACGCTGTCGTCGCAGCGGGCGTGGATCTCGCGATCGTGGAACAGGAACGCGTCGGCAAGCGCATCGAGGCGCTCCCGAGCCTCCCGGTTGCCCGTCGCGATGGGCTCCTCCGAGTAGTTGCCCGAGGTCATCACCAGTGCCGGCGGAAAGCCCTCCGATGGCTCCAGAAGCAGGTAGTGGAGCGGCGTGTAGGGGAGCATCACGCCCAGTGTATCGTTCCCGGGAGCTGTGGCAGGGGAGATCCGGCTCCCCGGACGTTCATCCAGGAGCACAATCGGGCGCTCGCGCGACGTGAGGATCTCTCGCTCTTTGTCATTGATCCTGCAGAACCCCTCCACTGCGTCGATGTCGAACGCCATCAACGCGAAGGGCTTGTCGACCCGCCCCTTTCGCTCCCTCAGCTTCTGGACCGCCTCGTCGTTCGTCGCGTCACAGGCCAGATGGAAGCCGCCAAGACCTTTGATGGCGACGATCTTGCCGTCAAGGAGGGCTTCACGGGTGGCGCGCACCGCCGCGTCCCCCGTCGCGCCGTCAGCGTTGCCGTCGTCCGTCGAACCGATGCGGAACGTCACCTGCGGCCCGCAGACGGGACACGCGTTGGGCTGTGCGTGAAACCTCCGGTCCGTGGGATCGTCATACTCGGCCTGGCAGTCCACACACATCTCAAAGGGCGCCATGGTCGTCTTTGGGCGGTCGTAGGGTATGTCCTGGATGATGGTGAACCGCGGGCCGCAGTTCGTGCAGTTGATGAAAGGGTATCGGTAGCGCCGATCCGCAGGATCGAAGAGTTCGGCGAGACAGTCGTCGCAGATGGAGATGTCCGGCGAGATGGGCTGGAACTCACCTGGCTGCGCCTCGGAGTGGCGGATGCTGAACCCCTCGGGGTCGGGGAGCTCGACGTCACCGGGAGCCAGCTCTTTCACGGTGACCGTCTCGATACGCGCCAGCGGAGGGGCAGCGGATTCAAGCCGTTGAACGAAGGACTGGATGGCAGGGGGCGGCCCTATCGCCTCGATCTCCACGCCGGAGGAGCTGTTCAGCACCCATCCCCGCAGGCCGAGCTCCAGCGCGAGGTTATAGACGAAGGGGCGAAAGCCGACCCCCTGGACGACACCGGTAATGCGAATATTCCGAGCAGACAGATTTGATCTGGTCATTGGACGCCCAATCTAGCAATAAGGTATACTAATCTCTTGTATATTATAGCCGGAGATGGTGGTGCTGTCCACTCTTTCTGGCCGTATGCAGGCCTCGCCGGCAAAAAACCAGGGCGCGTAGCACGCGCCCTGGCAGAAGCTCTGGCGTCAATCGAGGTCATCGACCGGATTATAGCACCCGGGCAGATCAGCGTCAATGAGGTTGATCGCTGCGGGTGTGCTAACGACTTGTCGCGGAGATGGTCGCCGGTTGGAGACCGTTGGCGCCCGTGTGCTGACACGTTGTGACTGGCATACGTGGCGAGCATCCGCTCGTGAGGTGCAACGCACCGGTCGGGGCGACAACTCGTTCGTGCACCCGATCGCTGCATGCGTGGGCACGATCTGTCGCAGGGGTGAGCCCGGTGCTTTGTTGGTGTCCTGTGCCAGGCACCGTGGTCGGGGCAAGCTACCGTGGACGCGCTGTCCTTCTCATTGTCGTGGGCGCCCGGCGCCGATCCGATTCCAGGGGGTGCGACAACCCGCCGGTCCTTGGCGCACTCGATCGCAGTCAGCCAGGTGGGAGAATCACACTGTTGCCCAAGCCGGTCACCGTGTGCTGCGTGCCTGGCGGACATCCAGTTGGTCGTCAGCGTACGGCCCGCCGGAGGCGGCTCCGCTCGGCAGCGCTAGACGCGCAAGTAGCTCTCCGGCGCCAGGGACGTCGCCAGCATGACGGCGTTGATGTCTTGATGGCTCACCCAGGCCTCATGCCCCTTGCAGGCCGCCTTGAGCCACTGCGTCTCGATCGTCTCCCGCAGTGTGTCGTGACCCGCGATATCCTCAACGCGTGAGTGGGGAACGACTGAGTCCTCCAGGTGCGCATGTCTCGATTCGACGAGGGCCTCTAGGAGGCCAGCGGCCCGCAGGCCCAGGGCTAGCCCGAGCTCGCGGAAGGCGAGCCGGTGCCTTAGGGGTTCTTCAAGCGATGCTGTAAGCACGTCATGGTCCAAGCTCGCCGCGCAGGCCTTGAGCACGTCGACCAGAAGACGCATACGCTCCCCATCCCGGCGGAGGGCCAACTGGGCCAGTCTGTAGGCGTCGGTCAACAACCCACCAATGCCCAGGGCGTCCCCTGTCTCCCACCGCAAGCCCTAACACAGGGATCTCATATCGCTGATCTCCGCATCCAGGTCGGGCCAGGAGGGCTCACCGAGCGTTGCCTGCACCAATTCCAGGTAGGTGACGAATCCGTCCAGGGGATCGTGCTGCCCCATCGACGACACCAGGGGATAGGTGAGGTCCACGCTCATCTTCCACACAATCCGCTTGGGAGGACTGTCTGGATGGGTGATCACGAAGGCTCGATGGGCTGCCTTGGCTAGTTCGAGCGCCCAACGATGATATACCCCCTTCCCGGTGACGGTTCCGACACGGCTCAGAGCGTGCATCCATTTCGTCAGGTAGTGATAGTACTGTCCATCCCGCTCCCATTCCATGCGCGGGTCGATCGGTTGACCTGGTTTCCTCTCGGGAAGATCCTTGCCGATCCTCAATCCGCCGGCGGTCGGGTGGTCCTCGCCCTCCACCTCGTCCAGCCCGCTGATCCACCCGGATCGATCGTCATCGGGCCGATGGCGTCCCAGCGTGTGGTGGACCTGGTCGACCAGTCGGACGGCCAGATTGAGGTAGAGCCCGTCGCCCGTCTGGCGCAGGAGCTCGAGGAACGCGCACACAGCAAACCCGTCCGTCCACAAGTAGCGGCGGATCGGGCGGTTCGTGGTGAGGCCGGTCCGAGCCGCGAATGCGTCCATCAACTCCCGGACGATGGAGATTGATCGGGCATCCATGACAATATCTCCTGGTCGATCAGCCCGCTGCTGCGCCCCAGGGATTGAAGCTCAAGGGCTGTGGGGCGCGCCACCGATCTGCCTCTGGAGCGGGCAAGACCAAGGTGTCCCGAAACCCAAGGATGACGGCCATCAGGGACGTAGGACATCCTCGAGGGTTCTATCGCCACCGGCGTTGAACCAGTTCGTAATGAGTCGATAGGAGATGGAGATGGACGAGGAGAGACGAAGTGAGCCAGCGGCGACACCGCGCACGATGTCCTCTCGAGAGAACCAGCGGGCGTCCTCCAGCTCCCCGTCGCCTAGGCAGATCTCCGTGTTTGTGGCGGTCGCGGTGAAACCGACCATCAGCGAACGGGGAAAGGGCCAGGGCTGGGAGGATTCGTACTCGATGTCCGTCACCAAGACCCCGGTCTCCTCGCGCACTTCTCGGGCGACGGCGCCCTCCAGGGTCTCTCCGGGTTCGACGAATCCGGCGATGACGGAGTAGGCATGATGCGCCCAACTGGCCTGCCTTCCCAGTAGACACCGATCGCCCGACCTCACGAGCACGATGATCGCGGGATCGGTGCGTGGAAAGTCCTGCCGCGCGCACGTCTCATCGGTGCAGACCCGGAGGTGCCCCGCCTCCGCGCTGACGGTGGGCGCCCCGCAGCGTGCACAGAAGCGGTATTGATGGTGGTAGTGGACCATCGCCTTGGCGTAAGCCAGCAGAGCCGCCGCCTCCGCCTCCACAAGGGGCGTGACCTCCCGGAGCTGGCGGAAACAACCGTGACTGGTCAAAGCCGCGGGGGGCGGCCCCCCGTCGTAGGTGAACCCCACGGCGAAATGGGAGCGTGCACCATCCTCCCCGAGGAGGACCACCGATTCGGCCTCATCAAGGTGGGGCTGCATGTCCTCCGGGGACAACCATGCGGGGCGCGGAGGTGACTGCTCGGTGATGAGAACCCGAGATCCCCAGACCGGGTAGAAGCGTGTATCATCGGCTGTCATCTGCCGCGCCGTCCACCCCACGTCGCGCCGGCCATTTGGCGCCCGGTCGATGGACAGGGACAGAAAGGCCTCCTGCGCCGACGCCTGCCCATGCTTCTCCTTCTCGCTCGTAGAGGTCATAACCGGGTCCCCATCCGATGCCACGACCGGGTGATCAGGAATCTCTCGTCCACGTCGCTGACCACGCCGGCAGACTTGGGCCAGGGGACGGTGAAACTGAGGATCCCAAGCGCGACGCAGGGCCGGGCCGAGACGTCAAACATACCCAACACCGCCCGCGGGCGCTCCAACTGGAGTTCTTGATATGGATGGCAAACGATGGATGCGCACCCGGATCCGAAGGGCGTGATCGCTCCGTCGGGCCGGTCCTTGTCGGAGTACGCCAGCGTGAAGAGACCGGAAAGGACGTCAGGTGGTGCGAAGAAGACCACAGTCTCAGGTGTATCCGAGGGCTCCAGTTGATCCCAGCCGCGGAACACGATGAAGCGGCCCAGCGCCTCGAATGCCGGCTGGTCCTCGAGGTGCTGCTTCACCAGCGCGGGCGAGCGCTTGCACCGCTCCCCCTCCAACTCGGCCCGTATGCCGCAGAAGAGGAACTGGACGAAGTTGGGGCGCATCTCGGTCTCAAACCCAAAGCACCGCTTCGTGCCTTCGCAGCGGATGGACGCCCGGTCGAAGACCCGAGTGGCACCGTCTCGCATCGGGGCAGGGTCGCACATGATCCAGGAGAAGTCCCCGGTCGACGCGGGCTTGGGGCGGGACCCCTTTTCGTTGGTATAGCTGATCACCATCGGCAGCTCGGCGCCGGGAAGGGCGTCTCCCAGCGGGTAAGGAACGCCTGTTCGATGGTCTGATTCACGCTGACATCTCCCTCTAGTTGCTCGCGGTCGCCGCTGTGGTCTTCGGCGTTGACCGGGACTCGCTACCGCCGGCCCATCCGCATCGTGACATCTGGATTCCCACTTAGACGACGTTGTACTCGGCGATGCCCTCCCCTTCCTGGAAACGGGCGATGGAAAGCGAGGAGATGTCGAGGGTATGCGCGCCTCCGTCGAGGATCTCCTCGGCCAGCAATAGGCCGCAAACCGGTCCGTGCATGAACCCGTGTCCGCTGAACCCGTTGATGCAGAAGAAGCCCTCGAGTTGGGGCACAGAACCGAGGATGGGATGCGCGTCCGGTGAGACCTCATAGAGGCCGGCCCAGCGGCTGGCCAGTCCGGCGCGCGCCAGGGGCGGAAGGCGTTCAACCGCTGCCTCCAAGTGCACGAGCTCCCATGCCCTGTCGACGGATTGGTCGAAACCGGGTGACTCGCTTGGATTCGACATCCCCGTCAGGAAGCCCTCACCCTCCCGGTGGAAGTAGAGCGACCGTGCGAACTCGATGACGAAGGGAAAGTCGTTGGGCACAGTCGGCAAGGGGCCGGTGACGACGATCTGTCTGCGCACCGGTGCGACGGGGATCTCCAGCCCGGCCAACTGGCCGATCCCCTGCGCCCAAGGCCCGGCCGCATTGACCACCACATGGGTGCTCACCGTCCCTCTGTCCGTGACGACGCCTGTCACTTGATCGTCCTCGACCAGGATATCGGTCACCTCCACGTCAGTCTGGAGGGTCGCTCCCAGGCGGCTGGCTCCAGACACGTAACCCTGGACCACACTGCTGGGGTCGGCAAGTCCGTCGTCAGCGTTGAAGGTGCCGCCGAGCACGCCGGCGAGATCGACAGTTGGCACCAGCTCCGCGATCTCCGGGCGATCGAGCCACTCGGTCCCCACACCCAGTCCATGCTGCATCTTCAGCGTCTGCTGGAAGACCCGAACATCCTCGGGGCGGGTCAGGAGGAAGAGATAGCCGCACATATTGAGATCGATTGGCTGGTCCAGTTCCTCCTCGAAGCGGTGGAGCATAGGGAGGCTGATCTTCGACAACTGGACGTTGATCTCGGTGCCGAACTGATATCGGATGCCTCCAGCACACTTGCCGGTGGCCTGGGTCCCGAAGAAGGACTCTCGCTCCAAGAGGAGCACGTGTTTGCAGCCCTTCTTCGCCAGATGATAGGCTGTGCTGGTGCCCATCACGCCCCCACCAATGACGACGACGTCGGCCGTCTTGGTCAGATCCAAGTCTTTCATCATATCTCCAGGACGGGTCTACCGACGCGAGAGACTATCTCCCCGGGGACGCCCGCCCGGTTACCGGGTCGAGAGCATTGTACCCATCGACTAGCGAATCGTCGAGCGGGGTCCCTTCTCCGCTCCTTGAGGTTGCCTTCCAACGACCGATGCGCCCAGCCGGGACGGCTGGCCCAACACATCGGCCGGAAGCCCGTGGGCTTGGGCCCAGCGCACCAATCTGGTGCCGTCCACCAGATCCAGCTTGTAGGGCGCCCGGCGTGCCTCTTGCTTCGCGCCCGCGGTAAAACTGCTCGTAGTGACCAGGAACCCCCTGTGCACACCCGCGTTTGTCATGGCGCCGATCATCTCGCGCACGGTGCCCGGACCGATTGTCCGCTCGTAACGCTTGCACTGGACGACATACGTCTCGCCATCCCGTCTGGCGAGGAGGTCGATACCGCGGTCCCCGCTTCCCCCCGTTCGCTTCACGCGATACCCCGTCTCCTCCAGGAGATAGGCCACGTAGGCCTCGAAATCGGACGGCGTCAGAGCGAGGATGTCGCGGGTATCTGCCAACCGTCGCCTACGACGACGTTCAACCAGCCGCTCGATCGCGACGCGGGCAATTCCCAACACCAGGATGAGCAAGAGCGCCAGGACGGCTAATCGCAGCACGATTTCCAGGTACCCGCGCATCTGGGCCGAAGGAAGACAGCTAACGACCCTTGCGCGGTGCAGCGCCCTGGCCGGGCCAGCGATCTCGCACCTGGCGAAGCCGCGCGGACTCCGAGAATAGGGCAACTGCGCGCGGCCTGCGATGACCAGAAACGTGGTGCTCATAGGCAGGCGTCGCTCACTAAGCGCGCGCATGCTCACAGGTGCCACTCGATCGGAAGGTCCATCCGGGGCGGGCGCTCATAGTGTTGCCCTCGTGCCCAGGTCGCGTGACCTGGTGGCTGCCAGAACCGCGCTGGCGGCGGCCACGTCCTGCACTGCCACGCCGACGGACTTGAAGAGCGTGATCTGGTTTTCGGACGTCCGTCCGGTGCTCAGACCGGCGATGATCTCGCCCAGCTCGGCGTGGATGTGGGCCTCGTCAAATAGACCTTCTTTCATAGGAATGAGGAGGTCGCCGGCCTCAGCGAGGGCGGATTCGCGGTGGTCAACCACTAGCCGGGCCCGCATTACCGTCTCCGGGGGAATCTCCTGCATCTCTGGCGTGTAAGCGCCCACGGCGTTGATGTGTGTCCCGGGGCTTACGTCTGCATCGTCGAAGACGGGCGTAGACGAGGTCGTCGCCGTGCAGATCACGTCAGCGGTGGAAACGGCCTGGGTCGAACTGGTTGCTGGCTCCACGGGTAGATCGAGACGGTCCTCCATCTCAGCGCACATGACCTCTGCCTGCCTCTGGTCGATGTCGTAGACCCAGGCTTGCTGGATTGGGCGTACGGCACAGATGGCCTCCAGTCTTGGAGAGCCGGACAAACGCGGCCTTGACCGCCTCGATCGCCGCCATCATCGGCAGGGCTCTCTTCACGTCGTCTCGCGCGAGGACTCGGATCATGGGCTATGCTCCCTACCCCCACCGTGGGGCAGTATAGACGCGGCACCCAGGAGCTTGCGGTCGGGCATCTCCGGGAAGCCACGGATGCAGTTCCACGGCATCACCGATGGGGTCCCGCGACCACAGTGGGAGGCACCTACGCAACGCCGCCTTCGGACCGTGTCTGAGTGATCAGTGCCTCTGCATCTGCGCGAGTGACGTAGCCTCGGTACGCTCTCGTCTCCTCTAGCAGGCCTCGCAGTCGGCTCTCGATCGTCGAGGCATCGACCGTCGACAAGCGATCGGGTTCAGCCCTGTCGCCGGGAGCCAAGTGAATCACGCCTGGTCTCTGATCCACGACGAGAACGTGGCCCTTGGCCTCCAGCCAGGCTAGGCCAGCCTCGATCGTCTCCTCTCGGTGTGCAGTGCCTGCAGCCAACGCCGAGATCTCTGCGACCCCGCCCGCCGATCTGAGCGCCCGCTTGAGGAGCCGAGCCAGGTGGGTCAAGAAGCCCTTGAGGTGGCCGAGACCTGCGTCCGGCTGAACGGCGAATACGTGAACGGTGCTGGGCGAGACGCGTTCCAGCGCCGCCCGAAGCTCCGGTCCCCCCGGGGGGGCCGTCCAGATCGCCAGCCTCTCTGCCGGAGCCAACTGGTCGCGGCCCACTCCCGGCAGCTCCCCTTTCCCCTCGCTCCACACTAGAACCTCAGTCTCGGCGCGGAGAGCCTTCAGGGCGGCCTCGGGATCCTGTGCACCTCGGTGGTCTACCACCATGACATCGGCGGGAGTGTGGTCAATGGCAGCGGAGAGCCTCTTGACCGGGCGGGCGTCTATCCACTCAATCTGCAGTTGTTGCCGGCCGCGGTAGTCGCTGGTTCGGACCGTGTACGCGAGGTCGAAAGGTCCCTCTGGGAGGTCGGCGGACTCCGCTCGCCACCAGAGGATGTCCCGGGTCGCTCCGTCTTCATCTTCGACCGTGAGCTTCAGGTGCTCTCCCGATCGTCCCAGCGTTCTGTGGTGCTTCAGGGAAAGGCCGGACGTCGCCCACGTGGGTACGGGATTGCCGGGGCCGAAGGGGGCCAGACGCTCGATCTCCTCTACGAACTCGACGGTCAAGTCCGCAAGCGGAACATAGCCGTCGATCTCCAACGCCGGCCCTGTTGAGAGAGCCTCCTGGCACGTTTCCCGTACGGTGCGGGAGAGAGCACGGCGGAACGCAGGGATGGTTTCGGGGTCGATGCTCAGGCCGGCCGCCATAGGGTGTCCACCGAAGCCCCCGAGCATCTCCCCCTGGGCCGCGATGGCGGCGCTGATATTGCACCCCTCTATCGAACGAGCCGATCCGCGGGCCAACTCCCCCGGAGGCGCACTGATGAGGACGACTGGACGATGATATCGCTCTGCCAGGCGCCCGGCCACGATGCCGATAACGCCCCCGGGCCAACGAGGGTGGCTGAGCACGAGAGCTCCGTGCTCGAGGAGCGACGGATCTCGCTCGAGCTGCGCCTCGGCGGCCTCGGTGACGTGGTCGCAGAGCATCTTGCGGCGCGCGTTGAGTCCGTCCAACTGGTGAGCCAGTATCCTGGCCCTCTCAAGGTCGTCGGTCGTCAGGAATTCGACGGCGGGGCTTGCATCGGCCAGACGGCCGAGAGCGTTCAAGCGCGGCGCTAATTCGAAACCAATATGCTCCTCGGTCAACCCCTTACGGTCGAGCTCGGCAATCTCCATAAGGGTCTGCAGACCCAGGCGATCTGTCCGGCGCAGCGTGTCCAGGCCGCGCTGAAGGAGGAAGCGCACGTCGCCCGTCTGCGTAGCCACGTCAGCCACGATTCCCAGAGCCACAAGGTCGAGGTGGTGAGCTGCCTCCTCGGCTCGACCCGCCCGTTGGTAGAGCAACTGGGCGAGCTTGTATGCGACGCCGACGCCGGGCAACTCCCGAAGCGCGTGGGTTTGGGGAAGCATTTTCGGATCGGTCGCTGCGTACGCGTTCGGCAAGGTGGATGGCAGATCGTGGTGGTCCGTGATGAGCACGTCCACGCCGTGCGCCGACGCGTGATCGATCGCAGCATGGGCAGTGATACCGGTGTCACACGTCAGCAGAACGTCGATCCCATCCGCCAGGATACCCTTCAGGGTCGACAGGTCGATCCCGTGCCCCTCCCGCTCCCGGTTTGGGATGTGGAACGACACTGAGCCTCCCAGGTCGCGGAGAGCTGTGACGAGGATGGTGGTGGACGTCTGTCCGTCCACATCGAAGTCCCCCCAGACGCAGATCCGTTGACCGGCGTCGATGGCGTGCTCCAGCCGTTCCGCTGCTCGGACGGCGTCGGGCAGCACATCGGTCGGGGTGGGATGGTAGTAGGTCGGATCGAGGAAGGCCCGGGCTCTCTTGCTGTCTCCGACCCCCCGCCGGACGAGCGTCTCGGCCACCAGCGGATGGCCGCCGACAGCCGCTCCGAGGGTACGGGGCACGACTACGTCTGGCGGCTCAATCCAGTCTCTCATAACGGGTCACCGGGGGGAGTCGCGTTGCTGGGGCATCGACCTACGTTCCAATTCATCGGGAGAGTTTAGCACGCTGGAACCGCCTTGTCAAAGATCCAGCGTGCGAGACGTCAGGCTGGGGCGGGACAGTCCTCGGGCCCAGGTTCTTCGTACGGGGCTGGGAAGCCACGCATGGGCTCGCGGCAAGCGCGCCAGCGCCAGAGGGGTTGGTAGGGTCAGGGTGCGGACTTGGCGGGCAGGAAGCAAGAGCGCGTCGTTGGCCGTCCGCAAGCCCCTTGGAGGGCCGACAACCGTGCTGGGGACTAGGTCGTCAGCACGGCTCCTTGGCCGGCCTCCAGCTGCCCGCCGCGGATACGCTGGTCGCTCACCTGGGCGGCGACGTCTCCCCAGAGATCACGTAGGCCAATACCGTCGTGGAAGAGGCCTTCCGCCGGCAGGTCGCACTTGTAGGGGCGTGTCCCCCTGTTCAAGATCACGGCGGCGGCAACCGATTCGCCTGCCCGGTCGCGAAGCCGGCGGCCGAAGGCATAGACTTCGTGGGCGTCATCAGCCTCCAGACGGACAAACGCGCCGCGTCGCAGGACCCGGTGCTCGCGCCGCAGCCTCACGGCACGCTGGAAGAAAGCCAACAGGTCGTGGTCCCAGGTGTCCTCATCCCACGGAAAGGAGCGGCGGCAGTCGGGGTCCGGGCCGCCCTCCATGCCGACTTCATCGCCGTAGTAGATGGAGGGGACGCCGGGGAAGGTCATCTGGAAGAGAGTCGCCAGTTTGAGGGCTGCCTTGTCACGCCGGGCCAACGTCAAGAAGCGTGGCATGTCGTGGCTACTGAGGAGATTGAACTGAGCCTGTGTCACATGTTCAGGATAACGGCCCAGGAGTTCGTCGATCCTGTCCGCAAATTGAGTGGCGGTCAGGCGCTCGAGTGGATAACCCCCAGGATGGTGCGTGGCGTCCAGGCTTTCTCCTCCGAAGAAGCCGAGGCAAGCTCGGTTGAAGACATAGTTCATCACGCCGTCGAACTGATCGCCTTGCAGCCACCGATCAGCCCCGTGCCAGATTTCGCCGACCAGATAGGCCTCCGGATTAGCGTCCTTGACCGTCCGCCGGAACTCGCGCCAGAAAGCGTCGTCGTCGACCTCAGAGGGGACGTCCAGTCTCCAGCCGTCGGCCCCGAATGCCATCCAGTGTCGGGCGACGTCAAAGATGAACGTCCGCACGGCCTGCGTGTCCGTGTTGAACTTGGGCAGCGCGGGCAACTGATACCACGCCCGATACCCCAGTTCCTCCAGCGCTGCCTCACGCCCATCAAACCTGGACGCCCGCGGCTTTCCTGGATATGCCGTGAGCCCCTGTCCAGAGGCCAGACGATCCAGGTCGAAGTGGAACCAATCCAGATAGGGCGAATCGATTCCATTCTCTAGCGTCTGCTGAAACTGATAGAAGCCGCGGCTGGCGTGGTTGAAGACGCCATCCAGGACAATACGCATGGATTGATCGTGCGCGCGGTCGAGCAGCTCCTGAAACCCAGCGTTTCCGCCCAGAATCGGGTCGACTTGGTAGTAGTCGTGCGTGTGATAGCGGTGATTGGCGGCGGAGCGGAAGATGGGGTTGAGGTAGATGGCCGTCACGCCCAGGCGCGCAAGATAATTCAGGTGCTCAGCGACGCCCAGAAGATCGCCACCCTTAAAGCCGTGCTTGGTGGGCGGAGTGTCCCACGGCTCAAGGTTGGTAGGCTTCGCAACCCGATCACTCCGGGCGAATCGGTCAGGGAAGATCTGGTAGAAGATTGCATCCTTGACCCAGTCTGGAGGTCTACCGTTCATAGCTGCTGATCTCCGCAGTGTCGGGCCACCTGTCAGGGCCCTCCCTGGTCTTCTTCACGACAAGGCGAAGCCCCGCCCAAAGGGGCGGGGTTGG
>CAZIWL010000097.1:0-16640 GCA_964542755.1 uncultured Anaerolineales bacterium
TTCGAGCGCAAACGAGAGTTCCGCGTAGGCGAGCGAGTCCGTCTCTGTGCGCTCGAAAACCTCATCTCCCAGAACAGGATCCACCGCAAAGCTGACGCCTCTGTGATGGACGGCCAAGCTTCTCGGGTCGGGCGGCGTTGGCGAGGGATCGGTGGCTGTTGTCGGGGGCAGGGAAGTCGTTGGCTCCGTGGCGGGTGTCAAGCGCGGGGTCGATGTCGACAAGGCCGTCGCCGCGGGTGGCGCTGCTGTCGTTGGGAAAGCGGTTGTCGTACGAGCGGAGGGCACATGTGAGGGCGTCACCCCGTCCTGGACGGTCGGAGTCACGCGGCAAGCTGGCGTGCCGAGGCTCAATGCCAGCATGGTGCCCAGAGCCGCGCCGACGTGCTTACTCCTCATGTTTCGGAATGTCTGTCTTCTTCTGACACACGGCCTTCCCCGTCGTCCAATTGGGATTGGAGGAACGCGAGCAGTTCCTTCAGACTGGCGAAGCCTAGTTGTTCGCCTGTGAAAGGATTCGTGAGAGAGGCCAACCAGACTGCTTCTTCCTCGCTGCCCGTCCGCCACATGCGCAGCAGGTAGGATAGGTATTCCCTTCGCCCGCTTTTCATACGCCTCACCCCCATTGAGCTTGATTGTAGCAGCCCACCGTCAGGAAAACGTCAGGATCGGCCAGCGCGCGATCGGCGCCTTCCCCACACGCCAGGCTTGCGGGAGTTCTCGCCGCGAGGCGGAGGAGGAAAGCCGTTGTGCGCGATATTTCTGCCAGCTATGCCGCAAGCCATCCTGCCAGCCATCTTGCCAGCCATCTTGCCAGACATCCACCATCCAGCTCTTGCCAGGTTCCCGCTCAAACGTGAAGAACCCGTGCCGGCGGGCCGGTCTCAGTTTTTGCTCAGGGTGAGGAGAGCCAGTATAATGGCGAAATGGCTCAGCTCTCTATCCACGCTCTGGGTCCCCTCCGCGTCACCCTCGATGGAGACCCGGTTACGGCTTTCGAGTCCACCAAGGTACAGGCGCTGCTCGTCTACCTGGCGCTGGAGTCTGACGTTCCTCACACCCGGGAGGCTCTGGCCGGATTGCTCTGGCCCGACCAACCGGGTGAAACTGCCCGCAGGAACCTGCGGCAGGCGCTCTTCAATCTGCGTTTGGCCATCGGTGACCGCGAGGCTGCCCCGCCCTTTCTGCTGATCACTCGCCGCACAATCCAGTTGAACCGGGAGAGCGACTACTGGCTGGACGCGGCGGCGTTCAGCGCCCACGTAGGGGCCAGTGAGGCACACCCGGCCGAAGGAGAGCGCCCTGGCGGAACCGACAACCGGGGTGCTACCGTCTACCGTGAGGCTGAGGCTGCCGCGCGGTTCTCGGGGCCTCGCCATCGCGTAGAGCGTTGCCCGTACTGCATTGAACACCTGGGAAAGGCGATGGCTCTCTACCGCGGCAGTTTTCTGGAAGGCTTCTTCGTGGACAAGAGCGTCCTCTTTGAGGACTGGACCCTGCTGGTGAAAGAGCGCTTTCATCGTCTCGCGCTGGACGCCCTCTACAGCCTGGCCAACTATCACGAGCGGCGCCGTGACTACGACCGGGCGCGTCGATACGCCCGGCGGCAGGTGGAGCTGGAACCGTGGAGGGAGGAAGCCCATCAGCAGTTGATGCGTCTGCTGGCTCGCTGCGGGCAGCGGAGCGCGGCGCTGGCACAGTTCGATCGTTGCCGCCGCATCCTGGCAGACGAGTTGAGGATAGAGCCTCACCGGGAGACGAGGGCCCTCTACCAGCGCATCCTGACGTCGGGCAGCTCCCGCCCTCACAATCTTCCGCGCCCGTTGACGTCCCTGGTTGGGCGCGAAGAGGAATTGAGCGAGATCGCAGAACGGTTGGCCGACCCGAATTGCCGCCTGCTGACCCTGTTCGGCCTGGGCGGCGTCGGGAAGACGCGTCTTGCCCTTCGAGCAGCCAGGGAGCAGGTCGGGGCCTTCTTGCACGGCATCCACTTCGTCCCGCTTGCCGCCACGGTTTCGAGCGAGTTCCTTGCTCCTACGATTGGGGAAGCCCTGGGGTTCCGCTTCTCCGGTGAAGAAGAGCCCAGGACGCAGCTCCTGAACTACCTGCGGGAGAAGGACATGCTCCTGGTTCTGGACAACTTCGAGCATCTCCTCGACGGGACTCAGCTCCTCCTGGACACTCTCAAGGATGCACCAGGGATGAAGATCGTGGTCACCTCCCGGGAACGGTTGAACGTGCAGGCCGAATGGGTCTTCCGCGTGCGGGGGCTGCCGTTTCCCGAGGAGCACGCCACGGAGGGCGGAGAAGTATGCAGCGCGGTTCGGCTCTTCCTTGATCGCGCCCACCGGGTGGGCGCCGGCTTTCCGCGTTCAGCAGCGGCCACACCGGCAGTGCTCCGTATCTGCCGTCTGGTGGAGGGTATGCCGCTGGCCATTGAGCTGGCAGCTGCATCCACGCTGACGGCGTCCTGTGAGCGGATCGCGGCCGAGATTGAGCACAACCTGGATGCGCTGGCCACGTCTATGCGGGACGTGTCTGAGCGGCATCGCACCATGCGGGCAGCCCTGGACCACTCCTGGAGCCTGCTCTCCGGGGACGAACGGCCGGCATTGCGCAAGCTGGCCGTCTTTCGGGGGCCTTTCAAGGCAACGGCAGCCCAAGAAGTGGCTGAATTGTCCCCGAGTACGCTGGCCTCGCTCTTGAACAAGTCGCTGCTCCGAAAAACCACGGGTGACCGGTACGAAATGCACGAATTGGTGAGACAGTTCGCGACCGAGAAACTCGACCGAGATCCTATCGAGAAGGAGGCCGTCTCTGCCAGCCACTGTGCATACTACGCGTCGTTTCTCCGTCAGAAAGAAGCGTCCCTCAAGACCGGGCAGCAACAAGAGGTCTTGGTGGATCTCGGTGAAGAGATCGAGAACGTCCGCGCCGGCTGGCAGTGGGCAGTGGCGCACGAGAGGCTTCGAGAGATCGATCTTTGTCTGGAGAGTCTCTACACGTTCTACTGGGCGCGGAACTGGTTTCACGAGGGCGAGCGAGCGCTAGCACAAGCCGAAAGCGTGGTCTCGAAGGGGGATGAGCGAGGTGGTCTGCTCTCGGCGAGGATTTGGACGCGCCAGTCGGAGTTCGATTGCTGGCTCGCCCGCTACGACGAGGCCAAGATTCGGCTGGCGAAGAGCATCGAGGTCTGCCGCACGCTCCAAGCGCAGGGCGAACTGGCCCTGGCTCTTGAGCTGCTGGGCAGGATCGAGTACCTGCAGGCCGAGTACCGGCAGGCGGAAGAGCACCTTCAGGAGAGCCTGGGGATCTGCCGCGAGATCGGCGATGAGATTGGCACAGCGCAGGCGCTCAACGATCTGGCGAACGTCACGTGCGAACGGTCTGCTGACTACGACCGAGCCCGGGACCTCTACGAACAGAGCCTGACCATCGCCCGGAACATAGGGGACCAGTTTGGCGTGGCCAAGGCGCTGATCAACCTCGGGGCCTTGGCTCAGGAGATTGGCGACCTCAAAGAGGCGAAAAAGCTCTATCAGGAGAGCCTGAGGATCTACCGGGAGATCGACTACCGGCACGGGCAGTCGGCCTCCCTCAGCTACCTGGGGCAGGTCGCCAGCCTGTTGGGCGAGCATGCCTCGGCGCGAGAGGTGCTTCAGGAGAGCTTGAGGATCAATCGCGAGACGGGCGACCGCCGCGCCATTGCCGAGAGGCTGAAGCAGTTGGGGAGAGCTGCGTGCCGGATGGGGGCGTATCAAGCCTCCAAAGACCACTTCGATGAGGCCCTGAAGGCAGCCAGGGAGATCGAGGCGGTCCCCGTGGTTCTGGACAGCCTGATTGCCCTGGCCGAGCTCTTCCAAGCACAGGGAAGACCCGGGCCCGCTCTAGAGCTCTTGACCTTTGTGACTTGCCAGGCGGAGAGCGGCAGGGAACTACAAGACCGCGCCCGTGCTCTCATGGCTGCATGCGGGTCGGAACGCGTTCTGGAGACAGCGTCCGGGCCCCTGGAAAGCGGAGGCTTGAGAAGCTTGGATGAGGCCGTAGATTCGGCCCTAAGCCATACGCTCTCGTAGCCTCTGCTGTGCCGGGACCGGCGGTTCATCCGCGGCTCGCGCGGCCTATGCCGCATCGGTGGGTGGTGCGACATCTGGGTTGGCTCATGACCCGCCGCTCACCCGCGCCCGCGATCTGATGAATCCCAGGATATTGACTCGCGGGCCGTCCGATGGCCCATGCGGGTCAAGCCGTCTGCCTATTCTGGGGATGCCGACCGCCGATCCCGCCGGATGCCGTCCAGGTGTTCTGAATCACGTGCCCCACCTGTGCCGCCGGCCTGTCCACCCCATCACAGATCCCAGCGGGATCGGTGGTCGGCTTGGTTACGATGGTGCATCACCTCCTCCCGGACGGAGCCGGGCCTGGAGGCCGTCGATCATGGCATCAAGGAGCGCCCGGTCGGCGAATGGACCGCCGCCGATGGCGTTGTTTGGACAGGCCGCCACGCAGGACCCGCATCCCATACAGTGGTCATGATCCACCGTCGAGACCTGGGTCCCTCCGTGAGGTGTCAGCGCCAGGGCCTCGTAGGGACACAGGCTCACGCACGTCCCGCAGCCGGCGCAGAGGGTGGCGTCCACAACCACGGTCTCCAGTGGAGAGCTGTACCCTTCCGCCAGCGCGCTCTCGCGAAGCGCGCCGATGACGTCAGAGATACGCACCTCCTGCGGACAGCCGGCGACGCACAGATCGCAGGCGGTGCAATGCCAGACCGTCATATCCTCATAGACGGCCTGGCGCATGCCCAGGCCGACCATGTGGAAGACTCGGCGCGGATTGTAGGCGGAGTCCCGCCAGGGGATGATGCACCGGCTGACGCACGTCCCGCAGCTGTAGCAGGCCCGCATACTCTCGCCGCCGGCCGCCAGCACAATCTCATCAGCGAAGCTGATCGGTGTCGCGTCGCCACGCATCGCTCATTGCTCCTTGACTCCGGTGCTCAGATCACGTCCCCCGGCGCCCTCCGGGCGCGCCTTTCGATGCCAAACCCACCCGGTCTCCCTGTCCATCCGCCTACAGGAAGAGCTCGTGCTGGATAGGGCAGGGGCCGAGATCGGTGACGTCCCTGGTGAACTCCTTCACCACCCGCACGTAGCGGGGCGCCTCTGACGAGGACACCCACGAGAGCCGGAATCGCTCCCCCATCTCCAGCTCCAGCGCGTCGAAGATGGACTTGAGGAGCGCGGTGCGACGGCGGGCCTGGAGGTTTCCGACCTGGTAGTGGCACTGGCCCGGCCAGCACCCGCTGATCAAGACGCCGTCGGCGCCCCTGAGAAAGGCAGTCAGGATGAACAGGGGGTCGATCCGCCCGGAGCACATCACCCGGACGACCATGACGGAGGGAGGCATCTTCATCCTGGCGACACCGGCCGAATCGGCCGCGGCGTAGGTGCACCAGTTGCATAGGAACCCGACGATTGTGGGGCTGAACGTCTCGGATATCTGTTCTTGCATATCTCCCTCCTACGTCGCCACCTGGGCGAACTCGTCTTCCCTGAATGTTCTGAGCGGGATCTCCTCCGCCAGGGCTCTTCCCGGAACGTAGTCGAAGGTCGCCTGGGCGGATGCCGCCACCTTGGAGAAGATGGTCGACACGGGGATGTCCGCCGGGCAGACGTCCGTGCACATCCCGCAGCCTACGCAGGAGATGGCCATATGGGCCATTCGTCCGAGCTGGAAAAAGACGGTGTCGGGCGGCACGCGCAGCCCCCCTTTCCTCTGCAGCTCCCCCTCGTAGTAGGCGATTTCTCGCTCGCACTCGTGCGAATCGAAGTGGCACACCTGGCAGTAGCAGATGGGGCAGACTGTCTTGCAGCCGTGGCAGCCGATGCACCGTCCGAAGGTCTCGACCAGGCCTTTCAGGCCTGTCTCTACCCCGGCGAAAAGCGCCTCGCGGAACGCACTACGCTCGACGGAAGAGCGCTCGAGCACTGTTCCATCGGGTTCTGCGTCCAAGATGGTCCCCTCAAGGCGCTGGGCGAACGCAGCGGCTCTCTCGGTGTTCAGGTAGAGCGTGCACTGCTCGTCGAGGCCGTCTTCACCGAGCAAGGCGATGGTGATATCGGCCCCCTCCGGAGCGAAGCTCTCGCAGGCGCGGCACGTCGGCCGCGCTGCCTCGTCTAACTCGCCCTGTTCTATGGACCTCCAGTACGCTGGGAGCTTCTCCTCCAGGTGCCCCTCAAGCCCTGTCTCCAGGGGGTAGACGCCGCCGCAGGTGGAGCTGATGAGGAAGACATTGTCCAGACTTCCCTGATTGAGTTTCATCAGTTCGATGAACGCCTGGAGTTCGCACGGTCGGATCACGGCGGCGACTGGCCCGGGCAGGGAACCCTCCAACGTGAGGCGAGAGAGCAGCCCGCCGCCGTTGGCGGGCATGTACGGAAGCAAGGGAACCGCCTCTCCGTCCACGGCGAAGGCATCCGGATCGGTGAACAGGGAGTACGCGACGCCCTTCCCGTCCGTCCCGGTTTTTCCCAGGGCGAGTACTGCCTCCACTTGCCCGCTCTGGAGGAGAGAGCGCAGTAGCTGCCGCACCGTCTCCTCGGCCCCCTGGTTCGTCCTCAGCCCTTGCGTTGCGAAGGCCGACGAAGTGGCTGCCTCAGGCATCCTGCACCTCCTGCTCGCGGTAGATCTCTACGTAGGCTTGCTCCACATCGTGGAGTTCGTCCATCTCGTACGCCACGAGGGGCAGCGCATCCTCAACGCTGCGGCCCGCCACGTATCCCAGCGCCTCCTGGGCCCCATCCGCCAGCAGGCTGAAGACCTGGCCGACGGGGATGTCCATCGGGCATGCGTCCTCGCAGGCGCCGCACGAGACGCAGGAGAGGGCCATGTGCGACGCACGTCCAAGGTGGAACAGCAAGGTATCCGGGGCGAATCTGAGGGCCCCCTTGGACGCCGCCCGGGCCAGGTAGTTCTCCGGCGGGAGCTTCAGCGCTGTCGATTCGAAGTAGCACTGGCGACAGTAGCAGACCGGGCAGACGCGCTGGCAGTTGTGACAGTTGATACAGCTGCCGAAGATGTCCAGCAGCCGGTCCGCCCCGGCGACCTGCTCCTGTAGCTGCGCGTGGGCCTTACTGCGGCGTTCTGTCTGCGTCGCAGTGAGCTGCTCAGCCCTCGTGGACCACCGTTCGAGCATCTCTGGGAGGTTGCCTGACTCGTCGCCGTCCTCCGTCAAGCCCATCTGCGCCAGGATGCGCTCGCCCTCCAGACTCCCTGGAACGATGACGGCGGCCCCGTCATCGTTTCCCAGGGTGCCGATGTGGAGATCCGTCGCCGGCGCCTCCGCCAGGCTGAAGCGATGGCAGATCTGGCACGTTGGGCGCATCGGCGAGCGATTATCCTGCTCGACAGCCTCTCGGAAGCGGGCGGCCCCCGCTGCCGGATCGTCCAGATAGTCGGAGAGGGGTAACACGCCCGGGCAGTCGAGGGTGATCAAGGTCAGGTTCGTCAGGTGGGCCTGCTTGAGTTTCGTCAGCTCGATGGCAGCACGGGCTTCGCAGGGGCGTATGATCGCCGCAACCCGCTTGTTCAGATCGCCGCGCATGGTTAGGCGTCCGATCGCCTTACCTCCTTGCACCGGCATGATCGGCGGGAGCGGGGAGGCGAGGTCGAGGAACTTCGGATCCTTGATGAGCAGATAGGCGAAAGAGTCCTCGGCCGGCGTCTCCACAGGGATGAGGACAGCTTCGAACACGTTCCGGTTCAGCGCCTCCTTCAGCCACTGGATGACGGCGGGCTCAAACCCTTCCTTGGTTGGCAGTACGGCGGCGTTGGCATTCACGTGTCACTCCTTGTCTTCAGCGGGTTGGGACCCAGGGTCTTGATGTGCTCGTTGAACGCGGCGGCCGTGTCCACGAATCGCCGGCCCTCGCCGTGCGCTACGTAGCGGAACCAGACGCGCTCCGGCTCCAATCCCAGGGTGTCAAGGAGGCTCTTGACCAGCGCGATGCGTCTCCGGGCGCGGAAGTTGCCGTCGTCGTAGTGACAGTCCCCGGGGTGACATCCGCTGATGACGACGCCGTCCGCGCCCTCGATGAGGGGGCGCAGGATGTGGACCGCCGGGAGGGCCCCGGTGCAGTTGACCCGGGACGGCAGCACGTTCTCAGGATAGTGCAGATGGTGGGCCGCGGCGGTCTCGGCGCCGCCGGATCCGCACCAACTGCACATGAAATAGACAATGCTTGGGACGAAAGTCTTCTCCTCGCTCACCTCTGACCTCCTACGAGTAACGCATCGAGCGCAGCGATCGCCTGCTGACCCTTGAAGTCGTGCAGATAGGATGCGTTGTTGGGGCATATGGCGACACACGAACCACATGAATCGCACAGGAAGGGACGCACCCGCGCTACCTTCTCGCGCTCATCGATGACTCGCGCACCGTAGGGACAGACGTCCACACAGACGCCGCATCCCATACACAGGGGATCGTAGACACCGGCGACGAACATCTTGTTGGGTGGGGCCATCTTGTCCTTGCCCATGACCACCAGCGCGCGCCCGACCGCGTCCTTGGCGGTCAGGATAGCCTCCTCAAACGACCGGGGGGAGTGCGCCAGCCCTACCGGGAAAACGCCGTTGCTCGCCAGCTCGAAAGGTTTCGTCAGCTTCTTGATCGCCTCCTCGAAAGGATAGTTGCTGATGTCGCTGGTAAGGAACCCCTCGTAGTCGATGGGGTGATTGAAGAGATCGGACAGCGTGCGGTTGTTTTCCACGTCGGGCACGATCCCCGTGCTCAACACGACCCAGTCTGCCCCGACGCACCTGTCGCCGCTCACGACCTCCAACCCTGCGCCGTTTCGCCGCACCGTCGGATACTGTGGCTCCCCATCGTCGCCGTCCCCGAACCGGACAAACGCCACGCCGGCCTCCTTGGCCAGCCGGTAGTAGTCCGTCTTTCCGTAGGTGGCGATGTCCCGGTAGAAGACAGTCACCTCGGATCCCTGTTCCTGCAGTGCAACGGCGTTCCTCAGCGCCTGGTTGCAGCACAAGCGGGAGCAGTAGGGCACGTCGGGGATCCTTGAGCCCACGCACTGGATCATCGTCACGCGGTCGGCGCCGCCTTCGTCGTCCAGCCGGGCTTCCAGCTCCGTCTGCGTCATCACCCCCGAATCCTCGCCGTAGAGAAACCCGTGGGGGCCGTAGTCCATGGCGCCGGTCGCCAGGAAGACCACCCCGGCGTCCACCCGGACGGCAAGCCCCGGGGACTCGACCAGCACGTGGTAATTGCCCGCATAGCCGTCGACCTCCGTCACCTCCGAACCGGTGTAGCAGGTGATGGTATCGGAGGCCTCGACCGCCGCGATCAGGTCTCTCACGTGTCCCTGCTGCGCATCCGTCATCTGCGCGACCCGACCGCCCAGCGCCTCCTCCCGTTCCACCAGCACCACCGGATATCCGTTGGTCGCGATCTCCGTGGCGGCGGTCAAGCCCGCCACGCCGCCGCCCACCACCAGGGCTCGCCCGTTGAAGGTGTCCACGGGAGGGCTGGCGTGCCGCCCGCGTTTGACCTTTTCCACCGCGCCCCGGATGATCGCGACCGACTTGGTCAGCATCTGTTCCGGGTCTGAGTGCACCTGGATTACGTCCTCTCGGAAGCGGAGATACTCGCACAGGAGTGGGCTCAACCCTGCTGTCATCACGGCCTTGTTGAACTTGCCCTTCTTCTGCAGGGGCGTGCACGCGGCCAGGATGACCCGATTGACCCCGGACGCCTCTATCCGATCCGCCGTGGCTTTGATCGTGGGGCCGGTGCAGCACCCTTCGATGATCTCGGCGTGATCGACTCCCGGCAAGTGTTGAACACGCTCCACAAGGGCCGGCAGGTCCACGCGGTCGTCGAACTGGCCAAAGCAGTTGCAGATGAATACGCCGACGGAGGCGCGCTCGCCCGAGACGTCCCTCAGGGTCGGGGGCGGGGCGGGACTGACGTTCTTCCCTCCCACGTAGCGCTGGATCTCGGTAAGGGCGGCGCACCCGTCCCACACGGTCTCTGGATTCCCTTTCGGACCCGTGAGTTCGCCCACGGCGAAGACACCGTCGACGTCGGTCTCACAGCAGGAGAAGGGCCGGAGGTGACAGAAACCATTGGCATCTGCCTGGACACCCGTCAATCGCGACAGCTCCTCCATCTGGGACGGGGGGCTCTGCCCGGTGACCAGGATGGCCAACTCCACGATCTGCGTGTGGGGCTCCCCATCTAGGGTGGCATACGTAATCGTCGCCCCGTCTGCCGCATCGCCGAGGGCGATGCGGAGCGTCTCCGCCCGCTGGATTCGGACGCCGGCCTCCAGCGCCTTCCGGTACCACGCGTGGTGGCCCTTACCCGTCCCGCGGTAGTCGTGGAGGAACACGGTCACCTCCGACTCGGGCAGAATCTCTTTGAGTCGGACCGCGCGGTAGATCGCGCTCACGCTGGTGTTGTACGGTTCGACCTCGACGCCCGGGCGGTTGAAGTGCGGGGTCACCACCACGCCGAATGTCTCGGGGATCTTCCCGGATGGGAGGCGCACCGAATCTCGCACGAAGTTCGTCAAGCGCGAACGGTCCGCCACCTCCGAGTTCCGAACCACATGGGGGTTCTGTCCCAGGCCGAATTCCTGCAGATCCTCGTCCTCCGGCTCCTCGAAAGTGTCGGCCAGGATGATGGCGCCGACGTCGGCCTCGACGATCTCCTCGGGCCGATCCAGCCGGAGCGCGCCGGTAGGACAGGCCTCCTCGCACGCGCCGCAGCGGGTGCAGTGCTCGAAGTCAATCACGTAGCAGTTCTCCCAGCCAGCCTCCGGCACCGCACGGATCGCCTTGCCCGCCCCGACCTCCACTGGACAGACGGCAATGCACTGGTCGCACTCCGTGCACATGAAGTTGTTGACTACCTGGTCGCGCTTCCTGAATCTGACGTGGAAGTGTCCTGCTTCTCCGGTGACCTCCAGCAACTCGGCGTTGTAGCAGTCCTGCATGGCGCCGCTCGCCTTGAAGGCACGCTGCGGCATGTGCCCGCAGATCCAGCAGAAGTCGAGCGGTAGTTGGGCCAGGGCCTGGTATTTCACCTCGTCCACGTACGAGCCACGGTTAAGCAGGATGAACTTGTGCCCCTGCTTTCCCAGGGCGTACGCAGCCCGGTAGCCGCCCAGGTTGGTCCCGTAGATGAGTACTGTGCTCTCATTTGGCATATGCCTACCTCCACTACCATGGGCTCAGGCGTGTGGCTCGAGTCCAGTCTTGTAGCCGACATCCGCGTGCGTGTGGACGTGGATGTTGGCGTAACGGATTCCGTAGGTCTAGGCTCCTTGGGGCTCAGTCGGTTTGATCGTGCCCCATCCGACGCCCCGAGACGAAGTCGGCAGCTCACATTGTGCATGGGAGAGGGCCTTGGTTCACTTGGTTCGTATGTGAGCCTGCTCCTCTATCGGTGGCGGAACTCAGCCGCCCCCCGATCACGTGGTCAGCAACTCCGGAACCGGCATCGACAGCCCTATGGGTTAAACCAGCTCAGCAAGCGGGCTGTGGCCCATCACCTCTCCTACCTCGCGCGTGCGGCGCGAAAGACGGTGCTGGCATGGTCTTGATCCAGACCGTGATCATCCAGTCGGTTCAGTACCGTGTAATCGCGCGCTGGGCTGGGTGCAGGAGACAGTAGCGTCGGTTCCTTGACCGCAGCCTGCGCCGCGTATGGCCTCCCATCCAATGTTTCCTCGCTCGTGCGGGTACTCGCCAGTCGTTGTCCTCCCGCGTGCGGTGCCTGACGGGCGTGAGTCCCAGTATAGTACACTATGTGTATGCTGTCAATAGACAACATGCATTGTCCATTCAGGTCTTTTGTTCCCTCCAACGGGCGGGGGAAGCCTGTCGTACGGGCTGTGAGGGCGATGATGGGGTTCGAGGTTCCCTCGAAGGGACCCTGGTCGATGGGGGAAGTGAGCTCGTCGTTGGAGCCGTGGGTCTGAGGCTTTGAGGCAGCGGTGTGCGCGGACAAGTTCATGACCTCTGGCGCGGCATCGAACCCGATCAATGCACGCTGGCCTGGCTCCTCATCGAATGGCGACGCACCCACACCTCTTGTCGCCAGGGACGCTGACAGCCAAGGCGCGGGCCGCGGTTGACGACAAGGCGAAACCCCGCCCCAAGGGGCGGGGTTGGCCCTGGCGGTGCAGGGGGGTGGGAGCAGCCCCCGCCCGAGGGTGGGGTGAAAGCCCCACCCTCGGAATCGAGCTCGGCGCTGAGGACGCTGGGGCGAAGCTCCAGCGCGCCAGCGGCGGGCGAGGTCGCCGGTTCAGGTCAGGGCGGTTCGACATAAGTCGAAGACACGCGCCTGCGGATGTGATATACTCTGTTCAAATGCAGAAGCGTGAGCGAACGGCGGGTGTGCGAGAGCGGAAGCTGTCCCCAGGCTGCACGGCGCCCATATCGGTTCGTCGTGTGGGAGTGACTACACGTGGGGACGCATTCCTATTCGGCCCTCACGCCGGATCGATAAGTGCTGGTAGTGCCCGTCGATGCGAGCGGCTCGCGTCGACTGGCTCGCGCGGACTGGCTCGGGTCGAGTGGCTCGACGCAGGCCCGTCGGGTCGAGTGGCTCGACGCAGGCCCGTCGCGTCGAGCCGGTCTCCAGCTCAAAAGCAAGGAATGAATCAAAGGAGGATCAACCATGAAGATCGTCAAAGCATTGAAGGCGCCAGAGGCGCCAAATCCCCACGACGTCAGTGCTCGCGGGCTTCACAATACGGAACACGTCCAGGTATCTATGGTCACCCTGAAACCCGGGGAGGCGCTGAAGCGCCACGTCACGCCCGTGGATGTCTTCTTCTACATCCTTGAGGGTGAGGGTTTCGTCGAGATTGGCGACGAACGAGAGCTGGTCTCCACTGACATGCTCATCGACAGCCCGACACGCATTCCACACCGTCTGCTCAATGAGGGCGACAGTGACTTCCGCTTCCTGGTGGTCAAGACGCCGCGGCCGACGCGGGCCACAAAGGTCCTGTAATCGCGAGATATGCTATGCCTAATGGTATGACGCTCAACCCTTTGATTCTAGTCAAGTTCGTTCTCTGGATCGCCACCGTCGTGGCTGCCACGGTGCTGCTGCGGGGCCGGAAGGTCACATCGCGGGTGCGCCTTGCCTTTCTCGTGGGTGGGGTGCTGCTCTTTGGATTCCTGTTCGGCGTGGTCCTCCCCACTGGGTTGAACCCGAATCCGGTTGCCTCCCTGCGCCAGCTGCTCACCAGCCTGCTGATACGCGGTCGGCTTGTGATCCCCGTCGCTGCGATGCTGGTGATTCTGCTGGCAGCTGTGTGGGTCTCCAACAAGTCGATCTGCGGCTGGGCCTGCCAACTGGGCCTGCTCCAGGATCTGCTCCATCGTGTCAACCTCCCGAAATGGGAACCGCCCTTCTGGCTTGCGAACGGCGTACGCATCCTCGCCTTCCTCGGACTGCTGGGGGGGCTGGCCCTTGCGGGGATGGATTGGATCGGCGTCGTGGATCCGTTCCTAATCTTCTCCTTCAACCTCACCTGGGCTATCGGCCTGTTCTCCGCGGTCCTGCTTGTCGCTGCCCTGTTCGTCTACCGGCCCTGGTGTCGTTTCCTCTGTCCATTTGGGCTGGTGAGCTGGCTGCTGGAGCAGGTGAGCCTGATGCGCCCGCGCATCGATCGAGATGTCTGCAAGGAATGCCAACTGTGCGTGGACGCCTGTCCCTCGGGAGCCATGGGGGATTTCTACGCCGATGCCGGGATCCATGCGGATTGTTACGCTTGCGGCGCCTGCATCGAAGCCTGCCCGCAGGAGGGTGCGTTAGCGTGGCGAGCCAGGGTATCATCGATAGCTGACTAGCTGAGCGGCAAGATCGATGGACGCATGGGCCGGGACGCCCAGCCGCCGTGAACCTGCGGCGACCACGAAGACGCGTGTCGCGCGCCAAAGGTCTAAGGCGCTGCGACGTCCCGGCCCAGATGGGTGCTGGACGGGAGAAGAGCCCCAGGTGAACTGAACGCTCTGAAGGTGGTTCAATAGTCTGTGTGGTCGGGGCTCTGGTTTAGCATCGTGGCCGTCCTCGCGCCTTCACCTTCACGATGGCTATCCAGTCGATGATGAGCCCGAGACGGCCGCCGGGCACCCCGACAAGGCCCTAATCCTACCGCACGCGATTCCGTTCTTGAGCTACATAGGGATCGCTCCAGGTGCGGCATGGCCTGCGGCGGCCTACGGTCTCTTCACGGAAGATCCCTGGGGATGGTCCGTCGCCGTGACGGCGCACGGGTCAGATCACCATGGCTGGGTGGTGCAGCTTCGGACCAACGCATGGCTTGCCAAGCTATCGCCCCATGGTATGCTATGTGCAATGTGCATATAAGGAATCCGTCGATATAAGGGGGCTGAGCAGAGGGATGCCATACGCGAGATCAGGAGACCAGCCTACGTGTCACTGCCGAGGTGGGCAGATCCGGGGTTTCGTCCGCCCGCGTCTGCTGCTTCAACTTTCGAAGGAGGCCGCCCACGGCTACGAGTTGCTCGAGGTGCTGGAGGCGAGGGGGCTACCAACGCCGGACCCCAGCACCCTCTACCGCACGCTGCGTCAGTTTGAGGAAGAGGGGCTCGTGCGCTCTACCTGGGAGACGGACGGAGGTGGACCCGCGCGCCGCGTCTACGAGCTGACGGACGAGGGGATCGAGGTCCTCCACGCGTGGGCGGTGAGTGTCCGCCGTACGCGAAACCGTCTGGGTGAGTTTCTGGCTGAGTACGAAGCCCGGTTTCAGATCGACGGACCAGAAGGGGCCGATGGGCGTGGGTGACCCCGCGCGAGGCCTTTGCCCGCTCCGGTCGCGACGGAGATGACGCGCATCATACTCTCCTCGGGCAGCGCGCGGATCGGGTGCAGGATATCGCCCTGGCTCCCTTGCTCGCCTGCCGGGACGGCATATTGTCTGAGGTAGATCCACAGGAGGGCGCGGCCTTCGTGTTTGACACCGTGCGTGACCTCCGTCCCCAGGCCCTTATCACCTGGCCGCCCGACGGGCTCTCTGGGCACCCGGATCACATCGCCGTGAGCCGCTGGACCCTACTGGGCGACAAGACGGCGCAGGCGACGGAGTGGGCGGCAGCGTTGACCCTCTATCGCCTGGTCGTGCCTGAGACCGTCGCGAATGTGGTGGGGCTTTCCGGCCTGCACACGGTGCGAGACGAAGACGTGACGCTTGCCGTGGACGTCCGTCCGGTCTGGAAAGAGAAGCTGAGAGCCATCCAGTGCCACGGAACGCAGGCGGGGAGAGCCCCATCCTGGATGGCGCGGCAGGCGGAGGAGGGGTGAAGCGACGGCAGCGACTCTGCATGGGGACCGAGCATTTCCAACGGGCAACTGATCCACGGACAGCCCGGCGATGACGCGGGCCCCGGCGTGCTGAGAGGATAGCTGACGCATCCAACTCGCCATCAGGGTGGGAGGAGAAACCACGAATGACGGACGCGATTGCCGTACATGACTTGACGAAGTACTACGCCGACTTGCTGGCTGTGGATCACATCGACTTCCAGGTGGAACAGGGCGAGGTCTTTGGTTTCCTGGGTCCGAATGGTGCCGGGAAGACCACAACTCAGCGCATGTTGACGACGCTTCTGGAGCCTACCGAGGGGCGCATCGTAATCGACGGTCGCGACATGGCCGAGGACCCGGTGCCCATCAAACGGCGCATGGGGTTGGTGCCAGAAGAATCGAACGTCTACACAGAGCTCACGGCGTGGGAGAACTTGATGTTCACCGCCCGACTGTACCTGGTGGCGCCCAGCGAACGAGGCGTACGGGCCCGCGATCTACTGGAGAGGTTTGGCCTCTGGGAAAAGCGTGACGTGAAGGTCGAGGACTTTTCCAAGGGGATGCGGCGGCGCCTGAGCATCGCCATGGCCATCATCCACCATCCTGCGCTGCTTTTCTTGGATGAGCCGACGCCGGGGCTGGATGCCCAGAGCACCCGTACCATCCGCGACCTGATCCGCGAGCTGAATGCGCGGGGCACGACCATCTTCCTCACGACGCATCAGATCGAGGAGGCCAATCAGCTCTGCGATCGGGTCGCCATCATCAACCATGGGAAGATCGCAGCCATCGACACCCCGGAGCAACTAAAGGCCGCCTTCCGCAGGGTCCAGTCGGTGGAGGTGGCTCTGGAGCCTGATGGTCAGGCCCACGGTGAGGCGCTTAGGGCGCTCACCGGCGTGACCCACTCGGTCAAGATGGGCGACAAGTGGCGTCTCTACACGGAGCGTCCCTCGGGCCTGCTGCCTGAGATTGTGGACTACGCCCGGGCGCGCGATCTGGAGGTGGTAAGCTTGAACACGCTGGGGCCGAGCCTTGAGGATGTCTTTCTCGAGATCACCGGTCAGGAGATCGGCGCTGTGCGCCATGAAGCCGGGGAATCGACGGGCAGCGGCCGAGGCCCTAGAGGCAAGAAGGGAGGACGAAGATGAACCAAGGCATCGTGAGGCGAATCATCGATGAGGTGAGCCAGACGTGGACGGTAGCGGTCAAGGACATGAGGGTCTACTACCTCAAGCCGGGCATGATTATGTTCGGCTTAATGATGCCCTTCTTC
>CAZIWL010000098.1:0-16527 GCA_964542755.1 uncultured Anaerolineales bacterium
CGCTTCTTGATGGAACACAGACGCATACTGATCCAATAGGTTCACACGTCCTCATCAATGTTAATCTGTTCTATCGGTGTCATGCTTTGTCCCATCTTTCCTTGTGCCCCGCGGTCAGTGTAGGGCCGGTTTCGATACCTGCCGCCTCTTTCTGTGCCGACGTGGCTAGTCTGTGGACAGTTCGCCGGGCACGGAAAGCCGCCCTACGTCAATTGCCTGGCGGTGGTGCCCAGCCCGCGACGCGCTTGCAGCCCCAGTCGCCCTGCTGTACCCTCTGCCTATCATGACTAAGGAGCGCATCGACATCCTCATGACCAACCGCGGCCTGGCCGAGAGCCGGAGCAAGGCCCAGCGGCTGGTCCGCGCCGGCGAGGTCCGCGTCGACGATCAACTGGTGCATAAGCCCAGCACAAAAGTGCCGGCCGATGCCGAGATAACCCTTCGGGCGAAGCTCCCTTTCGTCAGTCGAGGGGGAGAAAAGCTAGACGCTGCCGTCCATCGCTTCGGCATTGACGTCACGGCCGCCGTGGCCGCCGACGTCGGCGCTTCCACCGGGGGTTTCACCGACTGCCTCCTCCAACACGGAGCCCAGCGCGTCTACGCCATCGACTCAGGGTACGGCCAGCTCCATTGGAGTCTCCGGAACGACCCGCGCGTCGTCGCAATGGAGCGCACCAACGCCCGTCATCTGGAGTCCCTCCCCGAGCAGGTCGACATATCCACGATCGACGTATCCTTCATCTCCCTGGCCCTCATTCTACCTCGAACCGTGATGTGGCTTAAGCCCAACGGCGAGCTCATCGCCCTCATCAAGCCCCAATTCGAGGCGGGACCACAGCACGTTGAAAGGGGAGGCGTGGTCCGGGACCCGACCATCCATCGACGCGTTATCGAGCGGACCCTTGGCTCTGCCGCGAGACTCGAACTCCAACTGCGCGGCCTCATGCCCTCGCCCCTCCGAGGGCCCGCCGGCAACATCGAGTTCCTGGCATGGTGGGGACGGCAGGGCCGGGACATCCATCAAGAAGACGCTGTCGAAAATGCCCTCTCCCAGATCCCTCCTCCCTAGCCCATCGGAGGCCGGTCCACAGGTTCCTATGCCCAACCCGCCCACGCGAGACCTTACTCGACGTAGATCTCCACTCGCTCGTTGTCCTCGGCGTCCATCACCTCCACGATCTTCCCCTGTGCGCCACTGAGGATCGTCTCCTCGACCTCTTTGATATTGATCCCATGCGCATCCGGTGCAAACCGCTCGGCTATGCGAAGCCCTACACCGACCAACCCCAGGGGGATGGTTACGTTCACCTTGCTCGTACCTGAGGCCAAATCGGTCACCCGAATGCGGAGGTAGCGATTCTCAGTCGCAGCCCCACTCCTCCCTGAGAGTCTCTCGTCCTGCCCCTTGCCCAGCGCTCGCAGCAGAGAGGAGGCCTCCTCGGGCGTGATCTTACCCTCCTCCAGCATCTGGAGCACTTTCAGCCTTTCCTCAGTCACCGCCATGTCTACACCTCCTAGCCAATCATCAACTCCACCTGGTCCCCACCCTTGCCCTCGTCTACCGTCACCGAGAATGCCCCGTCTTCGCCGAACTTCGTCCGAATCGCCCTCACCGGCGCCTCTGCCTCGCCTTGCTCCAAGTGCGGGACGAAGCGCCCCCCAATTTGCAGCCCCCAAGCGGCCAGACCCAGCGGAACAGGCAGCGCCAGATGAAACCTCTCGCCGTCACGACTCCAAACCCGGATGGCGACCCACCTGGCCCGTCGCAGCCACCAACCCAGCGTCGTCAGCAGCACCCCAATACCGAAGAGCAACCACCCTCATCCCAGCCCTCGGCCAGCCGCTCCACTGTACCATCGGCCCAGTAGGAAGCCCCCTCCTGCCAACACCGCCACTCCCGCACCCAGCGTGGCCTGCCAGACAATCGCAGTGACACGCTCCGAGACCGGCCGGCTCATAGGCCTGTGCGTTGGCATCGGCGGCGCAGTCCCCGCAGGCATCACCAGACGCTCTCGGTCAGCCAACCGGTCGCAATCCAGCGCCTTGAGCCTGCTGACCGCCTCGTCGACGTCAATTCGACCTTGCTCGACCATCTCCAGGATGCTCAACCGATCGCGCATCGCTCCCTCCGATACATCCGATTCCAGCCCCCGGCCCACCAGGCTGCGTCTGCGCCCCTACGTGGAGTGCGGCGCTTCTCCATCAACGACAGCCGTCTGCGCAATCGATTCCCCGCACCTCTCGAACCTGGTGCCCACCCTCCCCCGCAGCCTGAGGAACACGCCGGCAGCCACCAGCCCCACCAGGCCCGTGCCGTACCAGACCCAGCGAGGATCGCCGTAGTCCATCACCAACCCGGCCAGCGTTGGAGCAGCAGCAGCTGGAATGACCCAGCTGAAACCATACGTCGCCATATACCGCCCCCGCATCCGCTCCGGGGCCATCCTGGACACCAGAGACTGGGAGACTGGCGCCGTCATCATCTCCCCCACCGTGAGCACCGCAACCGCCACCAGGAAGAAGGCATACGCTGACACAAAGCCGTACATAGCGTACCCCAAGGCGTACATCACCATCCCCCCAGCCATCACACGCAGAGGCGCACGACGGCTCGTCCACCGCGTGATCGGAAACTGGAGCAGCACCACCATCGCCGCGTTCAGGCTCAGAATCGTCCCGAAGCCGCGCTCTGAGACCCCGCCGGTGTCTCGCAGGTAGACCGGCAGCGTTGTGGTCAACTGCATGCCCACGAAGGCTCGAAGAATGCAGGCGAGCATGAAGAGAACGAAAGCAGAATCTCGGAGCACGTCTCCATAGCCCTTGAAGGTCTCAAACACTGTCTCCGTCACCTCATCCCCGTCCCCTCGCGGCCTGGTCTCCCGCAGGGTCAAGATCACGACGACTGCCGCGATCAAGCTCGCCCCCACATCGGAGATGAAAAGGAGAAGGTATGAATGAGCGGCTACGAAACCGCCGATGGCAGGGCCGATGGTGACCGCAAGATTTGCGACGACCCGTAGCAGGCCGAATCCCTGCGCCCGCTGGTGCGCGGGCAACAGATCGGCGACCATCGCCTGCTGGGCCGGCCCGCCGGAGTGAGCCAGAAGCCCCACGAAAAGCGTGGTGACGAGAAAGAGGCCCATCGAGTTCGCCAGGCCCATGGCCAGGGTGGCCGTGGCGCTCCCGACGAGGCCAAAGACCAACATGCCTTTCCGACCCAGTCGATCCGTCATAGCGCCGCCGATGGTACTCCCCACGACGCTCGAGACGGCGAACAGACCGAAAACCAGCCCCACCTCCGTCATCCCCACCTCGAACCTGCGTGTCACGTAGAGCGTGAGGAAGGGATAGATGAGCGCCCCGCCGACGCGGTCGATGAAAGTACTTCCGATCAGAATCCAGAATTGCTGTGGGTAGTAGCCGTAGAATGCCCGGACCCGCTCAACTTGTTTAACCAGTACCATCAGTCAAATCCTCGTCGGCGCGCCCTTGCGCCTTCCTTCCATCCTCGTGAGCTCGGTCCCGTCCTTCACGCAGCTCTAGCGCTCCGCTACCAAGCACATTCCGCTTCCGAGGGCGGGACGCCATCAAGCCAACCCAGACCCTGGCGCGCCGCAGCCAGCGCCCACCGGCAGCCGCCAGGGCACAACCTCCACGCGCACCCTCTACTGCTGCCCACGCCCAACAGACACCGCTTCGATGACTGTGCCCTCAAGACATGCTTCCCCGGGACGGGAGTCGGGCCGCCCCCGGGCCGTTCCTCTCCCGCCGGGACAACCCTCTTCCAGATGCACAACAGCCGGTACCAGGGCACCCACTGCGCTCATCAGCACACACGTTGTTCCCCCGACAATGTACCAGATGCGGACCCCGAAAGCGTCCGCCACCGGGCCCGCGATAAGCATTCCCAGCGGTGTGGCCGCCGTCGTCAAGCTCTGCACCAGCGCGAAGACCCGGCCCTGCATGCCCGGCTCCACCCAGGCCTGCACAACAGCCAGGATGGGCCCGTTGGTCACGGGGTTCATCATTCCCGCCAGGAAGAACCCACCAACGGCCGCCGCCAGCGCCGATGGCGGCACCACACCAGCCACGAGAAACCCCAACCCGATGCCCGTCAGTCCCGTCAGCGAAGTCGTGATCCGTCGCTCGAAGCCTCCCCAGGCGCTGAGGATCAAGCCGCCCACGACCACCCCAACCCCCCACGACGACTCCAGCCACCCAAGCTCCAGCGCGCCTCCGCCGAAGTGATCCGTAACCAGCAGGGGCATCAGCGACATGGCCGGGGTCAGAAGGAAGTTGACACCCGCCCCCATCAAGAGTACCACGAAGAGGCCTGGCCAGCCGCGCACGTACCGGAAACCCTCACGCACGTCCTGCACGACCGTGATATCGCCAGCGACACGACCCTCAACGTCTCGCGCCTCCGGCTTCGGGATGGACACGACGAGGAGCGGGGCAATGGCGAGGAACGCCGTGACCACGTCAATTGCGAGAATGCCCTGAAGGGATGACAGCTGGAGCAGAAGCGCACCTGCCGGTGGCCCGATGATATTCACCACCCCATTCAGCGTCTGGTTCAGTCCGGCCACGCGGGAGAGCTGCTCCTCGGGCACCAGCAAGGAAGTGGAGGCCTGCATCGCGGCCCAGTGGAAGCTGCCGCCCGCAGCGCGGCAGAACATCACCGCATAGACGATCCATACCCGCTCAGCACCCATGGCGTAAAGGACAGCCAGCCCCAGGGTCGCCAGCGCGATGAGGCCGTCGGCCATCATCATCACTACACGTCGGTCCCAACGATCCACCAGAGCGCCCGCGAACGGAGCCAAGAAGACGCCCGGAAGCGTAGCCGTCAGCGTCGCCATCGCCAGTACCGTAGCCGAGCCCGTCGCCTGCGTCAACCACCAGACCAGAGCGAACTGAACCAGCCCACTGCCCAGAAGTGAGAAGGCCTGCCCACCCCATATCGAGAAAAACCGCACCTGCCAACCGGCGTTTCCTTCAGCCTCGTATGTCACGTGATCCAATCCTTAACCCTCTTCCGTTCTGAGCCCTGCTAAGGCCCCAGCTGGTCGTCCACGGTGGTGCCTGTCGCCCTGCGCCAGCTGAGCGCCCGTGCCTGGATTCCGGCTCGTCGCTCCAGCCCTGTCGGCTTGCTAGCGGCCCTCGATCGCCCCCAGGAGATCAGCCCCTTGCTCCGGGGTGATCGTGCCGTCCTCGACCATGCGCAGTACCCGCAGTCGCTCCTCGTCCGTTGCGTTCGTCGGCTGGGGCCCGACTCGCTCCCCGGCGGCGCGCCTCCAGCGCCGTTCGGCCTGCTCCGCCCGCATCCGCGCCCGCTCGGCCGCCCGTTCCGCCCTCCGGCGCGCCTCCACGGTCGCCCCGTCCACCTGATGGCGCACCCACTCACCGTCGACGCGTCCAAGCCGCTCCTCCAATTCCGTCGCCAATGTGGCCATAGCATCGTGAACCTGCCACTCGATTTGCGCCCCCAGCTCCTCCCATTGAGAACTCATGCCTGTCTCTCCTCCTGGCTCTTTGCCCAGTAGCATAACGTTCCCCTTGACGTCTGCCTCCAACACGGCCTGGCCGGCCCCCAGTGTACCCAGGGCCTCCCCATTTTGCCACTCCAGGGCCAAGGCCGGGTGTCGCACGTCGACGTGTCCGCCGGCCCGCACCTTGATCCGCACGCTCGCCTCCGGGGGCAGCGAGACGCGCAGGTTCCCGAATCCAGTGACCCTGTACGTGCTGCCAACCGAGAAGGGAGGAAGAAGGGAGACGTTACCACGCACGTTCTCGGCCGTCAACCCTCCCTCGACCGCCTCCGCCTCCAGGTTGCCCCCCACATCCCTGAGCATCACGGTCCCCCCGACGCGGCGCGCCCACACGTTGCCCCGCACATCCCGAGCTGTGAGATCGTCCGTAAGGTCGTTGGCCCTCAGGTTGCCCAGCACCTGCTCGAATGACACAGGGCCGCTCCCGCGAACAGTGGCGTTGCCGTGGACGCTCCTCGTCCTCACCCGGCCCTTGATCCCTTGGATGCGCAGATTCCCAAGCACCTCCTCCAGGGCAGCATTCGCTCCTGGCGGAACAGTCAGCGTCGCATCCGCACGAACAGCTACCGTCACAACACCCTCTTCTCGCTCCCAGGTTACGAGATCATCCCCGTTGGGGACCTGGACGGTGATTCCATCCGCGCCGCCGCTCCGAATTCGTAGGTTCCCATCGGCTGCCTGTACGATCACCGACAGGTTCCCCAAGACCGCCATTGTCTGATCGAGCATCCTTCCACCCCCGCCCACCTTGATTACAGCGACTTACTGCCCGCGACGTCTGTACGCCGGGCTCGCAAGCCCGCGTCGACCGTCCCTCAGCCCTCCTTCATCAACGCCAGAGCCTCCTCCGATGTGATCTCACCCTGCGCCAGCCTCTCCAGGATTTCCTGACGGCCCTCCTCCCCCCCCTTCGAGTGCGCACTGAGGGGATACCCCATGGCCTGGATGACCTCCTCCAGCCGACTGCGGACCGTGGGGTACGAGATACCCAGCTCCTTCTCCACCCGGCTGATCTTGCCCTCGCAGCGCACGAAGATCTCGACGAAGCGGCGCTGCTCAGGCGACAGCTCGAAGAGCCGGCCCAGCCCGAAGCGGCCCTCCAAGGCCGTGCCGCAATTCCGGCAGACCATACGTGTGATCGCGAGATGATCGTGGCAGACCGGGCATTCCGTCGGCGCACTGTGCATACGTCAACCCTCCGTTCTCAGCAGAAGTTAAGTCGTATCTTGAGTATTATAATATCTCACTTAACTCTTGTCAATACCCGCCCCGTCCTCGATGCAATCGAGTTGTGGCACTGACCCGTAGGAACCCTCATCCACGGGCCTGGGGCCGCCAAACGCGCCCCAGCGATCACGACGACCCACCCGCCTGTAATGGCGACTTTGGTCGCTGCGCGTGGCATTTGGTTCTCTGCGCTAAACACTCTGTCAGCGGCCAGTCTTGTACACGGGGCTCGGGCTGGGTCAGGGGCTCAACGATTTGACGCAACCGCCAAAGCGGTCAAGCATACTATACTGGGGACGGGCCCGTAGTGGCGACTTCAGTCGCTGCGTGAGGCGTCTGGTCATCTGCATAGACCAGCCTGGCCCACACCTTACCCGGCCCGACCCTCAGACCAGAAGACCCGGCGAACGGGCTGCTCTGCCGCGTTCGCCGGGTCCTTTCGCCGCGCTCTCCCATCACCTGCCGCGCCGACGTCCTTCCGGGCCGTCCGAGTCCAAACGGTTAGATCACTGTCCCGTCGGGAATGACCGCATTCTTGGGTATGACCACAATCCCATCCCGAATCACGTAGTCCTCCGTCTCGACCATCTCGCTCTCCGGATCGTGCGCGCGGATGGTGACCCCCTCGCCAATCCTCGCGTTCTTATCGATAATGGCGCCCTCGACGCTGCTTCCCCGCCCGATGCCCACGTCCGGGCGCTCCAGGGCTCGATTCTCGGCCCTCCTCTCCGCGGTCTCGAAGAAGTCCGCGCCCATAAGCACCGAGCGGATCAGGCGCACCTCGGGACCGATCACGCTCCGCAGCCCGATCACCGATTGCTTGATGTCCGAGCCGTGGAGCAAGCAGCCGTCGGCCACCACGGCCTGCTCCAGATCGCAGCCGTCCGTCACCGTGGGCGGCAGGAAGCGCGGATGAGTGTAAATCGGATGCTCCAAGTCGTAGAAATCGAAGGGCGGATCCGGCCTTCCCAGCGCCAGGTTCGCCTCGTAGAACGACCGTACCGTGCCGATGTCCTCCCAGTACCCTTCGAACTCGTACGCGTACACCCGCGCGTTGTCGATCGCCGCGGGGATGATCTCTCTCCCGAAGTCCTCCGCTTCAGTCCCCGTCAAGACCCGCTGGAGCACGTCAGCGCGGAAACAGTAGACACCCATCGAAGCCATGTAGGGCTTGTCGGATCCGGGTGCGCTCTCCAGTCCATCCAGCTCCTCCGTGGGCGGCTTCTCGTGAAAGGACGTGATCCGGTCGTCGACATCCTTCTTCAGGATGCCAAATCGGGTCGCGGCCTCCGGCCCCACGGGCTGCACGGCGATGGTTACGTCAGCCCGCTTCTTCCGGTGGTGCTCAACGAAAGCCGCGTAGTCCATGCGATAAAGGTGATCGCCCGAGAGGATCAACACGTCGCTCGCCCGAGTGTGCTCCAGCCGCCACAGCTGCTTCCGCACGGCGTCCGCTGTACCCTCGTACCAGTCCATGCCGGTACGCGTCTCCTCCGCGGCCATGATCTGCACGAACCCATCGGTGAAGACGTCGAACTTGTACGTCTGGTAGATGTGTCGGTGGAGCGACTCAGACATGAATTGCGTCAGGACGTAGATCTTCAGGATGCCGGCGTTGATACATAGACTGATGGGGATGTCGATCAAACGGTACTTGCCGCCCAGGGGGACGGCCGGCTTGGCCCGCAGCTTGGTCAGCGGGTAGAGGCGGGTGCCCTGCCCTCCCCCGAGAATCAGGGCTACGACGTCGCGCATCGGCATAGGGTCCCTCCTTCACTGAGTTTCACCCGGATTGCAGGATGCATGATACAATAGGAGGTGAGTTTACACCAGATAAGGAGGGCAGTAGGGAGTGAGAAGTAGGAAGCAGGAGGGACGGGTCAAACCCGACGCCGGCCCACCAACTCCGCCAAAAAGTCCCTCCTCCGCCTCCACCCGTTACCCCCTTACTGCCTACTCCCTGCCGCCCCAAATGGCCATAGACAACAGCCTCCCAATTGGCCCTAGGCACGCCCGCCAATCAACGCTATAATTGGGGCACTATGCACATCCGGCTCCAGCGGAACGCAAAGCGCCCACTCTACCTACAGATCAAGGACCAACTTGAGGAGGAGATTGAGGCTGGCACCCTCCTCCCTGGCACCAAACTCCCTTCCACCCGCACCCTGGCGGACGAACTCAACGTCAGTCGCATCACCGTGACCAGCGCCTACTCAGAGCTAGAGGTGGAGGGGCTGGCCGAGGGCCACGTTGGCAGTGGTACCTTCGTCTGCGGTCCAGAGGGTTCGGACCGTACCATTCCCAGCGAGAATCCCTTTGAATGGCGGACAACTCTCCTGCGGCCGTCAGGGGTCTCCGCCAGCGGCATGCTGGCCGATATGCTCCACCTGGCACAGCAGCCGGACTTGATCTCCTTTGCCCTCGGCGCGCCTGCGAGCGACCTTCTCCCCGTGCGCCCGTTCCGGCGATCAATCAATCGCGTCCTGCGGCGCCAGGGCTCAGTCGCGCTCCAGTACGACGATGCCGTGGGCTACCCACCGCTCCGGCGCACCATCGCACAACGCCTCTCCAGGACAGGCGTGCCCACCCGGCTTAGTGAGGTCTTGATCACGTCCGGTTCCCAGCAAGGACTAGACCTCGCAACCCGTGTGCTGGCCAGGCCTGGCACCCCAGTGATCACCGAGAGCCCCACCTACCTGGGCGCGCTGGACGTCTTCCAGTCGCACGGGCTCGAGGTCGTCGGTGTCCCCGTGGATGATGAGGGCATGCGGCTCGACCGCCTGGAGGAGACGCTTGAGAATCACCATCCGGACCTTGTCTACACCATAACGGCCTTCCACAACCCCACCGGCACCACCATGACGGAGCCCCGTCGACACGGGCTCCTGGAGCTGGCACGTCAACACGACGTCACGATCCTTGAGGATGGTGTCTGTTCCGAGCTACGCTACGGGGGCTCCCCTCCCCCGCCCCTCAGGGCACTCAATCCAGGTCATCAAGTAGTGTATATCAACTCCTTCTCAAAAGCTCTGCTCCCCGGGATACGGCTGGGATACCTCCTGGCCTCAAACCCAGTCCGTGAGCGGCTCGTGGCCGCGAAACGGGCCACCGACCTGTTCACCTCCTCCCTCCTCCAACGAGCGCTCCACGACTTCCTAGCACAGGGTCATCTCGATCCCCACGTAGATACCGTCCGAGCGGCCTACGCCGAGCGGCGGGACGCCATGTTCTCCGCTTTGGCCCGACATCTTCCAGACGGCACCCGTTGGACGCGTCCAAGCGGCGGGCTGTGGGTCTGGGTGACGATGCCGGCATCCATCGACACTGCTCAGCTCTACCTCACTGCCCTCGACCACGGCGTCGCCTTCGCCGTCGGGGCCGTCTTCTTTCCCCAACATCCAACGTCGTCCTCCCTTAGACTGAATTTCGCCGCTCATCCCGTCGAGCGTATTGAAGAAGGCCTGCGGCGCCTGGGGGAGGCCGTCCGCGAGGAGCTCGACAGATCGCGTCGTCCCCTAAGAGCGGCCGCTCCGACAGATAGCCGGAAGGTCGCTTCTGATCAAGAAGGAGAGGTATGAAAAACATAGAGATACGCGACGTTGTCCTGTCGGGGGTGATGATCGCCCTGGTGGCCGTCTTCACCCTCACCATCCGAGTCCCCTTTGCCCTGACCCGCGGCTACTTCAACTTCTGCGATGTCGGCGTCTTCCTGGCAAGCTTCGCCTTCGGACCCTGGATCGGCCTCGTCGCCGGAGGTCTCGGCGGAGCATTGGCCGACCTCGTCGGCGGCTACACCCTCTACGCACCTTTGACTTTCCTCGCCCACGGGCTTCAGGGGCTCGTCGCCGGCGCCATCGCCGGTCGCACGATTCGCGTCCCGCGCATGGTGGCCGGTTGGGCCGCCGGCGCAGCCGTGATGGTGGCCATCTACTTCCTCGGCGAGGCCTACGCCCTCCAGATGGGCATCGGACCGGCGGCCGCGGAAGCGGTTTCGATTAACATCCCGCAGGTCGTAGTTGGCGGCGCCGTCAGCATTCCTCTCGTCGTCGCGCTTCTCAAGGCCTATCCCCCAATCCGACAGTGGGGTCACCGGGCGAACTGAACAGCTCACCTTACAGACCGCTTTGACTACCATCGTCTCCATCAACGACCTCACCTATGCCTACCCGCCTGTCGAGCCGGAAGCGGATCCCGCTCCCGTGCTCCAGGGTGTCTCTCTGTCCCTGGAGAGGGGCGCATGTCTGGTGCTCCTCGGCCCGACAGGCGCTGGCAAGTCCACCCTCTGCCTCTCGCTCAACGGCACCATCCCCCACCTACTCGGGGGCACGTTCTCCGGGAGCGTCTCCATTGCCGGCCTCGACACCCTCGGCACCAAGCCCGGAGAGTTGAGCCACGCCGTGGGGCTCGTATTCCAGGATCCGGAGAGTCAGCTCTTCACCATGAGCGTCGCCGACGAGGTCGCTTTCGGGCCCGAGGGGCTGGCGCTTCCCTCCCACGAGATCGAGGAACGGGTCCAAGAAAGCCTGGCCGCCCTGGGGATCGCCCATCTCCGCGAGCGGTCGCCCCTTGAGCTATCGGGGGGCGAACAGCAGCGCGTCGCGCTGGCGGCTGCGCTAGCGCTCCGCCCCCAGGTCCTGGTTCTCGACGAACCGACGGCCAGCCTCGATCCTCTGGGAAAGCGCTCTGTTCTGGAGGCCATCAAGCAACTCCGGGACCAGATGGGGATGACCATTCTCTGGGTCACACAGGACATCGACGCCGTGCCCCACCTGGCCGATCGCGTCGCCGTCCTCGTTGACGGACGTATCGTCCTCGAGGGGGTCCCCTCACACGTCCTCCAGCAGCGGAATAGTCTTGAGCGCTGGGGGCTCCGCGCTCCGCAGATTCTCGACCTCGCCGCGCGGTTCAACGAGCACTGGGGTACCAACTATGCATGGCTTACCGTGGACAAGGCCCAGCAGGCCCTTGAGCAGAGGATGACAGAGCGCCGTGGCTGATGCCGCCCTCGAGTTGCTGAACTGCTCCTACCACTACCCGGGCGGGGTGCGAGCGCTGGAGGGGGTCACGTGCCTGGTAGAGAGAGGATCGTGGACCGCCCTCGTCGGCCAGAACGGTTCCGGCAAGTCCACGCTGGCCAAGCTCTGCAATGGGCTTCTCCGCCCGCAAGAGGGCCAGGTGCGCGTCATGGGCGACCCGGTCGGAGATCGCTCTGTGGGCGATATGGCCCGACACGTCGGCTACCTCTTTCAGAATCCCGATCACCAGCTCTTCGCCTCGACCGTGCGGGACGAAATCAAGTTCGGGCTGCGGAATCTTGGATTTGCACCGGCCGACCGCGAGGAGAGGCTCCGCGAGGCCCTGACCGCCTTTGGGCTCGACGCCTACGTGGATCACCCGCCTGCGGTTCTGGGATTCGGACTTCGCCGGCAGGTCACGCTCGCGTCGCTCTTCGCGCTCCGCCCGCCGGTTCTCATCCTTGATGAACCCACCACCGGCCTCGACTGGGGCCGCGCGACCCTTGTCCTGGAACGGCTGCGCGCTCTCCAGCTACGGGGACATACCATCGTCTTCATCACCCACCAGATGGCCCTTGTGGCCGACTGGGCGGACCGAGTCCTCGTCCTCCACCGCGGTCAACTGCTGGCCGATGGGCGTCCGGGCTCGATCTTCGCCCGTACAGACGTGATGGAGCAGGCATCCCTGGCGCCGCCGCCCATCACCGAGTTGGCCCAGCGCCTGAGCCACATTGGCCTGCCCAGCGACGCCACCAACGTAGACGCCCTCCTAACGTCGTATATCGCCCTTCTGCCACGGGCGGAGGAGGAAGCGTCCTGAGCCAGCAGTTCGACCTCTACATCTCTCGGCCCTCCTGGCTCCACCGGCTCGATCCCCGCACGAAGATGGCCTTCGTCTTCGCCAGCTTCGCCCTCCTGCTTCTCAACGATCAGCCGCTGCTGATGCTCGGCTACCTGCTAGCCACCCACGCGGTGCTGCGCACGGCCGGCATACCGTGGTCTCGCATCGGCTGGCTCTGGCGGCGCATGTGGGCCGTCAGCCTCACCATCTTGCTCCTCTGGCCCCTCTTCTACGCCGTGGGGGAGCCCGTTCTCATCGAGTGGTGGCGCATCCGCGTCACGCTGCCCAGCCTGCTGGAGGGCCTCACATCCGCTCTACGCGTCGACGCTCTGGCTTTTGCGGTCTTCGTGCTTCTCGTCTCCACCGATCAGACGCGGCTGGTGCAGGGCCTGGTCAAGCTGGGCCTTCCTTTCGAATGGGGGCTCTCCATCGCCATCGCACTCCGCTATCTTCCGCTCCTCGACGGCACCTACCAGACCATCACCGATGCGCAGCGGGCCCGCGGCTGGTCCCCCGAGCGGAGCACACTCTTCGAGAGAGCCAGGGCCTACGTCCCCACGCTCGTTGCCCTGGTCATCGCGGCCCTCCGTCTCAGCGATTCCCTCACCCGTGCCCTGGCCGCCCGCGGCTTCAGGCCGGGCCATCCCCGTACCTCCCGCCGCCCCCTCCACATGCAGCGGGGCGACTGGTTCGCTCTTGCCGTGTCGGTCGTGCTCCTGGCGACCGCCATCCTCCTTCGCTACGTAGAACTATAGCCCTCCTCCGTCCTGGCTTTCCGTTGCCCCACGAACTCCTCCCAATGCTCGCTCAGCCAACCTGCGAGAGACGACCACCTGCCGTCTGCGGCGGTACGGGAGAGAGAACCCAGAATTGCAGCCCCCTTGTGGAAAAGCGAAGAGGAAGGCAAAAGCAAGGCAAGAGCAAGGACGCCATTCACCGTGATGATCAGCCGTCGCACGGCCCGGATCTGTCCCATCGTTCTACTCCTCTGACCCAAGCACCCAGGGGCTCTGCTCCGTCTGAGGCTATCTCGTAGAACTCAGTCAGTATGCGCTCTTGGACGTGCGAGCACGGCTAACCGCGGGAGTCCGCCAGCTCCTCCAGCATCCTCGGCACGGGGTCAATTACTGGATGATGATCAGCGCCCCGCACACCAGGCCAGCCCGAGGATCTGCCACGACTGAAGCGGCACGCAGGTGCAGTCGTTGGCGTTCGGCAGGTGACAGGGGGCAAAGCCGATGATGCCCACCGAGAAGTGATTGTGCATCAGCTGCCATTCCCCGTAGTTGAAGCCCAGGGCAGCCCGTCTGATCGATGTGATCACCAGTTCAAGAAGAACAAGCGCGGCAGTAAGGCCAACGCGCGCATCGCGGCGCCGTGAGGACACCGCGGGGTTGGGCAGCTCTCGGCTCAGTCGTATTCCGTGAGCTCGCCGCCAGCCCTCCGCTGATGGATGCGGCCTGAACATCCACATCCTGGAGCCTGAGGTTAGACACCGAGGCGTCCTTGACGTACCCGAAGAGGCCCTGGGCCGTTGTCTTGGGCCGATTGATGGTCAGATTGCGCAAGGTGTATCCGTCGCCGTCGCAGCTGCCGGTGAAGTTGTTCCCGGTCCCAGACGTGCCGACGGGCTCCCAGCCCCGACCCTGGTTCCACGTGACCGTGGCGGCCAAATTTATGTCGTTGCCGAGTCGGTAGTGAGCGGTCAGGTCTTGACGCATCGCATCAAGCTCATCAATGGTGGTGACGAGATAAGGATCCTCCGGGGCGCCAGTCCCCTCCAGCTCAGTCACGTCCACCGGCTGTGGAGCATCATAGGCACTCAAGTCCTGGAAGACCGGATAGTCTTTGCCCTCGTCGATCGACCATAGGATGACAAAGTTAGAATGCTTGTAAGTCGCTTCCTGCTGCATCTGGGCCGTGGTCCTGCCGGATACGCCCTCACCGCCAGCGCTGGAATCCCGACCGGAGGTCTCGGTGTCCCAGTAGCAGTCAGCGGTACGGTCTCCGCTGGAACCTAGGAGCCCGCCGACGTTGCCGCCTGTCCCAGTGACCAACCCGGTGCTGTAGGCCCGGTGGATCGCGCCCGTATAGTTCTTCCCGACCAAGCCTCCGACGTAGTCGGCGCCGGTGACCGCCGCATGGCTGTAGCTATTTGAGACGATCGGGACGCCCTCGCCGAGGTAACCGACCAGCCCCCCGATGCTGTCCCCCTGACCCACAACGCTTCCCACCGCATAAGCGTGGTGAATGACACCCCCCAGGGTCCGCCCTAGGAGACCTCCGACCGTTGTCCGCCCTTGCACTGTCGCCGTGATGGCGATGTGATGCAGGGCACTGGTGCCCATCTCGCCCGCCAGTCCTCCAATCGCCGTGTAGGGCTCGGTCAGGGAGCTGACGACGGCGCCGGTGACAGTGACGTTCTCGACGACGCTGTCCTTGATGCTCGCGGCCAGCCTGCCACTGATTGATGCGGCCCGAATATCCACATCCAGCAGGTTGAGGTTGGAAAGCGACGCATCCTTCACGTAACCGAAGAGGCCCTGGGACGTCGTTGTGGGCCGGCTGATGGTTAGATTGCTGATGGTGTACCCGCGCCCGTCGAAGCTGCCGGTGAAGTTGTTGCCGGTCCCAAAACTGCCGATGGGTTCCCAGCCATCACCCGCGTTCCACGGCGCAACACCCAGGTTGATGTCCGCCATCTGGCGGAAATGGGCGTCGAGGTAGTCCCTGACCTCATCCAGCTGGTCCGCCGTCTCGACCAGGTAGGGATCCTCCTCGGTGCCGGACCCCCGGCGAAACCCTGGAAAGCCGGAGCAATCCGGTCGCCGGCCAACCGATGAGCAGCCAGAGTTCGAGCGTGCGCCAGCGGCGCTGTGTCCTGCAAGCTCAAGCCTAGCGCCAAGAGCAAGCTCACTATCACGACGAACCCCACTGTCTGCATGCCTCGACTCCTACTCACTGTGCCCCTCCTTCTCTCGTAGTGGTATCCAGTGGGTCATCCAGGCTTTCCTCCATTCCAGGCTCACGCCAACGGCGGCCTCCCGGTTCGATCGCCCACTCGATAGTCCGTTGCCGTGCCGTACCCAACTCCAGCACGTACGTCTGCACCAGAGAGCAGAGACCGTCCAACCAGCCCACGGAAGGCTGCTAGCCACCTCGGCCACGCTCCCCAGGTACACAGACGGGAGGGATCTGCCGCTCTCCGGGTCCATTCGGAGCAGACCCCTTCTGCACGCTCATCACCGGTCTTATGACGGAAGCTCGGTTCGGGATGAGAACGCGGATCCTATGTGGTTGTTCACTGGAAGCCAGTACGCCTGCAAGCGGGCTGCACACCGCCCCTCAGCATTGCCCTACCCAGCTCCGCTAAGCTGTCGTCAGATGGGTTTAGAACCAAACAAGCTGCAACGAGCACGGATCTCTTGATCTGGGGTCATTTTCCTGATGTAGGGCCTGGGAGAGGAGCTGGATTGGTGCTTGCCGATCCGCAACCCGGGGCATCAGGAGTCGCCGTACCACGGCACGGAACGGGGACCAGGTCAACATCTCGTGATGGTGGTGGACTCACGCGAAGCGCTTCAGATCGTTGACCTCTAACCTCACCCACACTACAGTTGGTCAACCGACAACGCGTAGCACACGTTAAGAACCTGGTTCCTCTTCAGCCATCACCGCACCTTCATCGGAGTCCCGAGGAAACTGCCGCATCGTTGATGTACGGAGTGCGCGCACAAGCGGTCACAGCCCGGCGAGCGCAAGACCTCCTGGGATCTCATTGGATGCCCCGCGCCAAAACCTACGCCACACGTGGCGGACCACGAGCCCTCCCCACTGCACCACCTGATTGGAGGCACACAAGGCACTTGACATCACGCCCACACCCTGCTAG
>CAZIWL010000099.1:0-16172 GCA_964542755.1 uncultured Anaerolineales bacterium
TTTCGATACGACGTCTCGCTTCGCTCAACGTCTACTCAACCGGCGAAAACAGGCGAAACCAGACGCTTGCTTGGCAAGCGTCTGCCCGTAGATGCCGTTCAGTCGCATCTACTGCGAGAATCGGCGTCTTTCAGAATGTCTGCCCCACGGGCCCGAGACTTGACACCTCGGTCCACGATGGTATGATTCGCCAGTACGATGAGTGAGATGAGCAAGGTGACGCATATGGCAGTTAAACACTATTGCATCTGTCTGGAGCGGGGGCGATGACCGCCTAGGCTCTGGACGCATCGTGTCTTCCCAGGCCAACCAAGCCTAAGGCGGCAGCGCCCTCGCAGAACCTAGAGAGGGCCTTCGCCAGCAGCGGAGGTTGGTCTTTTTTTGTCCCTGGCCTGGGCAACTTGGGAGGAACCGATGTCTCAGCCCTATCCTGTTCAAGAGAACCTGATCTCAACCACCGATGAGCGCCCTTTCCAGACGCTTGTCGATCCGCGCGGCAGCGCAGCTTCGTCTCGATCCGTCCTCTCGCCGGACGGCCCCCCCGTTGTATCACTGATCGGCAACACCCCCCTGGTCCCCCTCAGAAGGATCACGTGGGAGGTCGCGCCTAACGTCTCCGTCGTGGTCAAGCTGGAGGGACAGAACCCCGGCGGCAGCGTCAAGGATCGAGCCGCCCTGTCCATCATCCGAGAGGCCCAGCGGAGCGGCGCCTTGGCACCGGGTAAGACCCTGCTCGATGCCACATCGGGCAACACCGGCATAGCCTATGCCATGCTCAGCGCAGCGCTGGGATTCCCCGTCCACCTCGCGCTCCCGGGTGACGTCAGCCCAGAGCGAGTGCAAGTCCTGAAAGCCTACGGCGCTGGGTTGACGCTGACCGATCCCTCCGAGGGAACGGAAGGTGCACGGCACTTCGTGCAAGATCTGGCTGCCCGTGAGCCGGACCGCTATTTCTACGCTGACCAGTACAACAACCCGGCCAATCCTTTGGCGCACCGTACGACCACCGGGCCGGAGATCTGGCATCAGACAGGCGGGCAGATCACGCACTTTGTGGCTGGGCTCGGCACAGGAGGCACAATGACGGGCGTCGGTGGCTATCTGAAGGAACGGCCCGCCCGCGTCGAGCTCGTTGGTGTGCAGCCGGACAGCCCAGAGCACGGCATCTCCGGGCTCAAGCATCTGGCAACCGCCGATGTGCCAGGCATCTACGACCCCCAGATCGTCGATCGGACAGTGGACGTCAAGACGTCGGACGCGAAGCGGATGGCCCGTGAGCTGACACGGGAAGAAGGGTTGTTCGTCGGCATATCGGCCGGCGCGGCCGTGACCGCTGCCTTGAAGGTAGCACGGAGCCTGAAGGAAGGTGTCGTGGTAGCCTTGCTGGCGGACGGGGGATTCAAGTACGCCAGCGCACCATTCTGGACCGCGTAGAGACCGTGCGTAGGCGCGTCGGGTACGATCTTTCACGGGGTCACACGCGCTGGGGGATTTGAGAGCCGTCTTCGCGCTGCAACCGTTACCGTCCTTAAGCTCCGGATGAACCCCGGCGAATCGTACATGAAGGGGGGTCAGCGGGGAGATCGCAGGGCGGGGGTACGCAGAAGAGTTGTCGCGGACATAGTGACCGGTTGGACACCGTTGGCGCCAAACGGGCGCCGGTGTATTGTCGAGTTGTGACTGGCATAGGTGGCAAGCATACGCTCGTGAGGTGCAACGCACCGGTAGGGCGACAACTCGTTCGTGCACCCGGAGGGCGGTCCGGGCTGGATGGGAACCGAGAGTTCTGCTATAATGGGGAAACTGTGAAGCCTCGCTACCGCTGGCTCGTTGCCTTCGTCTTTTTCCTGTTCATGCTCCTCCACCAGGCAGACAAACTGTTGATTGGCCCTCTGACAACGGCGATCATGGAGGATTTTCGCATTGACGAGGCGCAAATGGGTGCAGTCTCCAGCCTGGCTATTGTCGTCGCCTCCCTGCTCTATCCGGTCTGGGGTTACCTCTACGATCGTTTCGCCCGCCACAAACTGTTGGCCCTGGCTTCCTTTATCTGGGGATCGACCACCTGGCTCAATGCGCTGGCACCGACGTTTCCCCTCTTCATGGCTACGCGTTCCACCACGGGGATCGACGATTCGAGCTATCCGGGGCTCTACAGCCTCCTCGCCGACTACTTTGGCCCTCAAGCCCGGGGCAAGGTCTATGGCGCCATGCAGGTCTCTGGCCCGCTTGGCTTCATGGTGGGAACCGTCCTGGCGACGACATTGGGGGGTGCCCTGGGGTGGCGACGGGTCTTCTTCATCACGGGTGGAGCCGGCATTGCCATCGCCGTGCTGATCCTCACGCTGGTGCGGGAGCGTCCGAGGGGCAGTGCCGAGCCGGAGATGAAGGACTTGAAGGAGATCGGTACCTATCGCATGGACTGGCAGTCAGCGCGTCAGTTGCTCCGCATCCGCACGCTCCCGCTCTTGATGGCCCAGGGCTTTTTCGGAGTCTTCGCGTGGAACGTGCTCGTCTTCTGGTTCTTCCGCTATCTGGAGACCGAGCGCGGGTACACCGCCCGCGAGGCCATGACGACCATGCTCGTGGCTATCGCGACCATCTCCGTCGGGTACCTGCTAGGCGGCAATCTGGGAGACGCCCTCTTCAAGCGGTTCAGACGGGGCCGGATCATCGTCGGCGGGCTGGCCACCGTGGTGGCTGCCGTGCTTCTGCTGGTGACGATGAACGTCCCCTTGGAGAACAGGCTCCTGTTCACCGTCCTCCTGGGAGTCACCGGCGTCGTCATGCCCATGAACGGACCGAGTATGATGGCGACGGTGCCTGACATCGCCCTCCCCGAGGTGCGCAGCACAGCGCAGGCCGTCCGCAAGCTGGTGGAGGATGGGGGCGCAGCGCTGGCGCCCTTTCTTGCCGGCGTCGTGGCCACGAGGACCTCACTGCACACGGCGATTGTCACCATCTCCGTAAGTACCTACCTGGCCAGTGCGGCCATCCTCGTGGTCGTGGGTTACCTGATTCCCGGGGACATCGAAGCCCTCCGGAAGACAATGCGGGCCCGGGCCGCTGCCGAGGCCGATGGGGGGTTGCAGACCCCTGGCTAGGCAAGGGGCCGACAACGGCTACGGCCGGCACTACCCGCGGCGCATCCTGGCGCGGACTCTCGTCCGCACCCTCGGCCGCGGATTGCTCCCGCTGCTCTTCCAGGTGGACATCGAAGGGAAGGAGAACTTCCCGGAGGGCGGCCCCCTGTTGGTGGTCGGCAACCATCGCGCCATAATGGAGGCCGTCCTGATAGCGATCTACACGCCCTGGCAGATTGAGCCCCTGGGAGCATCAGATGTGCCTCACGAGCGTTTCGTCCAGCTGGCGCTTGACGCTTACGGCTACATCCCGGTGAATCGGGGCCACTTCGATCGACGCGCACTCCTGCAAGCCCTTGAAGTGCTCAATCAAGAAGGCGTCGTAGCTATCTTCCCGGAGGGCGGCATCTGGGACGCGGGCCGGATGCGCGCGCAGACCGGCGTGGCGTGGCTCAGTTATCGGGCGAACGCTCCGGTGCTCCCCATTGGCTTCGGCGGGACACTCGGCGCGCTGGGGGATGGTCTGCGGCTCAAGCGGCCGCGGCTGACGATACGCGTCGGCGAGGTGATGGAGGCCGCCAGCCTCCCAGAGGACCAACCCCGCAAGCCCTATCTCCAATCCTACGCAGCGCGCACCGTGGACGCCATCCATGCCTTGCTGCCATCGGAGGAGCGGGCTCGTGCTCCGGCGGTTCAGAATGAGCACTTTGAGCTCCGCGTGACGGTGCGCGAGGACAGCGGCGTGCCATCCTCCTATCCTGAAGAGCACTCCATTGAGCACGGGGACGCCCTGGCCGACCTACTGCACCGCGCGCCGATTCTGAAGATCTTCACCAGCAACCTGGACCTTCCCACCCGGCCCCTGCAGCATCTGGACCGCCATCCCAGCCCCGCCGAGATTGCAGAGGCCGCGGCGTCGATACTCCGCTACCTCGAAGAGGATAATCCCTACCTGCTGACCTATCGCGTCGGGCCCCAGCGCGCCGAGGCAATGGAGCGGGGCCTCGAGGAACTCCTCGAGCTGGGCCGCTGGGCCCGTGACGCCGGTCTCTCCCTGGACATCACGCCCGTGCGTCGGTACACCTCGCCCGAAACGGGCAAGGAGGTTGCCGAGACCCGGCAAGGTGCTTTCAAGGGTTGGATGTGATCAAGTCGGCCGTCCCCGGCTCCTGACCAGGGTCCGTCCCCGACGATCAGCCCCCCGAGCCCCCGCTCTCGTTCCGCTTCAAGGCCAGCAGGGCCTCATTGGCCTCTTCCAACCCGAAGGTATCGACGGTGGTCTCGATCGGGATCTCGGCGTCGAGCTCAAGAAGCTCGTGAGCATCCCGTCTGGTGAAGGTGGCCACACCGCGCTCCCAGTAGAGCAACTCATCATCGTCCGGCTCGGGGATGGGCGACATCGTCACTCCGTCCAGCGCCAGCGTCCCGTCGTGATCGAGGTCTCTGAGCACCTCGGGTATGATCCAGCCTGGGGGTGCGAAACGGAACAGTGCAACACGTCGGATGAGTGCCTATTCGATGTGATGACTTGCTGCTACGCTCAAGCCAATCTAGTGCACTGACGAGTTGTCGCCCCTAGCGGTGGGATGCACGTCAGGACCGTGTGCTTGCCACGTATGCCAGTCACAACGGGTCAGTACACTGGCGCCAAGGGCCTCCAACCATCGACGAGCCCCGCGACAAGTCGTTAGCACACCCAAGCCAATCCGTACGGTTGACGGACCCGGCAAACGCTGTAGCATGACGGGTTAAGCCGAGGATTTCGCTTGATCCCTCCGGTTGAGATGCAGCGTTCAACGGCCAGCGACTACGCCTGGTCGCCCTACAGGATTATTGACTTGGACTAACGTGAACTATTACATCTGGACTATCGGATGCCAAATGAACGTCGCTGATTCGCGGCGTCTCGCCTCAGAGCTGGAGCAACTCGGGCACATGCCCGTTGAGCGCGTGGAAGAGGCGGACATCATCGTACTGAACACGTGCGTGGTGCGCCAGTCGGCGGAGAACAAGATCTACGGACGCTTGGGGTCCCTCAAGCCTCTGAAGAAGGCAAGGCCCGACACCGTGATCGGCGTGATGGGGTGCTTCGTGGGGAAGGGGGAGACTGCCACGCTGAGCCGGCGTTTCCCCTGGGCGGACGTGTGGATGGCGCCATCCGACCCCGCACGGCTCCTCGAGCATCTCCAGCGCGGCGGCCTGGTCGAGGAGGCACACTCCATGGAGGTGCAGAAGGTACGTCGTCGCCACCGGTTGCAGGACGGCGATCTCGTGCTCCCCGCCGGCGACCGGGGCGAGCTGGTATCGGCCTACGTCTCGACGGTCCTCGGGTGCTCTCACGCCTGCTCCTACTGTATCATCCCCTACCGGCGGGGCCCGGAACGGAGCCGCCCTAAGGGTGAGATTCTAGACGAGGCCCGAGCCCTGGCGGCGCAGGGGGTGAGGGAGATCACCCTGCTCGGTCAGATTGTGGACCGATACGGACTGGACCTGGAGGACAGTGCGTCGCTCCCCTCCCTTCTTCGGGAGCTCCACGAGATCGCCGGGCTCCAACGAATCCGCTTCCTCACATCCCATCCCAACTGGATGACGGACGCGCTCCTCGACGCCGTGGCCGAACTCCCCAAGGTCTGCGAGCACATCGAGGTGCCCGTGCAAGCCGGGGATGACGAAGTGCTGAGGCGCATGAAGCGCGGCTACACGGCCGATAACTATCGTCGGCTGATCGACAGGATACGTCATCGCATCGACGGTGTCTCCATCGCCACGGACATCATCGTGGGTTTCCCAGGGGAGACGCGGGAGCAGTTCCAGCGGACGTACGACCTATTGGCCGAGCTCCGGCTGGACAAGGCGCACATCGCCCGCTACTCACCGCGTCCTCAGACGCTCGCGACGCGGCGCTACGAGGACGACGTGCCCGAAGAGGAAAAGGAGGCCCGCCGGAAGGCCCTCGACGAGCTGCAGGCGGAGATCGTCGGCGAGATCAACGCTGAGCTGGAGGGGGAGACCGTGCCGGTGTTGGTCGAAGGAAAGAAGGGTGACCGGTGGTGGGGCCGCACGCGAACCGACAAACTGGTCTATTTCGAGGATGATGATGACTGGCATGGAAGGACGGCGCCCGTGCGGGTGACGTGGACCGGCCCCTGGTCCCTCATCGGCGAGATCGATAGCTAAGCTGGAGGGACTTCCGACAGCAAGGAGCTCGGTGGATGGTGCCTCTGTGGCCCCTCCATCCGGGCAGCCGTCTTAGACTGCCTGCTGCCAGATCAGAGCTAAGCGCGGTCGCGACATGCGGCGAAGACCGGGGTAAGGTTGCAACCTTACCCCGGTCTTCGTTTTCCCCAGCCCTCTGCCGGTCTGCCGGATTGTAGGGGTAGGCTTATGAGCCCTTGCAGGTCACAGGCAGGTAGACCGAGTAGCCGCCGTAGAGGCTCGACAGATTCGATGTCGTGCCGGCATCGAGTCCGGGGATCGTCCAGTCGCTCGGAACGGTACTCATCGTGCGCAGCCCCTGTCCCTCGGCGAGCGGTGCAGGGAGCGTCCCCGACCAATTGCCGCTGCCATCAGCCGTGGCGACCGCCAGGGACTGGTGCGCCTCAACCACCGAGTCCAGGTCGTCCAGGAATACTTCGACAATGCAGGACGGGCACGGGCTCCCGATCCCGCTGGTCCCGCTGACCGACACGCCGTTGATCCCCGTGATGCGGGCCGGCGCGAAGCTCTGGAGCGGTTCCGGCACCCCACTGCCGTAGGCGATAGCACCCTCTGGGAAGTTGTTGTCGCCCTGCTCGGTGGGCCAGCTGCTCTCCCTCTTGATCACGTTGCCACGCAGTGTGTTCCCATTGAGTCTGTCCGTTACCGGCGAGTCGTTCATCAGGATAGCGCTCAACCCTGTCTCCACCAGCGTGTTGCTGATTACTTGGGTGTCCTGATTACCGCCGCTCAGCTTGATTCCGCGTCCGCAGATGCCGACCGGGCTGTCCGCGCCGTCCACCCCGATGATGTTGTTCTGGATCAGGTTCTCATCGTCGCTTCCGGCCATCTGTATGGCAAAGGGCTGTTCGGACTCAGCGAAGATGTCGAGATAGAGGCCCGCGAAGTGGTTGCCGTCGCTTGGGTTGGGACCTCCGATCTGATGATTGTCGCCAGAGACCGTGATCCCGCTGCCCCCCGCCCAGGTGCTGCCCATGCACGGGTGCTTGTCGAACTGCGGGGGTATCGGCACCGTACCGTCGGCGCGAGGGCCCACCCAATTGCCCGTGAAGACGTTCTGCCCACCGCGGATCGCCACGGAAGCGCCGAAGAAACCAGCGAACCGGTTGTTACGGATAGTGTTCTGATCGGCCGTGGATTGGAGCGCCACCCCGGTCCCATCCTCCGGGTCCGAGTCATCCCCAGAGGTCAAGGTTGTCCCGTCACTGGAGAGACCAAACCAACAATTCTCGATCGTATTGTTGTCCGAGTTCACATTGATGTGCGGCCCGAAGTTCTGCATCCCCAGCCCACGCACGACGTTCTCGCCCTGGGTCTGGTTCTCGCCCAGGTTGAGGCCCGTCTTCTGACCGGTGCCCGGCCCCATAAGGATGATCTTCGGCCCTTCGCTGCGGCCTCCGGGCTGCGTGGACCCATCGATGGTGACCTGTCCCGTGAGATACCGGAAGGCGTTGAGATCGGTCGTGTTGTCGACCTGGATCTCCCAGACCTGCAAGGTGGCGTCATACCCTTCAGCTGGCGTGGCGGGGATATTGAAGTTGATCAAGGCCGGCAGTTCGCCTGCCGATAGCCCACGGGACTGAACGATAGCCCGGCGCAGCGTGCAGACAGGCTCACTCACGCACGTCTTGCTCTTGCTGTCGTCCGGGTCGGTACCGCTGGTCACCGTGATGGTGGTATTGTACGTATCTGCGGAGCCCGCCGGCCTGATCGGCCGGCTGACCACAACCTGCGCTTGAGTTCTTCCACCATCTGGCTCGCGGGCGGCGACCGGCCCAGGTGCAGCCACCGCGACCAACAAGAGAACGAGAACAGACAACACAGTACGAAGTGTTCGGCAGTACATTTGATCCTCCTTCACATGATTATCGTAAGCGGGAACTTGAAATGGTGCTCATTTTTCCCAGTCCCCGGTCCGGGCATCCCTGCGCCAGTCCAAGGCCGGCGGCAGGACATAGCTCGCGTCATCCTGCTCACGAATCGACGACGTCTTCAAGACGAATGTTGACGTTGGTTGCGTCCCCGAAAGCAACCCCCTGAATGACCACATCCTCTCCGGTGGGCCAGCCTGTGAAGACCATGCTGAATCCCTCGTCTTCTATGGCGGTGAGAAGGCCGTACTCGGACAACTGCATATCCGCGAAGGCATCGCGATAGAAGGCGACTACCTCGTCCAGCGCAAGGCTGGTCTGGAAGTTAATCGGGCTTTCTCCGCCCTCGCCCGTGAGATTTTGCACGTCTTCGGGCAGCGGGAACGCCGTGTCGTGGTCTCCTTGCCCAGTTTCCCCACCGTCCTGCGGCTCCGAGAATGATACGCTGTTGATCATATCCACGAAGGTCGGGCGGAATCCGTCCCATTGATCGGGCGGGGCCAGCGCCTCCGCCAGGAAGAGCGTCTCCTCCGTTAGGATGATGATCAAGTCTCCCCTGTAGGGAACATCCTCCAACGAGCCGGAGGTGGCAGCGAAAGCCGCCGGGTAACCGCCGATCTCCACGTTCTCCACCTCTCCTGTCTCTGCGCCAATACTCTCGGCCAGGAGCCCCAGGAAGTCCGCCGGTTCGGCGGTCGTCCCGAGCCCGAAGTTCCGGGTCGCCTCGGCTAGAGGCCAGGTAATGATGGTGACCAGGGGGGATTGGAGCGAAGCCGCCTGGTAATCCTCCTTGGTCGGAGCCAGCCCGAACTCGGTCCCCTTCTCAACGGTGTACCAGTCCGCAGGATAGTGCAGGCCATAGCCGCCAGCGGCACTCACGTACGCGTCCATCGCGGGCCCCGATAGCTTCGCAATCTCCTCCTCCACCATCGCCCTGTTTTCGGCATCGGGTCTGAGTCGGAGATAGGCCTCAAACGCGCGGATGGCCTCTGCTGCCGCACCCTGATCGCGCTGGATGATGCCCAGATTGTAGTGGGCCATGGCATGATCAGGATCGATCTTGACCGTTTCTTCGAACTCAGAGAGCGCCTGACTGCTCTCTTGCTGAAGGTGATAGACCATCCCCAAATTGAAGTGAGCATTGGCATAGTTGGGATCGCTCTTGACGGCCTCTTCCAGTTGAGCTACGGCTTCGTCGAGCCGGCCTCTCTTCCCGTAGGCGCGCCCAAGGTGGACGCGGGCATTCGCGCTGTTGGGGTCTAGCTCGACGGCCTCCTCCCACTGAGCAATGGCCTCGTCCGTCCGACCTTGCTCATTGTAGGCAACCCCGAGGTTGATGTGGGCTCCTGCATAGTCGGGGCTCAGTTCGATGGCACGCTCACCGGCGTCGACGGCGTCGGACAACTTGCCCAGTCTGAGATAGACAGCAACAAGGTCCCCATAGGCCTCACCGAAGTCAGGATCGAGGTCGATGGCCTTCTCGTAGGCAGCGGCAGCCTCCTCCCACTTCTCTTGTCTCCCAAGCGAACTCCCCAGGTTCCGGTAGTTGCCAGCGTCATCCGGGGCAAGTTCAATGGCCCTCTCGTACTCGCCAATCGCCTCGTCGAACTTGCCCTGGTCAGCGTAGTCGTTGCCTCGTTCCAGGTGGTCGCTGGCCGAGGGTGTCGACGTCTCGGCTGGTGTGGCCGTTGGCGGCACCGGAGTCGAGGTCGGCCCCTCTCCGCCACAGGCCGCGAGCGCCGAGATGACCAGGGATGTGATCGCAGCGATTATCAGATGTTTCTTGATCCTCATGGTGCTCCCTCCTGGATAAACTGTACTGGTCACTTGACCAGAAGTCCACTCCGTTCCGGACTGTCTTGCTTGTTGGCAGTCTGATCGGGCCTGCGGCTGCAGTCTCGAGCCCATTCGTTCCCGAATGGCTCAGTGGCACCGCCCGAGCTAGTCGATGCACGGGGCCATGACGAAGGAAGGCGGCAGATAGTGCGACGTGCCATCGGCCAAACCGAGGGTTGGATAGTCGATCTCCTCCCACACCAATTCCGTTCCATCCGCGGTCAGCTCGATTCGGGCAGTCCCCTCGTCATCGTATTCGGGAATCAGAATTCGGACCTCCGCCAGCTGCGCGGAGACGATGCTCCCCTGGAGGCTACCCTCACGAATGCGGCAGGCAGTCAGCTCGTCAGCCACCACACACATCTTAACCAGGAGAAACGTGCCCAGCACATTCGTGTCCTCCTGCACGAAGTGAACCTCGAAGGATACCTCTTCCGTCTCCAGATCCCAGCAGCCGTCGAACCCGGATCGAGCACCAGCCACGGAAATTCCAGGGGTGAACGGGTCCTCGGGGGTGGCCGAGGCTGTTGGTTGGAGCGTCGGCGTGGGGCTGGCCGTCGAGCCTGAGGTAGGCGTCAGCTTCCGGGTGAGCGTTGGTTGAACCGTTGGCGCAGGCGCGGAGGGGGGCTTGGGAACCGCACAGGCGACCAGAGCAAGGCAGAGAAGCCCGGCGCCGACCCGGCGGATCACGCTCTTGCTATCCCAATCACCTGGCAAGGTCATGCGGTCCCTTCTTTCGCTTCGATGAACGCGGCTGCGGCAGACGCTGGAGAACCCGGCTGGAACACCATCCCGGTACGCTGAGTTCAGGCACCGGAGGCTTGCAGACCTTTCAAGTAGGCAACCACAGCCTTGTGGGTTCGGCCGGCGAATTCCTTGGCTCGCAGCGGCTCCCACAGCACCACCTTCTTTGGCATCAGCACATACTGCTGCCCCCTGATGGCCAAGAGCGGGTATCCTCCGCCCCTCGTTATCTCCTCAGGATGCTCCAGAAGGGTGACACTATCTCTCTTCGCGAGGCGTTCCAGGGCATCGGGGGCGATCTCCTCAATCAAGAGGATGAGCACGAAGTACTTCCCCGATGAGAAGAGCCGGGCCGGCGCCTTCTTCCACATGTGCGCATAGTGCCCATTCCAGGTGTCGAGAGCCGCCGCGTCAAGCCGGGGTATCAACTTCACGACGGCGAACCAGTTGTTGCGGGCCAGTTTGGCCTTGCCGATGGCATCGAACGTCACCCCCAGGAAGTCGCCGGGGGAGAAATCGCGCCAGCCTGCTTTCTCCAGATGGCTCACGAGCCCGTTGACGGTCATCGCACCCTCCTCATCTTCCTAATCTGTGAACGGACACTGCCTTGGGAAAGCCGGCGGTCTCTCCCTGCCTCCCAGGCGCGGCAACGAGATGCTTGGCGGCTAATCATTGGATGGCCCAGACGAAGAAGGCCGCTGCTGCGACCGCCAGGACGCACGTTGGGAGCCCCACCAGCAGCGCGACGGTGATCAGCGCGATGCTCCTGGTGCCCCCAGTGCGGACCATGCGTTCCGCCGTTGACTCCTCGTCGGTCACCGTGGGGGCGGGCAGGGCCTCGGCGGTGCTCGCCAGGGTCAGCAGATCGTCGAGCCAATCCTGTGCCTCCTCATGCGTGATGTCGAATCTGAACAGATGTTTGTTCTGGTAGAGACGCAAGCGGAAGGCGCCGGGCGCCAGGACCACCTGCCGCAACAGGGCCCAGCTCTCGCCAGCGCGCATCAGCCGCTGAATCAGCGACCGGGCCTCCGCGTCGGCCATGAGCGCACGGGCCCAAGCTTCGTCGAGGGCGAAGACGCGCAATCCTTCCAAAGCTGGGTCAGCCAGATCCAGGGGCTGGCGATTGAAGAGACGAGCCATGCCCGGCGTGCTCGAACTCACCTCGGCGACACCAAAGCGGGTCTGGAGGGGCGTCTCCAGGTGGAGCTCCAGCATCGGACCGCGATAGAAGAGCACCTTCACCCCATGCCCTTGCACGGCGCCATGATACTGTCGTCCAGTGAGCATATACCGCTCACCCTCTAGCCCCAGGGGGAGGAAAGCCGCGTCAAGGCGCCGCTTTCGTCGGCGCAGGATCCAGAGCGAGGCCGCAAAGGTGCCTCCATTCAACATCACGACGTACAGGCTCGCCGACAGAATCAACACCCATATGCTGACGTCGGCTCTGGTGACCAGCCATAGCGGAACGAAGACGCACAGGCACCCGAGGGGTAGGACGACCGCCGACGCCATTAGGGCAACGACGGCTGATCGTGCGTAGGCCAGTGACCAGGCTCTGGTCAGTTTCGACATAGGGCGTGTCCTATCGTTCCGTCCTACCAATCGACGTCTAGGCCAACCAACTCCACGGCGTCAATCTGGTTCCACTGGGCGCCCTGGCGCTGGTCAAGGTGGATTCGCACCGCATCCACGCGCACGTCAACGTCAGCCGTGAGGAACGAGAGAACGCGCGGGCACTCGTCGAGGGCCGTCGGTTCCCCCTCCCAGACCGTATGGTATTGCTCGGCCTCATCCAGGACCTCGACGCGCACGACAGAGCCGGGCGCGTGCGTCTCGTGGATGTTGATGCGGCGAGGGACGACGGGGAAATGGAACTGAACCTCGAGCCAGTCCACACCGTCCGGTGCAGCCGATGCCCAGGCGGTGGCATAGTCCCCACATCCCGGTGTGTCCGGCTCTCCCGTCGCCCGCGCTGCCGACCAGTCACTGGTGGAGCGTTCGGAGCTGGCGGTAGCGGCGAAGGCCCACTGGTCGAGCCTGGGTTGGAACCGCCCGCTCCGAGCGGCCACCTCCCACGTCATGGGCCCTTCAAGGGTCTGATTGAACCACGCGTCAAGACTCCCGTGTTCCTTGGTCTCCGCCCTCATGTCGTAGGAGCCAACAGGGATACCCGTAAGCGCTGCGCTCTCGCCGGTGTCGATAGGGCCGTCCCTGAGCAAGTTGTCCCCCCAGTCATCGCTGTAGGTGGGGGCCAGGTAGACGTACCCGATGGGCACGCTGCAGCTGTTGACGATGGTTAAAGACGCTGTGTCGTCGGCGCCCACGACCGTCCACGTCTTCGGACCATAGGCCTTGTAGAACTGAGCATCGTACCACGTCCCGATGACCGCGTGATCCACGCCCTCGGCTCGTACGTCGTACGTTCCGCGCTCAATGCCGATCAGTGTGAAGCTTTCGCCAAGGCCGATCACGTTGTCTCCGAGCAGGTTGTCGCCCCACTCGCTGCCCTGAGTGGGCCTCGCGTAGACGTACTCCATGTCCACGGGCGAGCTGTTGATAATAGTCAGTGGCACCGTCTCTGCCTCGCTGCCCGTGACCCTCCAGGTCACGATCCCGTTGAACGCGACGTCGTACCAGGTCTCGATGTCATTGTAGAGATCGCCCTCGACCAGCGCGTTGTAGCTGCCGCTGGGGATGCCGGTCAGTGTGAAGGTCTCGTCAGCGGCAATGATGGCCTCGCCCAGATACTCGTCGTCGGTCCACTCGTCGGTGCCGCCGGGCGAGAGGTAGAGGAACCAGATGTCCATGCCCGAGTCGTTGATGATCTCCAGCGTCGTCGTTGGCGCCGTAGCAGGGACGCTCAGCGTGTTAGTTGTGCTGGTCGGAAGGATCGTAGGCTCTGGCGAGGGCGAAGAGCTCGGAATCGGCGTCCTGGTTGGTTCAGCCGTCGGAAGCGGGCACGGAGTGCTGGTCTTCCTCGGCGTCACGGTTGGCGCAATCGTGGCTGGGACCCTGGTGGGCGCAGGCGCATCCGTCGGCTCCTGTTGTCCACTGGAAAGGCCACAAGCCGTGCAGACCACCGATGTGACGACCAAACCCAGGAGTGCCCTTCGCACAACCAGAACCTCCCTGATGCCTCCCTGACGCTTTCTCACCATCGCTTCCTTCGGGCGATCACTACGTCCCTCGATCTCTCCCACCGTCTGCCCCTACTGCGCAAGATGGTTGTCCGCCTCGCCTGGCGCGTATGGATCGCGAGGTTGCTCGCCCTGCGATCTGATCTCAGCCTCCAGAAAGGCCATCAGGCCCTGGAGGCTCGCGAACCCGCGGCGCTGTCCGCTGCCTGGGCTCTCCAAGGAGGCCCGCCAGATCTGCGTCTCCCCGTTGCTCGTCTCCCAGAGGCGCAGCATGTAGGAAAGGTAGCGTCGTTGTCTGCTCATCTAGCCCCCTCTATCCTTGCCGGTCTGCCGAGCCGGCAGCCCGCACAGGAGAGGGAAGCCCCTCGCTTTGCACCAACAGGGCCTCCCCCCTCCTAGCGAAGTTCGTTCACAAAACCCTTGACCTCTTGATCTGACACAGCCGGGACGATCCAACGGACCGACCGCATGCTCGCCCACAAGGTCTGTCCGTCAAGCTACTCGAAGTCAATGTCGAAGCTGTAGTCGACGCCCCCGGGCTCCATATAGCTCAGATTGACGTAGGCGCCCATGCAGTAGCACCAGCTGTCGCCCCACCAGCGATCGTCCCAGCGGTGCCATGTGGCGGGCGAGCACCAGCCGACGCCCACGGCGGCCCACAAGCTCCCTCCGAAGATGTCGCACATTCCGCTGCTTTGGCAGGTCCGCTCGTAGGCGCTGTCTCCATTGTCGAGTCGAGCGTAGAGCAACTCCGCCTGGCCCCGCCCGCTAAGGACACAGCCCACGGTTGCGTGTGCATAGCCCGCCAGCGTACCGCCAAAGGCGCCCTCGCTCCACCAATACCAGAGCCTAAACTCCCCACCCACGGTCGCAGACAAGAGACAGCCATACCCTTCGACGACCGGCACCTCGGCGAAGAGGTAGCCGTAGAATCCCTCGTATGTGGGTTGGTCGCCAAGCGTGTCCAGGATCTCGCCGAAGCCGGCCTCGCGCAGGATGGTGCTCTCCTTGGGGATGATGCCGTACAGGAATCCGAAACCAACCCGCTCGCTGAGGAAGTACGTCTCGACGTTGCCGCCGAAGTACATCACGTCAGTGGGAGTCGATGAACCGGGCGGTATGTACGGCCCCGTGCCGAAGGTGCCGTCCAGCTCCAGGGCGGCCAGGCCCGCAATGCCGATCGGATCCACGTCGACGAAGCCCTCAAACCGCCACTCCGCCCCCACGGGCGTGGCGAGCGCATGGACGTGCCCATCGAGCTGCGGACCCCAGTCACCGACGATGTCCAGGATGTTCAGATGCACATCGCCGGAGAGCTCGATCTCGCCATCCCGATCCATCTTGAAGGTGATCCAATCAACGCTGAAGAAGATATCCGCCGGGTCCTCCGCCTCGGGAAGGTCCCAGATGACCTGCCCGGCCCCCTCGAGCTGTATGATCTCCAGTCCGGTGCCGGTGTAGCGGAAGACGGCACTGAGCGTCATCGTGTTCATAGAGATGTTGCTGGCTTCAAGGGCGCCGCCGGCCTCGACGCCGATGTCTCCGTACTTGTCCTCACCGTTCCATTCTTTCAGCTCCGGCTCCAAGACATCGAAGACGTTGTTGTACGGGATTCGCCCGCTATCGGTGCATACACCACTGGACCACTCGGTGCACCAGCCCTCCTCCCATATCCGTTCCGCCAGGTCGACAGGATCGTCCTCCGCGCCACTACCCCGTGTGTATCCGAAGTTGCCGGCCCACTTCTCCACATCGGCTGAGACCTGAGACCACTGGTCGTAGTCCATGATGTCGCCATCCCAGCGGGGACGGTTCATGGCCAGGGCGCGGAACGCGGCCTGGCTGGCCCCGTATCCCAGGTAGACGCCCACCATGTCGGTGTAGACGCCCGTGCTCGTGTTCCAGCGGATGTCTATCACACCGGCGACATCAGTTTCGAAGATCTCGGTCCCGGGGAACACGGGAACGCCCCATGCCTTGCGCAGTAGGCCGACGATGATGCCGCCCTCGGTGTTCCCCAGAATCTTCACCGGCAGATCCACGTCCATGACGTCGTTGAGCACCGGCCAGACCCAGGGCACGTGACCGCTCTGGACGCCGACGAACTTCAGCCCCAAGATGGCGTAGTTCACGGCCATTGGGAACTCCCCCACCAGCTCGTCTACGGCGGGGATGCTGACCGCTATGCTCTCGGCCCTGGTTCCTTGCTCGCTCTCCACCTCGCCGAAGTAGTCCACGGCCACATCGCCGTCCAGCACGATCAGCCCACATCCATACGCGGTTGT
>CAZIWL010000100.1:0-15679 GCA_964542755.1 uncultured Anaerolineales bacterium
TTCATGTCGTTTCGGACTTCCGCCGCGAGATCTATGACAACTCGTTAGCGCACCCCGTCGAGGGCATCGATGGCATCGGCGGCATCGGCGGGCCTATCTCTGCCGGCGGGACAGCACGGGGTCGGGCCATGGACTCGCGTCCTTCCGGGTTGGACGGCCAGGCGCGCCCGGCTGGTCAGACTTGAGAGGTGCGCGGAGAAGGTGCATCGGACCGCTGGGGGCAACAACGCGCCAGTGCACCCCGGTGCGGCAGGGCGCTGGACAAATCCCGGGCTTTCGTGTATCATCCTGACGTCTCATCCCCCGCCTACGATAAGGATCTAGGGGGCCGACGTGTGGGGAAGCTGCACGATGTCATCGCCATCCCGATTGAGCAGTGGCTTCCCGAGGCGTAGCCGCGGACGGTCGCCCGTGCCTTCGGGATCGAAGGAGGTTCGTCCCAGCTGACGTACGGCGGGCAAGGGGAGAGGACCAGGCTGTGCCGGGACGGAAGGTGGTCTCTCAGATGGAGATCTTCGGCGTGGGATGGAGCAAGGCCTGCGGGCAGACCGCGTAGTCCTCCAGCGGGTGTAGACGTGGCGCCACCAACTGTGCGGGGGGCGTGGATTCGACAGAGCAAGTAGAGCAGGAAGACCTTTATGTTTCAGAGGGACCTAGGGATTGATCTGGGAACGGTCAACGTGCTCGTTCACGCGGACGGGCGCGGTATCGTTCTCCAGGAACCATCGATCGTGGCCATCTCGCCGGATGAGTACAAGATTATGGCCGTGGGCGAGGAGGCCAGCTCCATGATGGGCCGGGCACCGGACTCTATCCAGGTGCTCCGGCCGATGCGCGACGGTGTGATCGCCGACTATAGAGTGACGCACCGCATGCTCCAGTATTTCATACAAAAGGCCTGCGGGCGGTTCAATCTCTTCAAGCCCCGGGTGATGGTGAGCGTGCCCTACGGGGTGACGAGCGTGGAGCGGCGTGCGGTGCGGGAGGCAGCGCTGGACGCGGGGGCCAGCGAGGCACACCTCATCCCTGAGCCCCTGGCGGGGGCCATCGGGGCGGGGCTCCCTGTTGACACGCCGGCGGGAAGCATGGTGGTGAACCTGGGCGGCGGCACAAGCCAGGCGGCCGTCGTCTCTCTGAACGGTGTGGTTCGGGCCAACGCGGTTCGGGTCGGCGGCGTGCGCATGAACGAGGCGATCATCGCCTACGTCCGACGCAAGTACAACCTGATGATCGGCGAGATGACTGCGGAGAAGGTCAAGATCCGAATTGGCGCGGCGCTGCCCCTGGAAGAGGAGAAGTCGATGGATGTCCAGGGCCGGGATCAGGTGGCCGGGCTCCCCCACCGCATCACCATCACCTCTGAGGAGGTGGCCGAGGCCCTTTCCGAGCCCCTCTCCGGCGTGATATCGATGATCAAATCGATGCTTGAGCGGACGCCCCCTGAACTCTCCTCCGATATTATCGACCGGGGCATGGCCATGATCGGCGGAGGTGCGCTGCTCCGGCGCATGGACGAGCTGATTACCAAGGAGACAGGCGTGGCGACGTATGTGGCCGACGCTCCAATGGCGTGCGTGGCCCTCGGTGCTGGAAAGGCACTGGAGCGGTACGAGATTATGCGCCGCACGGTGCCGGATATGTGAGTCTGTCCCAGTCGGAGTAGAAGCAGGCAGGTGATTCGATCGGAGGTCCTTGGGTCAGCCCGGGACCTCTTTCGTTTCCAGCGCGCAGCGGTGGATGCCTCCACGGCCAACAACGGATCCCTCGACAGTCTGTCCGGCGTCCACGCAGCCGCCACGAAGCACGACCGAGCGGCGGACGACAGCGCAGGGGCCCACGCAGGCTCGATCCTCCAGGTAGACCTGGGGACCCACGGTGGATCCTGCACCTACCCTCGCTCCGGCCTCGATGCGGACCGATGCGCCAACGATGACGGTCTCGGGTGAGGGCACGTCTACCGTGCAGCAGGATGGATCTAAGTGGAGGAACCGAAGGTTTAGCTCCAGCAGATCGGTCGGCCGGGTCAAGGTCCAGCGTCTTTCGACCTCGCACCCTCCAAGCCGGGCTCCCTTGGCGATCCAGAGTCCGATCACGGAAGGGAACTCGAACTCGCCGCGCGGGGAGCGGCGGACCCGGTGCAGGAGGTCCAGCACGGTCGAGGAGAGGACGTAGAGGGAGGGAGCAGTCAGGGCGCGCCGCGAACCGTCGTAAGCGGGGATGTCCCCGGGGCGGGGCTTCTCGATGATGTCGGTCACCAGGCTGTCCTCGAGACGGACGACGGCACTCGCCGTCGCCTCCTCACAGGGCGCCCACATGAGGGTCAAGGCGCCATCGAGGCCCCGGGCCTCGCGCAGCGCGATCAGGTCGGCGACGTGCCCCGGCGGGTAAAGGTTGTCACAGGACGCCAGGACGAAGGCCTCGATGTGTGCTTCTCGTACGAGAGGGGCAGCCTGGGCGAGGGCGTGGGCCATGCCGAGGCGCTTCTCCTGGTAGGCAAGCCGGATCCGCAGCGACCACTGGGACGCGTGGAGGAAATCGAGCAGCTCGTCGTCATCCGGATGAGCGACGACGACGGCGTGATCGACGCCGCCTGCCGCGAGCATTTCCAGGACGCGCTCCACCATCGGCTTTCCCGCGACCGGCATCATAGCTTTGGATCGCCGCTCCGTCAACCGGCCCAGCCGGGTGCCGCGACCGGCCGCGAGCACGACCGCCAGCATCAGTCGGTCACCTTGAGAGACCGGTTCCAGGCGGGAGGGTACGGCTGTCCCTTCAGAATCATTCGCCCTCGACCCGCCAGAATGCCTTTTCGTCGCCCCACGTCTCTTTGAAGGCCGGGGGCGGGTCCACAAGGACAGACTTGCAGTAAGCCGTGACGGTGCCGTCGGGAAGCTGGATCTCGCCAGCGACCTTTGCGCCCACACCGCTCTCCTTCTCCACCCATCCATAGGCGGACAAGGGGGATTCGGTCGGGGTGGGGCGGTGGAACCGGACGGTGAGCTTGACCGTAGCGAAGAGGCGCTCCCCCCCTGATTCCATCATGACCGCCCGTCCGGAAACCTCGTCCAGGATGGTGGACACGATACCACCGTGCACGATTCCAGGATACCCCTGATAGGCCGCGGGCACGACAAAGTCGGCGCGGACCCGCTGAGTCTCAGGCTCCTCGAAGAAGCTGAGCTTCAATCCCACCGGGTTGTCGCGGCCACAGACAAAACACATGCGAGAGCTTGGTTGCTGGCTCACGTTATCCTCACTTGTTCTCTTGAGTCCAGGTTTGCTCGCTGCCCCCGGTGGAGACCAGGACCCCCAGAACGAGCGAGACGCCCATCATGAGGGAGAAGCGGATCGCGTAATCGGTGGGCTGCGTCAGGCGAAGTTCTCTAGATACTGGCGCCACAGCCGGTCGACGCGATCCTCTGGCTCCTGGCGATCGAGACGGAGGCCGAAGATCCGGCCGAGGGCGCGGAGCGTCTCCTGGGCAGCAGAGACGCGTTCACCATGTTCAGTCCCTTCGAGGATGGCTCCGGCGAGAGCGTGGAGATGCTTCAGGGCCGTGGGCGAGTCGAGATCATCGTCCATCGCCTCGATGCACGCAGTACGGTAGGGAGCCGGGTCCACGGCGCTGCCGGTGCTTGCGCTCTCGGCTGTGGCTGCGTCTTGAAGCCGCTCCGCCATGTGCGCAGCGCGCTCCAGTTCACGGGCGTCGTGGCTCCAACTCTCGCGGTAGTGGTGGTTCGCGAGGTAGAGGCGGAGCGCGTCCGGCGTCCACTCCTTGAGGAGCTCGGCGACCATCACCAGATTGCCGAGAGATTTGCTCATTTTCTCGCCTTCGTAGCGCACCATGGCTGTGTGAGCCCAGCAGCGCACGAAGGGGCATTCCCCGGTGGCGCCCTCCGCCTGGGCAATCTCACTCTCATGGTGTGGAAAGGTCAGATCGGCGCCGCCGCTATGAATGTCGACGGGTAGGTCCAGGTATTCCACGGCCATGGTAGAGCACTCGATGTGCCACCCGGGGCGGCCGGGGCCCCAGGGGCTGTCCCAGGACGGTTCGCCCGGGGCTTCCGCTTGCCAGAGGACGAAGTCGAGGGGGTCGTGCTTGTTCTCGTCGTCGGGATCGTTGCCCCGCTCATTGGCGATGGGGAGCATCTCTTCCTTCGTAAGGCAGCTGAGCTTCCCATACCTGGGCCAGGCATCGATGCGGAAGTAGACGTTGCCGCCGGATTCGTAAGCGAGCCCGGCCTCCAGCAGATTCTCTACCACACCGATGATCTGGGGTATGACCTCTGTTGCTCGAGGGAAGCGATCGGGGGGACGCGCGTTCAGCGCGATCATGTCACGGATGAAGCGCGCGGTCCAGCGATCCCCCAGGGAGCGCCAGTCCTCGCCGACCTCATCGGCCTTGCGGAGGATGTCGTCGTCCACATCGGTCACATTCTGCACGTACTGCACCACGTGCCCCTGATACTCCAGGTAACGGATGAGCACGTCGAGAGCGAGGTACGTGAACCCGTGCCCCAGATGCGTGGCGTCATAGGGCGTGATACCGCAAACATAGATGTCAACGGTGTCCCCTTGCGGCGTGAAGGGCTCAATCTGCCGGGTCAGGGTGTTGTATAGTTGCATAGGATGCTCCTGGTCGTCGATGACGGCTTCGTATAGGTGTTCATTCAGTACCCTGCGCGCACATCGACTTGGTTGGGCAGCGGATCGCCGGAGGCGGCTGCGTTCAGCAAGGCGGCCAGAGCGGTCATGCGGCGGCGCTCAATCTTGTCGGAACCACCGGCGCCGGCGCGGTGCGGACTCATCACGACGTTATCCAGATCCTCAAAGGGGAAGGAGGATGGAGGGGTGTCCGATCGGGATGGGACATCCTCGGGATACGCGTACCAGACGTCGAGAGCAGCGGCCCGTAGACCGCCGTCGCGCAGGGCCGTGTAGAGGGCGATCTCGTCGACGACGGGCGCGCGGCCGACGTTGACCAGGATTGCGCTGGGCGGGAGGAGCGCTAACTCTTGCTTGCCGAGCAGTCCTCTGGTCTCTTCCGTGAGGGGGAGGGTGATGATCAGTACGTCGGCCCGGGGAAGAAGCTCGGGCAGGGCGCCGGCCGGGTGGATGACCCCATTCGATGATTTGACAACCGATCGGCGCGTCGCGAGGATGTACATCCCGAGCCCGCGGCAGAGCTTCGCGACCCGCCCGCCCACCGCGCCGTAGCCGAGGATGAGAGCCGTCTTGCGAGTGAGGAGCATGCCCTCATTCGAGCGATAGCGGGGCCGCCAGTCGTGGCGGCGCAGGGCCTGGTCGTTGGGCACGAGGGCCTTGGCCGCAGCGAGCATGAGCGCTACCGCCATCTCCGCCGTGGCAACGGCGTTGTGGTGGAGGTTGTGGACTGACACACCCGGGAACTGGAGCATAAGCGCGCGGGTCTCCGGCGGGAGCCCGGCGAAAGGGATGATGAGAGCGCGCAGGCTCGGGCTGGCCTCAATCTGTTCGCGGGCAGGGCGGCCGCCCACCAGGATGTCGTAGTCCGAACCGTCGGGAGGGAGATCATCGACGGTGACCTGCACATCGGGCCTCAGCTGGTCCCGCAGGTAGGCCAGGTGGGGCGCGTCCGGAGGTCGCAGGAGGTGAACTCGGACTGACATCCTTACCCTAGGCGGCGCGAGGGACCGCGAAGAGGGCTGGCCACTGGAAACCTGGGTCGCTGGCGGTGTCGACGCGAAAGAGCCCGCCCGCCGTCGAGGACGCGCAGAACCACGGCGCGTCCTCTCTGTGCGAACTAGTCACGCGCTGTCAGAACCGGCCCGAGCAACAGGACCACGCCAATTAGTATCAGAAGCACGGGCCAGAAGGGGCCGAGCATGCCCAGGGCACCGAAGAGGGAGCCGAAGGCCGCCAGGAGCAATAGGCTCACGAGTATCAGCCACCGGCCAGCGCGCATGAAGCCGGATGCACGTCCCGCCAAGACGCCGGCAAGGACAAGCCCCAGGCCCACGAACCCGGGAATGAGTGCCCAGACGTAGGCCCAGCTGTCCCAGTCTCCCGTGATGGTCTGGTAGTAGAGGATACCGCCTATGCCACCCACGACGCAGGCCGGGACCGCGAGGGCGGGTATCCCCGTAGCTCCGGCCAGGACCAACAGGACGAGTCCCACCCCGATAATGATCCAGGGCCAGGAGAAGGGCAGGTAGAAACCAGGAACAAGCTGAAGGATCAGGGCAGCCGCGCCCAGCACGAGCAAGAGCAGCCCCACGATGAGATTCGAACGTCGACGGCGATCCATTGGATTTGTCTCTACTCCTCGGTCCGACCCTGGTTCGGTGCAGCCTCTTGGTCCTCTGCCTCGCGCTCCAGATTTTCGATCAGCGCGTTGAGCCTGTCTTCCACCTGGCGGAGCCCGGAGAGGACCCGAGGGCGCACATCCTCCCAGGTCTTCTCACCCGCTTGACGAAGGGATCCGGCCGTGCGCCTGGCTTCCGTGCGAATCCTTCTTGCCTGCTGAGACTCGCCTGCTTCGCTCACGGCCCGATCGATGTCGTCTGCTATCTTCTCCAGCCCCTTCTCCACCGAACGAACGTGACTCTGGGTCTCCTCGCGCTCCCACGCAGCTCGGAAGGCATGAGCGAGACTGTCGCTCAGCGCCTCGATCTGGCGACCGACCTCCTGCCACGCATCTTCGGGTGATTGCTTCTCGCCCGTTTCGTGGTGCGGAGCATGTCCCTCAGCTTGTCCCTCAGCTTGTTCCTCAGCCACGGTCTATCCCCTCTCCCTCCGGATGGCTTGAAGATCGCTCCATCGGCTCGAAGATGCCTATGTCAGCTCGTCCAGCCGGCTCTCCCATTTGGCGTGCAGCTTGTTGTATAGGTCCTCACTGATCTCGCCATTCATCAGCCGGGCGTCCAGGTTGTCCAGCATCTCTTGCACATCTTGAGCCGTCTGGGGGGTAGATGTCTGCCCGCCGGACGGCTGCTGTTGCTGCTGCTGTGCGGGCTGCTGCATGCTCTGAGACATCATCTGAGCCATAGCGGCGCCCATGCCCACTCCGGCCCCGAGGCCTACACCGGCGCCGGCGGTGCCCCCGGACTGCTGCGCAGCGTCACGCATGCCGCGGGCGGCCTGGAACTGCATATAGGCCTGCATATCGCCAATGGCACCCATCGAGGCCCGCTCGTCGATGGCCTTGGCCGTCTCCTCTGTCGGGCCGATGTACTCAGCATAGACTGATGTCAGCATTACGCCGCGAGCGGCAAACTCCTCGGCAGCCTTGGCTCGCACGCCGGCGACGATCTCCTCCGTGAGACCCGCGATCTCAATGACGCTCTTCCCCTGCTCGCCAATCAGATCCGAGAGCTTCGTGAGGACCATGGAACGGAAGAAGTCCTTGATGTTGGAGGTCCGGTAGAGGCCCTGGGTCCCGACGAGCTTGTTGACAAACAGCTGGGGGTCGACGACCTGAATGGCATACGCGCCCCTGGCCTGTACACGCGCCATGCCCAGCTCTGGGTCCTTGATCGTGATAGGGGTGGGAGTCCCCCACTTGAGATCCGTAAACTCGCGCAGGCTCACGAAATAGACCTCGGCCTTGAAAGGGGTCTCGCCCGAGAAGGCTTTGCCGACCAGATTCACCAGAAGGGGGATGTTGGCGGTCGTAATCGTATGTCGGCCGGGGCCGAAGGTGTCGAGCGCGTTTCCGTCGCGGAAGAACACCGCGGACTGGCTCTCACGAACGATCACCTGGGAACCGATGCGGAAGTCACCCGAGCCTCGCTCCGGGATGCGGTGGACGATCTCAGTGCTTGTCTCGTCCATGAACTCTACAATGTCAAAGACACGTGCCATCTTGGTTGCCTCCTAAGTTTATGTCTTGTACTGCCTCGTTATGTCCTGCAATGCCTGGGTATGCCTGGTAAGGCCTGTCGATGCTTGTCTTTGCGTGCCCATGCCTGCTTGGGGCGTCTCGGCCCGACCGCGCCGTGTCAGGGACCGACCACGGGCCGTCTGACGTCTACGCGCTTTCCAGGATCAGATGCTCGCGGCGCTCAAAGGCCTCGTTTGCTTCGCGCACGATATCGACGATGACCTCGATGGTCTCCTCAAGTCCGTCGCCCTCTGATATCGCCGTGCGCAGATGGTCGTTCGCCGTGTCGAGCCGCTCAACGTAGTCGAGGAGAGCCGCATCGTAGGCGTATATCTGATTCAGTTCTTCCTCCCGGATCTTCACGGCGTCGAAGAGCCCGGCATACCCGTAGCTGGCGAACCTGATGCGGTCCGTGAAGGTCTTCAGCTGAGTCACGGCGCTCTCCAGGTCGTCCACCAGATCCAGCCGCCCGTGGGAGAGCAGTTTCTTCTGCGCCGTGTCCAACCGACGGCGCTGTTCTCCAAGCTTGGTGACCAGCGTCTCTCGGAGGAGCTTGTCGGCGTCTCGGCGCCGCTCACGCTTCTGGTAACCGCCCCAGCCCGGGATGGCGTCGATGAGCTTCTCCAGGGCGTTGCGCTGCCCCTCGACCTTTCCAAGGATATCATCCATCGTCGTGTTCCTCCCTATTCGTTGCCTGAGTCACTTATGTAGACCTACGTAGAACGACGCAGAAAGTTGCTTCCCTGCTGCAACTCCATCGATCCCGAAGCGGGACCGCGGTCAGGGAAGCACCAGACGTCAGATGGTGAGGTCAGGCGGTACCCCATCTCATCCCCGCACTTGAGGCGTCAGTCCGAGAGGAAGATCTCGACACCGCAGTAGGGACATTTGACAACGCCCTTGCCGGCCAGCTCGACCTCGCCGCCGCAGTTCGGACACCTATTGTTGCCCCGCATCTGGCTTGCGTCGCGGGAGTAGAGCACCCTGTCGTCCCAGTTCACATAGCCGGCGAATAGCTCCTTGTCGACGAGGTCGTAGATCCAGCTTTCGACCTGACTGCGGTCGACGTCGAGCTCGATAGCCGCCTCGGGGATGGAGATCTGTCCCTGGGTGCGGATCATCCCCAGCAGCTTCTGTTCCTTCTCCACCTCGGCCATCGCGGCTGCCTCACGCCGGCCTCTCACCAGGAGGAAGACTCCCACGCCGACCGCAGGAGCGGCGACGATGAAGGCTAGGGCAGCTCCCAAAATGGCCCCGGACAGCCTGAGATTGCTCTCCGGGCCGGCCGCGCTGGCCAGAAGCCAGGCGCCTGTGACGGCGCAGATACCTATGCCGATGACGATGAGTATGATACCGATGGTCTTGCCAGTGTTCATAGGTCTTGTCTCCTCAACGGTCGTCTTGTCGGCGCGTTGTGCTTTCTAGCCGAACCCGCCTCCACCTCCGCCACCTCCACCTCCTCCGCCGCCGCCTCCACCGCCAGAGAAACCGCCACCGCTGCCAGAACTACTGGGTTGGCTGGAAAGCGTCGAGCCAGCGGAGTTCAGCATAGAGGTGAGCCCATCCGACATGCTTTGGAGCCCGCCGGAGAGGCCGTCGGACATACCCTGGAGCGACGGGGCCGAGCCGCCTGCCGCCGGGGAGCTCCCCATGCCGGGGCCACGGGAGCCGCCAGCGAGGCGCCGGCCGGGCGTGGGGACGTACCAGATCGGTACCGGCACCGGGGTATCCTCGATGCGGGAGAACGTACGAACCCAGTTTCGGTCTACGCCCAGCGCGATGGCATAGGGAAGATATTGATCAAACTGGTCTGTGGCCTCGCTCAGCTCCGTGTAACGTTCGATGTCAGCCAGGTAACGTTTGAATGCCTTCCAACGGGCGGTCATCTCGGCACCTTCGCGGGTCTTGGCGGGCATCCACTGCCCAATGATGGCGACCCCGATGGCGGTCACGCCTATGCCCACGAAGGGACAGATGACGGCCCCGGCATAGTCCGCCAGAAGGGCCGCGCTCACGATGCCGCAGGCGACAACGCCGATCAGCAGCGCGACGCCGATGCCCGCGTACCGCTTCCGCTGCTTATTAGGGCTCCTGGCAAAGTATCCACGGTCCACGGTCTGCTTGTAGAGCTTCTTCTTGATGTCCGGAATCGCCTGATAGAACTCATTCCGCAGATCGGACATGCTGCGCTGGCTGCGCCCCTTGAAGACCTCGGACAGAACCTTCTGCTCGTACGCGAGGAGGCCGCCCGTATCCTCTCCGGTGCGGCGGAAGGTGAAGTCGTAGTTGTTGGCCTTGAAGAAGCCCCTCTCGCGCTCCTCCTCGATCTTTAGATACCCGCGGCGAGCGAGGTCCACCAGCGTGGCGATGATGTCCTGCATATCAGCCTTCTCGTCCACGAGGGTACCCGCGACACCCGGCGGGTCGTCCGACGGCGGCTCCGAAAGGTACTCGACAGGCAGCGATACCTCGGGGTCGCGACCGCGGAGGTACCAGAAGAGCAGGAGGCCCAGCGGTCCGACCAGAAGGGTCAGCGCCCCCAGCACTCCCAAGCCGAGATTCGCGATGTCCTCATAGTTCTCCTCCCAGTTCGCCCTTCTATCGTAGGCAGCCTGCCAACCAGGCTTCGAGCCCTGGACGATGCCGTTAGGGAACTGGACCCGCACCTCGAACTCTTGACCGGAATCGATGGTCTCCTGGGCCTCGAACGTGACCGTGCTGGTGCCGCGCCCTCTGATCTCTGCATCGGTATCGTAGGCGGCGACGGGCTCGGCTTCGGCGGCGTCCGGCAGGCGCACCGTCACCGTAGAACTCCTCACTGGGAAATCACGGTCGGCGTAGACGGCCTTCCAGTAGAGTTGATCCCCGCCCTCGTAGTACCGGAGCCCACCCTTGACGGTGTATCTCAGGATGAACGTGTGGGCGGTGCCGGAGGTGTAGGGGAAGTACCAGCGGATATCAAAGTTCCCATCGTCCACGGAGGTCCGGTACGTGTACTCACCGCTGCCCCCTCGCTCATACCTCCGGTCCCCCTCCCAGACGCCGACGTCAGTGATATCCTCCAGGCGGTCCATGGGGATGGTGCGGTAGCCGAAGTGGAATTGCCCGCTGGTGAACTGGATGCGCTGAATCTCCTCGACGACGAAATCGCCGTTCTCTAGAACGGTAATGTTGACGTCGAAACGCTCCCAATAGAGGGTCTGACTCTGGGCCTGGGCCGTCGTCCCGAGGAGGAGACCTGCGGCCAATACGAGCAGAAGGACATACTGGAGTTGTTTCGTGACGCGTTCCCTGGCTGGCATCTGGTTGCTCCTCAGTTCCAAGTCGCAGCTGGCGTTAGGAGATGGGGCTCGCAGGCGATTCCGGGCGAGCGCGGTGCACCCTCAGAGCCCGAACATTGGCGAGGTATTATAGCTCATAACGGCGAAACGAGCTACTGGGGGTAGCGGGCTGCAGAGGCACCGGGCTGCAGAGGCACCGGACGGGGAATCCCCGGACATCGGATACCCAGCCCAACGTGCGGCCCACCGGAGGGACGCCCCCTCCAGTGGAACCGGGTTCCGTGGGAGGGACTAGGCGTGAATACGGATGAAGTGCGCCAGGGATCGGTCGTACGTGCGCTCGGCCTCGGGAGGGAAGAGGCAGCCTGGGAGTTCCTGGTGGCGCCAGTGGTAGGCGATGCACTCGCAGCACTTGCCCTTGCGAGGGCACGGTTCGTAGGTGCACGTACAGTCTGATCGGTTCGCCTCGAGGTTGCATTCCATAGATCCATCTCCCCCTCTGGTACTTGATGCTTTGTCAGCAAAAGACCATCGGCTGACGCCGATGGCCTATGAGGCTGGGTCGCCCAAGGCTGGCATGGACGGCCGGTCAGGTGGGCCGAAGGGACCCGGTGCTGGAACAGGGCAGAGCTTACGCGCTCTTCATACGCTTGTCGACATAGTCAACGGCCTGTCCGACGGTCTCAATCTGTTGTGCTTCCTCATCGGAGATGGTACCGCCGAAGCTGTCCTCAAACTCCATAATCAGCTCAACCAGGTCGAGGGAGTCGGCGCCCAGGTCCTCTCGGAAACTGGCATCGAGGGTCACTTCGTCCGGCTTGACCCCCAGGAGATCGACGATAATGCCGCGGATTTCCTCTAGCGTGTCTGCCATAGCTTACCTCCTTAGTGGTTCTCGCTCATCTTTCGTGTCGTCCTATTCTACTCGCAGTAGCACGTTTGTCAAACCCTTCTGTACCTGGTTGACATCACCCTGTGCTGCGAGTATCATACCGCCTATGATAACACGGATGCACACGAGTGGTTACGCCGAGACAAGATATGCACGAGCAACGTAAGCTTGAGCACCTCCGCATCAGCCTCGAGAAGGAGATTGAATGCGAGGGAGTCTCCACGGGATTCGAACGATATCGCCTCGTGCACGAGGCGCTTCCTGACCTGGATCTGGAGACCGTCGATACCACCACCGCCTTCCTTGACTACGAGCTCGATGGGCCTTTGATCATCTCGGCGATGACGGGGGGAACGTCCGCCGCAGGGGTGATCAACCGTCGCCTGGCAGAGGCGGCGGAGGAGGCAGGGGTCGCGTTGGCCCTGGGTTCGCAGCGGGCCGCGATTGAGGATCCGGGCCTGGCCCACACGTACCAGGTGCGGCACCTGGCGCCCAGTGTGCCGCTTCTGGCCAACCTGGGGGCGGTCCAGCTCAATCATGGCTATGGCCTGGACGAGTGCCGGCGCGCCGTAGAGATGGTAGAAGCGAATATGCTGGTGCTCCACTTGAATCCGCTTCAAGAAGCGCTGCAGGTTGAGGGGACTACGTGCTTCGCCGGTCTGTTGGGGCGGATTGAGAGCGTCTGCAGCGGACTCGAGGTCCCGGTCATCGTGAAGGAGGTGGGCTGGGGTCTTTCAGAGCACGCCGCCCGCCAGTTGGCGGAGGCGGGCGTAGCGGCCATCGACGTTGCAGGCGCTGGAGGAAGCTCGTGGAGCCGGGTGGAGATGTATCGGGCCACCTCGGAGCATCAGAGGCGTTTGGCAGACGCTTTCGCCACCTGGGGTATACCGACGGCCGAGAGCCTGCTCCTGGCTCAACAGGGTGCGCCGGGGATCCCGGTGGTGGCCAGCGGGGGGATCCGCGAGGGGACCGAGATGGCGAAGGCGATGGCCATGGGCGCGGCGCTGTGTGGCGTCGCGCGCCCGTTCCTCCAGGCGGCGAACGACTCGACCGGCGCCGTTCTGGCGTTGATCAGCGTTCTCTTGGAGCAGCTGCGAACGACCATGTTCGTCATCGGCGCCGGAGACATCCCAAGTCTGCGCCAGATGGAGGTTGTGGAGCCGACCTGGCGCGGCGGGCCACCGGCGGGGGAGCGCAGCCGGGGGTTTCGTGGCGTAGGAAGCCGGAGCCTTGATGATGACGCGTGAGCTGGATCGGGCGTTCGAGGCCTTTCTCCCGCAGATCGAGGCCGAGATGCGCGCGGTGATTGAGGATCTGGAGCTACCCCAGGCCGACCTGCTTGGCTATCTGCGCTACCACCTGGGCTGGGTCGATGCATCACTCCAGGCCTGTGACGGCCGGGCGGGGAAACGTCTGCGGCCCATCCTCTGTCTGCTATCATGTGAGGCGTGCCACGGAACGTGGGAGCAGGCGCTGCCGGCCGGGTCGGCCATCGAGCTCCTCCACAATTTCACCTTGATTCACGACGACATCGAGGACCGAGACAGACAGCGCCGCGGGCGGCCCACGGTTTGGTCCTTGTGGGGCGAGGCACAGGGGATCAACGCCGGGGACACCCTCTTCTCTGTGTCCCAACTGGCCCTGCTCAGGCTTCAGGGCCGCGGGGTGCCGCCAGATACGGTGGTGGAGGCCGTGAGGATCCTCAACGAGACGTGCGTCAAGTTAACGCACGGGCAGCATCTGGACATCGGCTTCGAGACCTGCGATGTGGGTGTCGATGAGTACCTGACGATGATCGAGGGGAAGACGGCTGCCCTCGTGGCGGCGTCCTGCGACCTGGGGGTGCTGGTGGCGGGCGGGGCGCCCAGGGCGCGTCGCGCGCTCCGTGCTTTTGGTCGACACGCGGGACTGGCATTCCAGATGCAGGACGATGTGCTGGGTATCTGGGGCGATCCGGAGGTCACCGGGAAGCCGGTCGGCGCGGACATCGTACGGCGGAAGAAGACCCTGCCGGTGCTCCACGGTCTGGAGCGGAGCGCCGAGCTGCGCGCTCTGCTATCGCAGGAGAAACTGACGTTGGACGACGTTTGCCGCGCGAGCCGGATGCTGGAGGACGTGGGGAGTCGGACGTACGCAGAATCGCTGGCCGCCGGGCACTACGACAGGGCAGTGCAAGCTCTGGACGCGACTCCGCTCCAAGAACCCGCCTCAGCGGCGCTTCGCCAACTGGCCCAGAAGCTGGTCCGCCGCAGAATGTGACCCCTTCTGGGACTGTCAGACGGGCGTCGCCGCGCCCTTCGCCTACAGCGCATCCAGACGGGTCATCAGAAGAGGGACGAGCATCTCATCGGCCGTCAAGCTCCCGTGGTGCCCCCTGAGTCCACCACTGTCTCCATCATCCTTCCTCTCCGGTCTTGTGCTGAGCCGACTGTCACCGGTGGCCATGATCACGATGTCCCCCAGCCTCGCCCTGAGCTCCGGCGTGATCTGCGCCGTTGAGCCCCATAGACCCGCCTCAAGTGCCTCTTCGGTCTCGACGGCCACGAATCGGTCCGCCAGGTGGCTCGCGACGTAGCCCAGCACCCGCTCCCGCTGTCCCGGTTTGACGTACACGTAGGACGCGCGGGACTCACCTGCCGGAGGGAGTAGGAGCGCATCCCACAGCTCAGGGTGGGCCGGCAGGTGCACCACACGCTCCGGGGGTGTGGAGATCTGCCCGTGGTCTGCTGTCACGAGCAGAAGCGTTCCCGCCCGCGAGGGCGGCGAGATCCGGTTCAGGAAATCCTCTGACAGGGACCGGGCCAGATCATGGAGGGCGGCCGGGGGGTAGTTGCTCTCAGGCCCGTAGGCGTGTCCCACGGCATCGATGCCGCTCCAGTAGACTCCGACGAAGAGACGCTCCCCGGGACGCCGCTGCCGGAGCGTCCGGCGCAGGTTCAGCCAAAGATCGGGCAACCCCACGTAGCCGACGAGTTCCTCCATGCCGCGCAGGAAGATCCTCGTGAGCGGGCTGCCCAGGAAGGCCCGACGAGTGTGCATCACCGTCCCGACCCCCGCGTCGCTCAAGCGCCCTGCAACTGAGGGAACGGTCACGAAATCGTCGGCGTCCCAACCCCAGTCTTGCAGTCGTCCACCCCCACCGTAGGCGGCAGGGGCCATCCGGAGGAGGTTTGCCAGGAGGCCCTGCCTCGGAAGCAAGAGACGGGTGCCGAGGAAGCCGTGGCCGAGGGGCGGCTGGCCGGTCCAGATGGAGGTGAGCCCGGAGACCGTCGTGGATGGGAAGACGGAGGTCAGCGGGATCAACGTGCCCGCATCCCTCAGCCGGGAGAAGGCCGACTCCTCAGTACGCAGAAAACGGTCCAGCTGCCGGTAACCGACGGCGTCCAGGACCAGAAGGATGACGGAGGACGCGTCGGCGGCGAGTGACTCCCAAAGGGAGCGCGGAAGCGTGGGCGACGCGGCCCCCTCTCGTACACCCAGAATGCGCGCCACGGTTGGTCCAACATTGGCAATGGAGTGCCCTTCGTAAGCCGGGAGGACGAAGTGGCCAGGCAGCGCAGGATGGTGACGCTCCCGCAGCAGTTGTTCAATCTCTCGATGGGTGTTCATAGGGTCTTCAGGCTTGGTGGGCATCCGTTCCGTCTC
>CAZIWL010000101.1:0-15649 GCA_964542755.1 uncultured Anaerolineales bacterium
TCCTTGATGAACTCCGACGCGGTACTGGAACTGACGAGACCGCCCACCATACGCCGCTGAGAGCCAAAGCCGTCCTGCGAAAGGAGGCGTCGTAAAGTGTCATTCATCAACTCCGTACCTGGGACCCATTCCCGAGCGATCAAGTTCGCCCTGGTGTTCGTCTCCGTCACCGTTCTACTCAGCCTGTTGTATGCGGTTCAGCACTACGCGGGCGGCCCCATCCGTCTAGCGGTTGTGAGTAGGATCCAAGATCTCGCCCTTAGCCCCGACAACTCGCTGATCGCGGCCTCAGCAAACGACGGGAGGGTCTACCTGTGGAATGCGCAGGAGGGCTGGACCCGTACCAGTCTCCGGGGACATCGACGCTCCGTCGTCGGTGTCGCCTTCACACCGGATAGCAGGACGATGATCTCAGCCGGCGCCGACGGTGAGATCCGCATGTGGGATGTTGGGACGCGCGAGGTGAGGAAGACCATCGATGCGGGCACCCAGTTGAATGACCTCTCGCTGTCCAGTGACGGTAGCGTAGCAGGTGCCGTCGGGGAGGATGGCACAGTCCACATCGTGGACATTGCTTCGGGAACGCTTGTGCAGTCCCTCCCCCAGGATGCCGACGCCCGATTAGCCATAGCTCTCAATGGAGACGGTACGTTGGTTGCGACCGACTACGGAGAGAGCATTCGCCTCTGGAATACGCAGACGGGCGCCCTCGTGCGCACCCTCGCCAGCTATTGCGACGAACGAGCCATAGAAACCCAGGCAGCCTGCGACGAAGCGGACGAGGATTGGCTCGGACACGAGCTTCAGGTAACGGCCCTCGCATTCAGTCCAGATGGCACGCTCCTAGCCTCGGGCAGTGAGGACACGACCATTGTATTCTGGGAAGTCGAGACCGGACAGGTCGAATGGCCCTCAATTGGTCACTGGGCTTCTGTCACAGCCCTGAGGTTTCATGAGGATGGCAAGACCATGTTGTCCGGTGGCGAGGACAACAAAATCCGCACCTGGCGGATTCCAGGTGGCAAGAGCACGGCGATCTTTGAGGGGCACCTGAGCGGCGTCAACGGCGTCGCCTTCGGCTGGGGCCCGGAGATGATCCTCTCAGGCGGAGCGGACGGCACGTTGCGGGTATGGGAGACGGCCAATCAGAAGGTGACCTTCATCGCCTGGACGAAGAAGGGGCTCCAGCCTGTCTGGGGTGATGTTTTGCGCACATGGATGCTCATCAGCGGGCTCACAGGCATCATCAGTCTCTGGGGTCTGTGGAAGCTTCGCCCATGGGCCCATCTGCTAGCCTTGTTCCTGTACGTGATAGGCCCTATCGTCACTGTCGGCCTGCCTCTGCTGGAGGTCCTCATCTATCCGCTATCGTTCGCCGAACAGCTCAGCATCGCCTGGCCCCTGCTCGTCCTCCTGGGCTGGTATGGAGCCCTTGTCGCCGTCCTGATGTCCCAGCCCGTCGCTACATCGTACGAGGCAGCCGACTCCACCTCCTTGTCCGAGCAGCTCATGTCGAGCCAGAGGACGCGCAAACTGCGGACCGCCATCTTTGTCGCCTCGGTCTGGTTCCTTGTCATGGTCGTCCTCTATTCGGTGCTCCGCCGGTTCAACCTCGATGTGGCTTTCATGCGGCACTACTTCTCCTTCATTATGGGTGGCGCTTGGATGACCCTGAGGATTTCTGCGCTCTCCATCGCCCTTGCCGTTGTCCTGGCACTACTTGGAGCCCTGGGACGATTGTCAAAGAACCCCATAGCCAACGGCGTATCCGGCTTCTACATCTCCCTGATCCGGGGCACCCCTCTCCTGGTACAGATCTACATATGGTACCTGGGGCTCCCACGAGTGAACGTTGTCCTCCCCGCCCAGGTGGCGGGCACCCTCGCCCTTGGGGTCAACTACGGCGCGTACATGACGGAAATCTTCCGCGCCGGCATCCAGGCCATCGGCAAGGGACAGTACGAGGCAGCTGAAGCGTTGGGCATGTCGCAGACGCAGTTGTACCGACGCATTGTGCTGCCGCAGGCATTCCGCATCGTGATCCCCCCCATCGGAAACCAGTTCATCGCGATGATGAAAGACTCCTCTCTAGTGTCGGTCATGAGCATCTGGGAGCTTTCCTATCGCGCCCAGAAGATAGGGCGCCAGAACTTCCGATCGCTTGAGACGTTCATGGTCGCGGCAGCGTTCTACTGGATCCTAACCGTTGTCTTCCAGTTCCTCCAGGGTCAGCTCGAAGAGCATATGGCCCGCAGCGAAAGGAGATAGACGTATGTCGGAGCCTATCATCAAAGTGCGGGACCTGCATAAGTACTTCGGCCCCTTGCACGTCATCCAAGGAGTGGATCTGGATGTGAGCCCGGGTGAGGTGGTCGTGATCATCGGCCCTTCGGGCGCCGGAAAAAGCACCTTCCTACGCTGCCTCAACTTCCTAGAGGAGCCGTCTGCCGGTACCATTGAGGTCGACGAACTGGAGATTGACGCCCAGGAACCCCTCCGCCGGCAACGATACCACATCCGCGAGCTTCGGAAGAAGGCCGGCATGGTCTTCCAGCAGTTTAATCTCTTTCCCCACATGACCGCCCTCGAGAACGTCATGGAGGCTCCGCTGACCGTGAAGAGGCTGTCCAAGAGGGAAGCCACGGAGAAGGGGGAGGAACTCCTCGAATGGGTGGGGCTCTCGGATAAGCGCGATGAGTATCCCTCCCGACTCTCGGGTGGGCAGCAGCAGCGCGTCGCCATAGCCCGGGCCCTCTGTATGGAGCCGAAAATCATGCTGTTCGACGAGCCAACGTCGGCCCTTGATCCCGAGTTGATTGCCGAGGTCGTCGAAGTGATGGAGCGGCTTGCAGGCGAGGGCATGACCATGGTGGTCGTCACACACGAGATCCATTTCGCCCGGGACGTGTCAGATCGGGTAATCCTCATGGCTGACGGTGGATGGGCCGAGATCGCGCCTCCGGAGAAACTGTTCACAGATCCCGAGGAGGAACGCACGCGTCAGTTCCTGGCCCACATCCTTTAGTCTGGTAGAGTAAGGCCATCCAGTGACACAGGCACCCTCAGCAGCCGTCCAGGACTTCCGCCGGGCCCGCGCTCGGGCGACGCTGGACGAGATTCTGGCCCGCCTAACGGGCCGGCCGCCCAACCTCCTCGCCTATGACGAGGTCCGAGAGCATCTTAGAGGGAAAGCGCGGAGCGAACGGAGACTCGAACAGATCCCACTGGACGCCATCACCGGAAGCGTAGGACGGTACGTTGATTTCACACGCAGCTTTCTCCCCCGAGAGGACCGCGATGAGGCGCGGTGGATCGAGGCCAGAGAGGAGTTGACCAATCCCGGTCCCGTCCGGCCAATACGGGTCTACCGCATTGACGAGGTCTACTTTGTACTCGACGGTAACCATCGTGTCTCCGCAGCCCGCCAGCTCGGAGACTCACACATATGGGCGTATGTCACGGATGTCCAAACCAAAGTCTCGCTCACGCCGGACGTCAATGCCGAGACACTAATCCTCAAGGCCGAATACGCCAGCTTTCTGGATGAGACGAAACTTGATGAACTGCGTCCCGAGGCCGACCTGACTATGACCGTCCCCGGCCAATACCCGCTGCTGGAGAAGCAGATCAGAGAGCACCGGTTGCGCTTGGATCTAGAGGAGAAGCGGGACACGTCCTACGAAGAGGCGGTTTATCGATGGTACGATGATGTCTACTTGCCCGTCGTCCAGGTGATTGGGGTCCGAAACATCCTCCGATACTTCCCTGAGCGAACGGAGACGGATCTATACGTCTGGGTAAGCGAGCACAGATCCAGCCTAGAGAAGGAACTTGGCTGGGACATCGAGCCTGGGGCCGCAGCCAAAGACCTGGCTGCTCGGTACAGTCTACGACCGGGACGCGTCGTGGCTCGACTGAGCGAGCGAATCCTCGACGCCGTGACACCCGCAGAGATTGAGCCCGGCCCCCGCCCGGGTCAATGGCGCAGGAAGAGACGGGCCGCCGATCCAGCCGGAAGAATGTTCACGGACATCCTCGTGGCAATTGACGGAAGGGACACAAGTTGGGATGCCCTCGACTACGCGCTGGACTTGGCCGAGCGCGAGGGTGGAAGGGTGCATGGCCTTCACGTTTTGGCCCCGGAGGACGACGTGTCGTCCAAGGGCAGACAAATGATGGAGCAAGAGTTCTTGCGCCGATGCACGCAGGCCAACACGCCGGGCAATCTTGTATTTGGCTTCGGTCACGTGCCGAATGAGATCTGCCGCCGAGCCCGATGGGCTGACCTCGTGGTCCTAAGCCTGAGCTTTCCCCCTGCCCCGCGTCCAGCCGCCCGTCTCGGTTCCGGAATGAGCACCATCATACGGCGGTGTCCAACCCCTGTGTTGACCGTTCCATCCCAACCACCGGCGTTACAGCGGGTGTTGCTAGCCTATGATGGGAGCCCGAAGTCGCGGGAGGCCCTCTACGTCTCGACGTACTTGTCAATGGCGTGGGCCATCCCGCTGGTCGTGGTAACCGTATTGGAGACAGGGCGTACGACATCCAGAACGCTGCAAGAAGCAAAGACCTACCTACGTGAGCGAAGAGTGCAGGCTGACTTTGTGAAGGGATACGGGCCTGTGGCTGGCGTAGTCACGCGGACGGCGAAGGCACGGAAATGCAGCCTGATTGCAATGGGCGGCTACGGCTTCGATCCTGTGAGGGAGATCGTCCTTGGCAGCCAAGTGGATGAGGTCCTACGGCGGAGCCGACGCCCGCTGCTGATCTCCCGATAGGAGGGATTTGACGTGAGAGGCCGTACCCTCGGGATGTAGGAAAAAGACACTCCCGTCCCCCCCGGCGTCAGGTCTCTAAGGTGAGCCTCGAAACCGGTTCGTGGTTAAGCCCAAGGCGCGCCAAGGATCTCTTTCTAGGCTGATCGCCTCGGCCGAATCCGTGTCCTTGAAGGACCGAGCCGTCCGTTGCTGTACTGTAGGCAGGTCCCTGCCATTCCGGGCGAGGCCATTACGGATCCAGGGCACTTAGGAATAGGTGCCATGCGTACCGTCGCTGCGTAGCAGCACACTAATCATATGAGGAGCTAGCGGAATTGACCAAGAAGATCCTATCGATCAGCAACCCGAAGTGGCGAGTGGAGGTCCTCGACCAGCAGGACATCCGCCGCCTCCACACGGCCACCCTTGATCTCATCGAGAACACCGGAGTCAGATTCCCCCTGCCTGAAGCATTGGACATTTGGGAGGCTCATGGCGCCCGGGTAGACCGGGAGACAATGATCGTCAAAGCACCAGGCACACTGATCGAGGATGCTCTGGGCGAGGCACCATCAGCCTACGCCCTTGCAGCACGTGATGAGGCCCAGGACTTGTCGTTGGACGGCAACCACGTCTTCGTGGGTACGGACGGCTGCGGCGTCCACATCATCGACATCGAGACCCAGGAGCTGCGGCGCTCCTGTCTGCAGGATGTGGTCGATATCGCCCGCATCGCCGATCATCTGCCCGAGATTGGATTCCATTGGGTCCCGGTCTCGGCACAGGACTACCCGCCCGAAACCCGAGGGCTGCACGAGCTCCTGGCCGTGTGGCGGAACTCAACTAAGCACGTTCAGACGGAGAGCATCTATTCGAGCCACGAAGCGAGAGCCGCCCTCAAGATGGCCGCTTTGATCGCGGGTGGACAAGACGCTCTACGGAAACGCCCCGTTCTCTCCATTATGCAGTGTACCCTCCCGCCACTCGGACAGGATGGCGGAAGCCTGGATGCAGCCCTCATCGCAGCCGAGGCGGGGCTGCCCGTGGGCTTCATGACGATGACGTCCTGTGCCTCCACTGGGCCGGCCACGATGGCCGGGACGCTGGCCGTGGGCAATGCGGAGGTGATCAGCGCGCTAGCATTGATCCAGTTGGCCTACCCTGGGACGCCCGTCTATTATGCCGCCGCTCAGACAGCAATGGACCTCCGCAGCGGAGCCTACACCGGTGGCGGCCCAGAGGACTTTCTGTTTGGGGCAGCGACGAACGCGCTCGCCGACTTCTACGACATCCCGCTATCGATGGGTTCTTTCGCCACCGGTGCGAAAGAACCGGACTGGCAAGCCGGCATCGAGAACAGTCTTTCCACGCTGATGGCCTCAGCGGCGATGTCCGATATGCTTCTCGGCGTCGGCCTCCTTGACGGCAGCCGTATCTGGTCGTACGAGCAAATGCTGATGGATTGTGAGATCTTCCGCATCGTCCGGAAGATGATGGAAGGCATCCCGGTCAACGAGGAGACACTGGCACTTGACGTCGTCGATGCCGTGGGGCCGGGCGGACACTTTCTAACGCAAGAGCACACCCGCCAGCATATGGACGATCTTTGGGTACACCAGCATATGGACCGACGGCCGTACAGCGAGTGGGAAGAGAAAGGGGATGGACCAAGAGACTGGGCCCGTGCGGAGGCACGGAGAATACTCCAGACCCATCATCCCACACCCCTGGAGCCAAAGCTCCTGGCGGAGCTGGAGCAGGTTATCGCTGCAACAGAGTCAGCCGTCGTCTGACGTCTCGATGCGGGGCAGGAACGCCTGGATCTCCTGCTCTTTCTCACGAAGCATCCTCTCCGGGACGTCGGTCCAGGCAATTAGCTCTTCACCGACGCCCCGCATATGACGCATAGCTTGGCGCGAAGCGGCTTCGGCCTGATGCGACGTGATGAGATCGATGAGCATTCGATGCTCCCCGAGGTCTCGCGCCATAGCGCTGCGCCGCAATTCGGGCTGCTCAGCGAGATCTCCGTACATCATCCAGTCCGGGAACCGATTAACGACCAGCTTGTAGAGCCGGGCCAGTAGCTCGTTTCCGCTTGAGGCAGCAATCCGTTGATGAAGACGCCGATTCAAGAGTTGGTATCCCGACACATCATCCAGGGCCAAGAACGCTTCCGTCTCGTCCAGTATGCCGTGCAAGACCGCGGCTTGTTCCTCCGTGACATTGAATGCCGATAGCCGGGCGGCTGTGACCTCTAGCAGCAGACGGAAGACGTAGGCATCAACGATCTCCTCCGCGGAGAGCTGAAGTACGCGGACACCACGGTAGGGAATGCGCTCGGCAAGCCCCTCCGCCACGAGTTCGTCCAGTGCCTCCCGGACCGGTGTAGGACTCACGCCGAGTTCGTTGGCGATCTCCTCCTGACGCAGCCATTCACCGAGCCCGTACTCACCGCTCACGATCCTCCGACGCAGAAGCTCAAAGACTTCGCTCCGGAGAGATTTTTTCTCTAGTAGCCCGTCGTCGTCGGCCCAAGCATCAGGCCCCATAGTCCCTGCTCCCAGAATGCAGGGTGCTGAAGCTCAACCCAACTGGCTTCAGCACCCTGCGAAACAGCAGGCCCCGTACAACCTCAGCCAATGAGACGCTTGCTGAGATCGACAGCGCCCACGACATCTTCAGCGTATCCGTCGGCCCCGATCGTTTCCGCCCACTCTTGCGTCACCGGTGCACCACCGACCAGGACCTTGACTTGGTCTCGGATACCCGCCTCCTCCAAGGCCTGGATGACCTTTCGCTGGGCCGTCATCGTCGTCGTGAGGAGGGCGGACAGCCCAACTAGGTTCGCTCCGGTCTCCTTGACCTTGTGGACGAATGTCTCTACGTCCACGTCTACGCCGACATCGTGAACGCGGAAGCCATGCGCCGACATCATCGTCGCCACCAGGGACTTGCCGATCTCGTGAATGTCGCCCTTGACCGTACCAATGACGACGGTGCCGGCCGACTCTGAGACCTGCTGGCGCGCTTGCAGCTCCGGTTCGAGCAGCTCCATAGCCTGCTGCATCGCGTTGGCTGCTATGACCATTTGGGGCAAGAAGTACTCGCCGGACTGGAACTTCTGTCCCACGATCTCCATGCCGGGCACGAGTCCTTCATTGATGATCACAAGCGGCTCGACGCCGGTGGTCAGGGCCTGCTTGGTCAAGGCCTCCGTCTCGTCTGGCTCGCACTCCACCAAGCTGCGCGTAATCTTGGTCAGAATCTCGTTTGCCATGTTCTCTCTCCTCGCTTGATCCTAAGCCTCGGGTAGGGGAGGCAACTCATCCATGCCAAAGCTCTGAGCCGCCGTCTGCGTGATGGAGCGGATTTCGCTGCGCATGTCATCCGGCATGGGGGAGGGTTCATACGTGGGCAAGAGCGCCGCCACCCGGTCCCGGGCTCGCTCCCACGTCGTCATTGCCCCCTTCTTTTTCCAGGCATCAAGAGACCCACGGTCAATAACCTCGGAGGGTATGTACTGCTCCTTGCCGAACCACTTGGCGGTGTGAAGCTGTCCGAGATAGTCCGCGCGGTGGCCCAAGCTCCGCATCAGATCCAGCGCAATGGGCTCGTCGCGGGCCTCAACGCCGGCAATCAGACGCTTGGCCATACCAATGATCTCAGCATCGATGACCAGCTTCTCATAGCTCTGACAACTCTCGAAGTCCATCATGCCAGCACCCGAGACCATGTTCACGCCGGCCAAGGCTGCAAGCAGTGTGCCCCCGGCGGACTCCAGTCCACACTGCGCATCCACTACCTTGGCGTCACTCATGCCCAGATAGGCGTGCGTCGGCAGTCCCAGGGCCTTGCCGACCTCGGTGTATGAGGTGTCGATCATCCAGGTGCCGACAGCCCCCATGGGTGTCGTGCCCTCACGCATGTCGAAGGCCGCGGGCGACCCGCCCCAAACAATGGGTGCGCCTTCTTGAGCCAATTGGCAGATGGTCACGCCGCTCATACACTCCGCCGCATGCTGAACCACCGCACCCGCCACAGTCACCGGCGCCGTGGCGCCCGCGAGCGGCATGGAGACGAGCTCTGAGGGGATGCCGTGCCGTGCACAATCGATCATGTTCTGGCACGTCAGGTCGCTCCACAGCAGGGGGGGCGAGGGGCAGACGTCAAAGATAGCAATGGGCTTCTCCGCAAGCTCCGCCTCCCCACCAGCCACGGCAACCAGCATGTCCTTCATAGTCCACCAGGTATCTTTGCGGAACGCGCCGGTGACGATGGGCTTGCGCATATAATTGAGGGCCAGATAGAGACGATAGAGATCCCCGATCTCCTCCGGCACGTCGGTGCAGATAAAGGCCGTGCTCTGCGCGTCGATCTGCGGTAGCGTCTCGACCAGCTTCACGAACTTGACGAAGTCCTCCGTCACGGGCGCCCGCTGCTCCTTCGTGTCACTGTCGAGGACCGTGATCGCAGCCGACCCCGGATCGAACTGGACGCTGTCGCCCCCATAGTGGACGACCGACTCGCCGCCCAGATCATATAGATGGAAGTCTGATGGTGCCGTCTCCAGCGCCCGCTCGATGATCTCTCGGGGGATGTACGCGATCTGGGAATCGAAGTCCACATCAGCTCCCGCGTCTGCGAGCAGATCCAGCGCCTCACTGTTGTGGACCCGTACTCCCGGATCCTGCAGCAACTCAAATCCCTCTGCGATGATCCTTTCCACCAAATCATCACTCAGAATCTTGAACTGCGGTCGCATGCCTTTGCCTCCTTAGGTAGCTTAAGCATCCTATGGGCCTTACCAAGCAGACCAGCGGCTTGAAAGGCGTGCCGGTGTGAAGTTGACGTCGCTGTGATTTGAAGTATAATATATTATATAGGATTTGCGGTGTCGTGTCAAGTATCCCAACCGCGCTTAGGCCCGAATAGTCCGACCAGATATAGGAGGAGTCACTGATGCTATTAGCTGGCAGCACTAAGGAAGTCCTGCGGAGGATCCACGATCAGTCGCTTACACTGATCGCGGAGCGCGGCGTCCGATTCCACTCGGAAGTAGCAAGAGAGATATGGCAAGGCGCTGGCGCGGAGGTTCTCAAGGATGTAGTGAGAGTTCCCCCGGATGTCATCGCATCTGCACTTGAGGAAGCCCCTACCTCCTTCGTGCTCCATGCACGCGACGGCGAACACGACCTGGATCTGGGGATGGAGAGGACGTACTACTCTCAAGACGGCTGCGCAGCTCTGGCCATTGACTTCGAGACGGGTGAGCGCCGGGGTACAACGAAAGCCGACATCGAGACTATGGCCCTCATCTCCGACTACTTGGACCCGGTAGACATTGTAAGCCCCACTGTGAGCGCTCAAGACATTAGCAACGAGGCCCTGGCGGTGGAGGAGTTGGAGGCTTGCTTCCTGAACAGCAGCAAGCACGTCCTAACGGAGTCGGTGACGTCGGCCAGAGATGCGGAGGCCCAAATCCACCTGGCGGCCGCCGTGGCCGGAGGACGAACGGCCCTGAAGGAGAAGCCTATCTTCAGCAACTTCGTGTGCACCATCTCCCCCCTCACGCAGGATGCCGGCGGCATCGAGGCCGCCCTGACCTTCGCCAAAGCAGGGATTCCGGTGGGTATGTATCCTATGGCGACCATGGGTGTCACGTCTCCAGTAACACTTGCCGGCACGATGGCGGTCTTGAACGCAGAGGTCGTCAGCGCCCTGGCACTCCTCCAGATCGCAGAGCCGGGTGCGAAGGTGTTCTACTCCGGCGGACCGGCCACCTTGGATTTGCGAACGGGTGCCTATGTGGCGTCATCACCCGAGGCCCTCCGGTTGCGCATGATGGTCGCGGAGATGGCCGGCTTCTACGGGTTGCCCAGTATCGTGGGCGCTGGCGCTAGCAGTGCCAAGGTCCCCGGACCGCAGGCCGCATGGGAGGACACCATCTCCTTCCTGCTTCCCTCTGTGGCTGGAGCGAGCGTTCTTTTTGGATTGGGCCTCCTGGATGGCTCGAATCTGCTAAGATACGAGGAGATCGTCCTCGAGGCTGAGGCCGCGGAAACGGTGCGCCGGATCCTTGAGGTGCGGGACTTCAGCGACGAGGCATTCGCCCTGGACCTAATCATGGAAATGGGGCCCGGCGGGGTCTATCTCGACCAGGAACACACCGTAACCCACATGCGGGACGCGCTGTACCTGTCGCCGCTCAGTGATCGAGACAGCTTCGAAGACTGGTACGCAAAGGGACAGGTGAGCCGTGTCGACGCGGCCCGCGACAAAGTACGGGAGATTCTGGCGAACCATCAGCCTGACCCTCTGCCAAACGCCGTTCGGCAGGAGATGAATGAGGTCGTAGAGGCCTACAGCCCCTCCTAGCGCCGTGGCTCTCCCCGCCGTCGAACAGTCTTGCGGAGCTGACGGCGTTAACTCAAGCAAGCGCGGGTTCAGACCCCGCGCTTGCTCATAGGGTTTGCTAAGAGAGAGTCAGGAGAGGCCGAGTCCCTCGATGAAGGACTCACCACGAGCCATCAGATCCGCACAACCGTCAGGAGGTTGGAGTCCCGCAACGAGTTGACGGGTGTATCGCTTGAGCGCATCCTCAGCTTGCGGCGCCCCCCGCTCCTGCCAGGCCTCCAAGGTGAGCAGCGGCAGGACGTCGCTCTGCCGGTAGGCCTCCCGAAAGAGCTCGAGCGTGCGTTCCGACTCCAAAAAGGTCCCCCCCGGGCCGATCTCGGCAATATCTGCAAGACCAATTGCCCCATGGTCGATCTCAAACCCTGCAGCCAGCCGGCGTGCCTCCCGTATGACGTCATCCGCGTAGACCAGAACCCTCGGTGAGAAAGCCTTGGCTCCCAGGATGTCGCCCACAAAGGGGACGAGCTCCATGGCAGTGACGGAAGCCAGGATATGATTCATCCATTGATGACCAGCAGCCACAAGGCCGGAACCCCACCCCACGCCACTCCCCGAGGTCCCGCAGTGAGGGATGCCATAATGGGCCATCATCTCGGCACAAGCGACGTTGACTAGATACCCTTGAGGCTGATAGAAGGTGCCCATCCCCCGCATATCGAAGGACGCGGGTAAGCTGCCGAGGACGACCGGCGTACCCGCCCTGATGAGCTGACTGAGCGTCAGACCAGCAAGGAGTTCAGCATTGAGCAGGGCCAGCGTGCCCGCCGGCGTGATAGGCGTCGTAGCACCGATCATGCCGTAGTTGGAGTAAACGAATGGCACCCCGTACCTGATAGCCGTCACCATCTTGTTCACTGTTCCAGCGTTGATCACCAGGGGTGAAATGGGGTTGAAATAGGGGATGACAAAGGGACGGCTCCTGAGATCACCCCGAAGGTGGGTCAACAGTCTCAGACAGTCTTCGAACCGCTCGTCGTCGGAGACGAGCACGACGAGCGACTTGGTGGTGTTGGCTGCCAATTCCAAGACGGCGTAGAGATCCGCCACGTCGGGCGAGAGATCCTGGATGATCCCCACGGTGGATACAATCTCGAAACTGGAGAGTCGCTCACCGAGCCTTACCATCGAACGGAAACGATCCCGTGTAAAAGGAACTGTCTCCTCGGACCCCGGGTCCTGGTAGAATAGAGCAGTGACCCCCACGCCGAAGTGAGCCTCCCCGACGCCAAGCTGGAAACTCCATGCCCCTTCCTGGTCGTAGATGTCGATGGTCGATGGCGCGCTCTGGAGTGCCTCCTCCACCAACTCAGGTGCCAGGTAGGCCCTTCGCCCTTCGCGCCGGACTCGGGCCTCTCTGTCAAAGACCTCCCAGGCAGTTCGCGAGTCGACACGGACGCCGACCGAGGAGAGTATCTCCAGAGAGGCATCGTGCACCTGCGCGACGTTCTCCGGCTGGAGGAATTTGAGCTGGGGGCGAATGGCACGGGATGATGGCACAATAGTCTCCCTACTCTCAGGCGCTCAGGTGACGCCTACGAGGATTCGACGGAGTCTCGGGCTAGCGTGAGGGCCTCCTCCCGCGTCCCAATCTCCCCGACCGCTGCCGCCTCACGAAGCAAATCGAGAAGCCGACCGATCTCCGGGCCCGGCTCTAGGTCGAGCACATCCAACAGGTCGTGTCCATCGACGGGAAGCCGGGGATTGACCGTCCCCTCCGGGCACTCAAAGTAGTGAAACAGGAGAAGCTCAGCGACATCCAGGCGTCGAGCCCAGCAACTCTCCCTCAGATTTGCGCCCCAAGTTGCCAGGTAGTCAGAAAGACTGAGCAATACGGTGTCCACACCAACATCGCCTGTGTCTCGAAAATACCGATAGATCACTCTCCGCGTGATGCGTTCCTCCCGCGCCAATTGGCCAGGGCGGAGATGCGCTGCCACCATGGAGCCCACCCGACTGACCTCACTGCGGCTGAAGCGAAGCGCCCGCAGTCGGCTGACTGTAGTTTCGCGCCCCCGCAACTCGTGTCCGGAATAGAGGTCGCCAGCATCCTGATCTCTGGACCGCGTCTGAGCCTTTCCGACATCGTGTAAGAGCGCCGCAAGCCGGAGCAGCAGTAGTCGATCGCGATCAGCAGACGCAACGACCGCCAGGTGGCTCCGTACGGGTCCCGCGAACTGACCCATCCTCCGTATCAGCTCGCTCCAGGCGGAGGCTGGAACCTCCGCGCACGCCTCCAACGCCGCCGGCAGGGGCTCTCCCGTGGCCGTGGCGACTACCCCATCGACGATGTCGATGGCGCTCAGTGTGTGGCGCCAGGCGTCGAACCGATGAGGATGGGACTGCTCAACCCCCTGGAGCTGTGCGACTTCAGGCAAGATGTGGGTCAGCATCTCGAGTCGATCCATCCGCCGCACAAATTGAGATGCAACAGGTACAGCCAGCCCGCGGCTGAGCTCATCGCGTACCCTTTCAGCTGCCGCGCCGACCAGCAGGGGAGCATCGGCACGAACCCAGCCCTCGGTCAGATGCTCCATCCGGAATCCAAGTTCCCGCTCCAGACGCGGTCCCCGCAAGAGACGCACCGGGTCGTCTGTGAAAACCGTCCTCCTGGTGCCGCGGATGCAGCCGGCATCCAGATCCGCAAGCCCGCCCAGGGGGTCTACCAGTTGCCCCCTGACGTCGACCGCCATGGCGTTAATCGTGAAATCACGCGCAGCCAGGTCAGCCCAGAGGCCTTCTCCCCGGAGGCGTGCAAAGTCGAGATCGGTCGAGGCCTGACCCCCAGACTTCAGGACCACTCGAGCAGTGCCCCGTTCTTCGTCAAGAGGGAAGAAGTGGCCATCCAAAGCGTCAGCGACTGCCCGTGCGAGTTCCATCGCCCTCTTATCGACGGCAAAGTCCCAGTCGTGGACCGGCCGACCCAGAAGGAGATCACGGACAGCGCCGCCCACCAGCCAGAGCTTGACGGAGTGAGCGCTGGCGAGATCTCGCACGAGATTCCACGGCCACGTCGGGAGCGTGAGGACTGTCACCGGTTTCCTCAAGAACCCAGGCGCCGCTGCTGAACCCAGCCTAAGCGGATGTCACGTGCACGAGCTTCCAGCATAGTGGAGCAATGATAGGCCAGAAGTCAATCGTGTCAAGGTCAAGGACCTCACTCTGCACATAGCTCGGCACCGGTGTGGGGACGCTTGACCTGAGAGGCGAGGAGAAACTCTTTTCGGGGAGAGGAACCTCGGCGGAGCCAAGCGGCGATGAGGCCGCGGGAGAAGGTCTTTCAGCGGATGATCTCTCAACCAGCCACACGACCTGCCGCAGATCGGGCGCAACGAATGCTTGCATCGGGGCCGCCCAGGTCACCTCCATTTGACAGACTACCGCTTCCGCGTTATACTAAGGGACAAGTTGTAAGACATCTTACCATCCGTAACATGCACGAACTGAGAATCGACCGGCGCCCCCTTCACATCCAGGCCCAGCAGCACCTCCTCAGACTCGTCGGGGAGGGGATCTATGAACCCGGTGAACAGCTTCCCTCTGAATCGAGTCTGGCTTCCCAACTAGGGATCTCCCGCCCCACGCTGCGCGAGGCGTTATTCAACCTCGAACAGGAAGGCGTCATCGTGCGTAGGCACGGCGTGGGCACCTTCGTGGCCCCCGCGTATGGGGAGCGGATGACCAGCGGGCTGGAGCGTCTTGACAGCATTCTGGCGATAGCGGAACGGCACAGCATGTCAACGCAAGTCCTCCGACTCAGCGTTGAGGAGTTGCCGGCGGACGAGAACCTGGCAGCAAGGCTCAGCTTGTCTCCATCGGACCCGGTTACCTGCGTCCGGCGCACGATCGCCGTCGACGGTCGCTCGGCCGCGTATCTTATCGACTACGCGCCGGTAGAGGTCCTACCGCCTCAGGCAGTGGACGCGTCGTTCGATGGATCGGTGCTCGATCTGCTGGCGAAACGGGATTCTTTTCACATCTGTGAAGCTGTTGCCGAGATCACCGCACTCAACGCTGGCGACACGCTGGCAGAGCACCTGGAGATCGATCCGGGAGAAGCTCTGCTACTCTTGTCCGAGACGCTGCTGACGGAGGACTTCGCCCCCGTCGAGTATTCGTGCAATTACTTCCTGCCTGATTTCTTTGACTTCCATGTTTTGCGCCGGTGAGACGGGCCACGGAGAGGCTGGTCTCGTTGGCGGCTGGAGGCACAAAGCGCCGACCGATTCTTGGTCCGGACCCCGCTGGTGCGTGGGTCGTGGGTTGAGGTTAGATCATACCGTTTAGCATGTGTTTGACGCATCTGAGGGAGGCCTGGTCAGCGGTTACTGGACCTGATCAATGCTCTCTTGAGGTGTGCATACCCGACAAGACTTGTTGTACTATGGAGGTATAAACTTATGAAGACAGAAAGCTTCCGTGGACGAGACTTCGTCACCTTGCTCGACTGGAGCAAGGAGGAAGTAGAGACCATACTGGAC
>CAZIWL010000102.1:0-15321 GCA_964542755.1 uncultured Anaerolineales bacterium
CGGTCCAGGATCCTGTCGCCGTAGCGGAGCAGCAGGTCCGCCAGCCAGGGGTTCTCGGACGCCTCGGCCAGCTGCTCGCGCCAGGCCTGGACAATCTCCGTCTCGTAGGCCTCTTGGAGGGTCTTCTCGCGTTCAGTCATTGGAGACCTCTGTGCTCATAATGTCAACGTTCGGTCCTCGAGCCGTGCCCCGCTCTATCGGACGTACGTCTCGTATGCGTTGTGGCACGTCGGCCAGCGCTTCATCCGGCAGCACGTAGGACTGGCCCAGCCGCTCATCGTCCCACTCCATGATCTCCGGGAACCTGATGCCCGGCAGCACCTGCACGGCGAAGATCTCCTGCACCCCCTCTTCGAAGCGCAGGAAGGCCACCGTCTTGCCCGTCTGCACGTTCACCACCCAGACGCCGCAGATGCGCCGATCCAGCCGCTCCACCAGGGGGATGCCGCTGAAGGTGGCCGACTCCCGCACCTGCGACAGGCCCACGAACGCTAGCGGTCCAGCGAAGTCGAGGCCGCGGGTGTAGCCAGGCAGTCTGGTCACCGTCCAGAGACTGCCGCTCTCCAGATCCGCCACGGCCAGGCTGCCCTCGCCGGACTCCAACACCCAGAGCTTGCCGTCGTGCCACCGCGGCGAGTGGGGCATGGAGATGGACCGGAGCAGCACATCGTTTGTCTCCACGTCCATCAGGATGCCGCCGTCCCGTTTGTTCTCCCGCCACCCGCCGGGCGTGTCCGTCTGTCCCAGGGCGGTGACGTACTTCGGACGGCCGTTCACCGCGGCGATGCCGTTCAGGTGGCACCTGTCCTGAGGCGCCAGGCCGGACACAAAGGGCGGCCGCCAGCGAGGGGTGAAGCTGTGGTCCCCATCGAGGGTGCAGAGGCAGCAGAACCGAGTATTGACCACCCAAAGCTCGTCGTCCGCGGTCCACGCCATCTCGTGGACGTCGATGTCGCCGGTGACGTGGATGCGGCGCGGCAGGTAGCAGGCATCGTGCTTGCCCGGGGGATCCAACTTCTGGGCCACCGCCGGCATGTTGCGCAGGTACCAGACGGACTTCTTGCCGCCGATGGTGAGCCGGTTCTGATGGACGGCCAGCCCCATGGGCTTCTGGAACGTGCGGAAGTGGGTGTTGATCGTCTCGCCGTCGCTCCGCACGAGCACCACCTTGCCAGCCTGGTAGGTGCTGACGACCAGGCTGATGTTGAGCTGCGCCAGGATCTCCGGTAGGTTGGAGGTATGAACGCTGCGCAGCGGATGAGACTCGGGGGCAAGTGTGGGCGTTTCCATAGAAGGTATCCTTGAGATTGAGAAAGCACCAAGCGACTGTACACCCGATTCGGGAAATGGGCAAGCTGTTGCGGGGCGGGGAGGATGAACCACCAAGGACGCCAAGGACACGAATGGTGCGAAGGGCAGGAAGGGCATGAAGTCTACCCAATGGGGGACCTCGAGCCCTTTGTGCTCCTTCGTGTCCTTCGTGGTTGACATGGGCATCCAAGCCGATGCGCGCAACGACCGGCGCTCCCCAGTGTTTCTACCTCCGGTAGATCCATACGCAGGAGCAGGCGAGCCAAGGAGAGGACCAATGACAGACGGACGGCACAGTGTGGCGCTCGTGACAGACAGCACCAGCGACATACCCAGCGACTTGATCAGCGAGTACGACCTGACCATCGTGCCCCTCTACGTTCTGTGGGGCCGTGACCAGCTGGTCGACGGAGTGGACATCGATCAGGAGACCTTCTTTGCGCGCCTCCCGGAGGACCCCGATCACCCAAGCACGTCGCAGCCAACGCCCGGGGATTTCGTGCGCACCTTCGCGACGCTGGACGCTGAGGAGATCGTGGTCATCACCCTGAGCGACGCCCTCAGCGGCACCTACGACTCCGCCTGCCAGGCCCGCGAGATGGTCGACGTGCCCGTGCACGTCTTCGACTCCCGATCCCTGAGCATGGGGCTCGGCTGGCAGGTGCTCGCCGCAGCCCGAGCACGCGAGGACGGCGCCGACGCCCGGGGCATGATCACTGCGGCCGAGAGCGTCCGAGAGCGGATGAGCGTGCTTCTGACGGTCGACACGCTGGAGTACCTCCACCGCGGAGGGCGAATCGGGGCAGCGGCCAAGCTCCTGGGCTCGGTGGTGCAGTTGAAGCCCATGCTGGGCGTCAATCACACTTGCGGTATCCTGGAGCCGGTGGAAAAGATTCGGACGAGAAAGCGGGCGCTCTCCCGCATCGTGGACGGTACCTTCGAGCGCGTGGACCCCGAGCGTCCCGTCCACGCCGCGGTGCTACACGGTGCCGCCCCGGACGATGCGCGCTTCTTGCTCGATTCGGTCTTGGAGCGCTGCAGCCAGGTGGAGGCGTTGATGAGCCCCATCACGCCAGTCCTGGGCGTGCACGGGGGGCCGGGCACGGTCGGTCTGGCGGCGTACAACAGTTGAGGTACCACGAAGAACAGTAAGGAACCGCCAAGGACACCAAGAGTCATGTCGGGTTTCCGTACCCGACACGCACCACCACCGCGGCAGGTGTCGCTGCGCTTGCAGAACCTGCCCTACAGCTTCGTGCCCTTTGTGATCTTCGTGTCCTTTGTGGTTCGAAAGCCCGACTGACGACGCCGGCAGGTGTCGCTGCGCGTACAGAAACCTGCCCTACACTTTGTGTTCTTCGTGACTCCGTCCTCCCGGAAGGCCCCTCGGCGCAGGCATCTTGCCCTTTCCCCCAATCTATAGTAGAGTCCGGCAAGTTGCCCCTCCAGCCCTGTCGCTCCAGGGGCCAGGAGTCCCGGCTCAGAAGGAGGTCCCGATGGCTGGCCCCCGTTGTCCACACTGCGGCGCTGCCGCGTCGTCCACCACAGGAACCTGCCGCAGTTGCGGGCGTCCCCTCACGTCCACGGGGACGCACAGTGACCGGCGCAGCGGCGCGGTGTTGCGCCTTCGCGCGATGGACGGGCGGCAGCGCGACGTTCCTCTCACCAAGACGGTCGTGTCGATCGGACGTGGTAAAGACAATGACATCGTCCTCCCGCTGCCCTACGTCTCGACATACCACGGACGCCTGGAGTACCGGAGCGGTGTGTGGCACTACCGCGATCTAGAGAGCACCAACGGAACGTTCATCAACGGACGCCGTTCCCCGGGCGCGGCGCTGCAGGACGGAGACGTCCTGCGCATCGGCCATCCAGACGGCGCCTCGGTCAGTTTCACCTTCCTCGCGCCGACCAAAGGGTCCAGCGTAGGCCATCGGCCCCTGGGCTCGAAGCGAGTCGGCGCACTCCCCCTCCCCGGCGGGAGACCGTTGACCATCGGGCGGAGCGCCCAGGCGGATATCCCGCTGGAGGCGCCGCTGGTCTCACGGAAACACGCGCGGCTGGACCCCACACCGCAGGGTGCCATCCTCACCGATCTGAACAGCACCAACGGGACGTACGTCAACGGAAAGCGCATCACGAGCCCCCACCGCTTGAGCGAGGACGACAGCGTCCAAATCGGTCCTTTCACGCTGGTCTACACAGGGGAGAAGCTTCAGCAGTACGCAGCAACGGCCGGCGTGCGTCTCGATGCGCTGCGGCTGGTGCGCGAGGTGGGCGCAGCCGCGAGTTCGAAGCGTATTCTGAATGACGTCAGCCTCTCCATTGCACCGCGCGAGTTCGTAGGCGTGGTGGGCACCAGCGGGGCTGGGAAGTCCACCCTGGTGATGGCCTTGAACGGTTTCTGCCGGGCGGATGGACACGTTCTGGTCAACGGTGACGACCTCTACCGACATTTCGATCTCTACCGCACAATGGTCGGCTACGTCCCGCAGGATGACATCGTCCACGGCGATCTCACCGTCTCCGCCGGCCTTCGGTATGCGGCGCGGCTCCGCTTACCGCCCGACACATCGGCGCAGGAAATCGAGCAGCGCATCGATGAGGTCCTGGAACTGGTGGAGATGGTGGGGCAGAGGGACCAACTGGTGCGGAGCCTGAGCGGGGGGCAGCGCAAGCGCGTCAGCATCGCAGCCGAGCTCCTGGCAGAGCCGAGCCTCTTCTTCCTGGACGAGCCGACCTCGGGCCTCGATCCCGGTCTGGAGAAGAAGATGATGATGACCATGCGCCGCCTGGCGGATGGCGGGCGCACGGTGGTGCTGGTGACCCACGCCACGGCCAATATCGTCCAGTGTGACCACGTCTGCTTCCTCTCTCAAGGCCGGTTGGTCTATTTCGGTCCACCGCAGAAGGTCTTCGAGTTTTTCGGCGTAACCTCGGGGGATTTCGCCGACATCTACGACGTGCTGGACGATCCCGACCCGGAGGTCGCAAAAAGGAAGGCGGCCAAGTGGGAAAGCGAATTCAGGCGGTCGCGGTATTGCCAGGCGTACGTGACCGGCCGGCTCCAGGCGATTCGCGAGGTGCAGCAGGAGGCTGCCTCCACGCCAGCCCGGCGGCGCCCCAGGGTGAACCCGCTGCGGCAGCTCAGGGTGTTGAGCCGCCGCTACCTGGATCTCGTGCTGCGGGATAAGCTGCTCTTGGTCGTCTTGATGAGCGTCATGCCTCTGCTTGGAGCGCTCGTCCTCCTGGTCGCCGAGCCGGGCTGGCTGGTGGGGGACACCCCGGCTGCGATCGAGCGTCAGTTGGCCGAGGGGCTGCTGACGGCGCAGAGCGCGAGCTACAGCGTGGTCTACGACACCCAGAGGCTGCTCCACATGCTGGCGCTGGCGGCCATCCTCCTGGGGCTCTTCGGCTCCGTCTACGAGATCGTCAAGGAATGGTCGGTCTACCAACGGGAGCGCATGGTCTCCCTGCGCATCCTTCCCTACATCGGGTCGAAGCTGGTGGTGCTGGGCGGATTTGCCCTGGTCCAATGCCTGCTCCTGCTGCTCGTGGTGAGCTTGCGCGTCGGCCTGCCCAAGCAAGGTGTCCTCTTGCCCGGCCCGCTGGAATTGTACGTCACGCTGGTCCTCGGCGCATTGGCGGCCAGCACCCTGGGGCTGCTGATCTCGGCGGTGGTGCCCAATACCAATGCGGTCATCTACCTCGTCTTCGTGATGCTCAACTTCCAGATGATCTTCTCTGGCGTGATGTTCGACCTGCCGTCCTTCGCGAAGCAGCTCTCCGTCCTTACCTTCACCCGCTGGTCCATCAAGGCCATGGGCGCGACGGTGGATATCGAGGGGCTCAACCAGCTTACCCGCAGCCGATTCCAGCCTGAGCCGATGACGGAGACCGTGTACATGGACGTAGAGCGGCCCGCCGACGACTGGGAGCCGGTGACGGTGGTGACGCGCACCGAGGAGATCGAGGTACCAGTCGGCCCTGACGTGGTGCAGACGGTGCCCATCTCTGTGCCGCAAGTGACGGTGAATGACCCGGTCACGGTTACAGAGACGCTGAGCAAGACCGTCACGGTGGAGCCCGGTCCCATCGACGTATCCAGGGAGGAGACCTTCGCCATCGACTATACGCGCACGCGGAGCCACCTGCTGATGAGCTGGGCTTTCCTCGTGGCCTTCGCCGCACTGTTTGGGGGTTCGACCGCGCTGGTGCTGCGGTCGAAGGACGTGGGGTAGTAGACACCAGCGCAGCGGCAAGCAGGGGAAACGGCCTTCGGCTTCGTCTCCGTGGTCAGATGGTGGTCGGGTTTCCATACCCGACGACCAACCCTGGCAACAATGGCGGCAGGTGTCGCTGCGCTTACAGAAACCTGCCCTACATGTTCGTGTCCTTCACGGTTGTCCCAGGAAGCGGTTCCTCGTTGGAATAGACGTTCACGCCGTTCCGCGCCAGCAGCGCTGCCAGGACGCCCTGTCCGGGCTTCAGCGTGAGCGTAAACGTCCCGTCGTAGATCTTCTGGCTACCACAGGAGGGGCTGAAGGCCTTGAGGACGGCCGTCTTGATCCCGTAGTGCTTGACCAACTCCAGGCCCATCTGGGCGCCGCGGACATACTCGTCCGTGACGTCCACCTCGTCGCTCGTCACGACCCTCGCCCGTCCGTCCAGAACGTCGTGACCATCCACCTCCGACGGTTCGCGGAAGAGGACTCGCTCCCCGTCAAGGGCCTGGATGGAGGCGTCGCCCCGCGGGATGGACAACCCCCCGGCTACTTCCGCGCAGAAGGGCAGCAGCTTGCCCTCGGCCGCCAGCGCCACCAGTTGCTCCGCCAGACAGGACTTGCCGTCCCAGCGCGTGGGAATGCCAAGGATGCAGGGGCTGACCAGAATCAGTTCATCGTCGTCGATACGGATGTCATCCAACGTCACAGATCGTCCTCCTTCCGCCTCTCGAGAATGTGCGCACCCGTTAGCCCGGCACCTCCGCTCGCTGTTGGAGGCTCGGCTGTGGGCGCGGGTATGTGCGGATCAACGCTCGCGGTGGGTCTGGATTCGGCTTACTCAGCGCCCGACCGGGCTCGGTACGATCCCAACAGGATAACAAACCCCTACCCCTCTACGATGGCCGCGAGACGGATGGAGACGGCCTCGGGCAAGCGGGGAGCTCGGTGCTCACCGATGATGGAGCGCGCTTTCTCTCGGGCCCGCTCCTCCAGCCTGGTAGCTCCATCCCCCTGCCAGCTGTTGTGGTCGCGGCGGTCGAATAAGGACGGCTGCCAGTCGTCCCGCACGTGACGCAGGGTGTGGTCCGTCGACAGGAAGTGGCCGTCGCAGCCGACCTCCTCGATTAGATCCATGGCCAACGTCTCCTCGCTGATCTCCATCGGCTCGAGGTGGCTCTTGACCCAGTTGATGATCTCGTCGCACAGCACGACCAGACCGAGGGATCCGGTCATTGCGGAATCCAGATAGCCGACGTCGTGGATCAGGTTGGCGCCGCCCGCCGCACTGGTGTACAGGGTGAGTGCGGCCTCAGCGGCGGCCTGGGCGTCGAAGACCTTGGAGTCGCTACAGCCGCCGGTGCCAAACATGGGCAGCCCGTGGTGATGACCAATATCGAAGCCCTCAGGACCATCGGCAGGGGCATAGAGGCCCACCATCGTGCGCATGTCCGTGGTCCAACCCCGCGGCACAGTCTGGATGAAGGGCGAGCCCTCGCGCTTCAGCTGGGAGAGGACCAGCCCGGCCATGTGTCCGGCATTGGACAGGGCGAGCGCACCGGCCCGCGTCATGGGAGCCGTCAGCCCGCGAATGTTGCCCGGGCCGTAGATGGTGGGGAGATTCAACTCAGCGGCCGCCAGGAGCCTCCGCACACTTGCCTCATTGTGCCGGAACACCGACACCGTGTTGACGTAGTTGATGATGAAAGGTCGCTCCTGGAGGGGCTCTAGGCCCCCCGCGACGACCTTGGCCAGGTTCACGGCGTGGGCAGTGCTGTCCGCATCTTGCCCCACGAACACGATCGGTTTCGTGCTCTCCTCCAGCATAGCGACCATCTGACGGCGTTCATACTGATCGTCCGGCACATCGCTGGGGAGGAACATCGACATCACGAAATCAAGATTCGGAAGCGCGTCGGCGAGTCGCACGCCGTTGACCACATCCTCAAGTGTCGCCGCCCGCCGCTCCCCGGTAAAGGGGTCATAGATGTGCATGCAGTCCGACCCGACACCGAAGTAGCTGCGGTGGCCCTCCAACGTCATTGCGGGCTTGCCGGTCTGATCGTAGATCTCGATGCGCTTGGGGGCCGTGTCGAGGGCCCACTCGACGAGAGCGGCCGGCACGCGGACAAGGTTGCCGTCAGAGACGTCAGCCCCGCCGCCGCGAAGGAGATCGAGGGCCTCTTGGACGTAGAAGCGCACACCGGTGCGGTCCAAGATGCGCAGGCTGGCGTTGTGGATCTGCGCGATCTGGTCCTGGTTCAATCTAGGGATCATCGTCTCGATAGCTGGCCCCTCTTGTCTGACAGGATGGCCTGGTGGGTGGGACGCGCAGGCCTGTAGGTCTATCCCGCCCTGTCGATGCTGCGACCGACGGTCAAGCCCCTTGTTTGCTTACGGTTTCTCCGAAGAAGCACGGATCAGCGTCCGGGATCCTCACGCCACCCTTGCCAATAACCTGCGCCGTGATCCAAATACTCATCCAGATCGAAGCGAGCAAATGCCGCGTCGGCCTCCTGACGGGCACGGTCCAAAACCTCGTCCTCGTCAACAGAGAGAATCTGGCCAGCCTCCATCAGAACCTTTCCGTCCACCAAGACTGTATCCACGTCGTTGCCCCGGACATACCAAGCAATCGTATTGATAGGATCGACGAAAGGCGTGAGATGAGGTTGATCCAAGTCGATGAGGATCACATCTGCTTTCTTGCCCTTTTCCAGGGAGCCAATCTCGTCCTCCATTCCAAAGACGGCGGCTGCCTCCGCCGTGACCAACCGCAGAGCGCGCCCTGGCGGCAGAACGGATCTATCTTGATGCTCCATTTGCTGCATCACCATGGCCCGATGGATGTCAAGGAAGAGATCAGAATGATGGAAAGGTGCCGCACCATCCGTGGCGACAGCCACACGCACGCCGTTCCTGAGTAGTTTGACGATGGGGCAAGGCCCGATATCCGTGTGCCCGATGGGAACGGCCACGGCGGCGACGTCCGTCTCCGCCATGATCTCGATATCTCGGTCTGTCAGTCCATTCATGTGGGCGAAGATGGTGTCCGGCCCAAGAATCGTACGCAGCGCCTCCGCCCCAAGATTCTCCTCCGCCCACTCGAAAACCCCACGGAAACCATGGGTGTGAACGAGTACACCGTACTCGTCCGCTAGGTGCCGGACTTCAAGAGCCTTTTCTCGAACAGCATCCACATCTTGCTCCGCATAAGGTGGCACGGGCCGGTACGCAGGATTTTCACCGCATAGGCGAGGCGTGGTGATCATCACGCGTACACGCCCCTCGCTCGTCCCGTTGAAGCGCTCGATCACGTCGCGGGTAACGTCAATCATCTGATCGTAGATGATGGGTTGCTCAACCGGCTCGCCTTCCCGGTAGACCACGCTGTGCCACGGCGTGGTGAGGTGCCCGGTGCGCTCATCCAGGACCGGATCTAGAGGGCCAAGGCCCACGAAACCTCGTATGCCGACCTCGTTGATAGCTCTGGCGGCCTGTTCCGCCGGAGCGGGAACATCGGCGCGCGGCGTGGCGCCAATATGAACGGCCGATGTCGTCACGCCGAACTTGATGTGCTCGACGCCGCTGAGCCTGCCGTCCGCGTACCACCACGCTGGTGTGCTGGCATGGAAATTGAGCTCCTCCCACGGCCATCCTCTACCTACCCGGTAGATACCCTTCATGAGCCCGTGGCCTGCGTGATGGTAGGTGTCCACCAGGCCCGGCATGACGAGCTTCCGCTTCGCATCGATAGTCCTCTCAGCGGTGTATTGGGACGTCAGGTCCTCAGTAAGGCCGACATCGAGGATGCGGTCACCCTTGACAGCGACTGCCCCATCTGGGAGTACGCGATTGTCGTCATCCACCGTGACGACGTAGCCTCCGACGATCATCAAATCGACGCTGCGCCTCTCCACGTCCGAACCTCCTTGACAGATAGCGATCTATGGATTATAATCTCGATATAGTGAATAGGTGAACATCAACACTTTCAGTATACACTCTTGTGGTCTCTGTGTCAAGGCTTGCTGGTGCCACATCCGAGGCAATCGCATTCAGCCGCAGGCTTCGTACCAGCCCACTGGAGGTGTGAGCAGACAGATATCCCATTGCTTCAGCGTCCTGCTTCAGCGCTTGCGGTGCATTTCTCCTCCTTGGAAGATCCGAGGAGGAAATCTCACCAATCTACACGAACTGCCTACTGGGCTTCCATTTCACACAGGGTCACCCCCACGGCAAACCACTTGGTATCGCACGTTCGGGAGCATCGACTGACCAGCTCTGCAGACTCGGGTCACCTTGGTGGACTCGACAGCTATACGAGATGTACCGCGCTTCGCTGCACGTGCAAATCAGGCCAATACGCTTGGTGGTATTCCTGTCTATGCGTGACAAAGCCCGGGTCCCGAATCGCCGAATCACTCTTGCGGGCGGACCAGAAGATTGTGCCCGTCAGTTGGTCCATAAGGACGTGACGCGAGGAAGAAAAGAAAAGGAGGGCCCGTCAGAGAAACGTAAGAGACCAGACTGCGTCGATGCCGCATATCCTCAACACAAGCGATAAGAACGTCAAGGAGGCGTGATGAAGAAGTTGCACCCGGCAATCAGTGATTTGAAGGAACAGTACTGTAACGGCACAATGAGCCGCCGTGAGTTTATCCGCTATGCGACGCTGCTCGGGGTCTCCGTGGGCTCCGCATCGACGATTCTGGCCGGTTGCAGCCCTGAGCCTACCGCGGCACCGGTCGAGGCCACCGAAGCGCCGAAGCCGACGGCTACCCCTGAGCCGACTGGACCAAGACGCGGTGGGACCGTGCGTGTGGCCACCTTCGTGCCAGGGCTGGATCATCCGGCACGCGTATCAGAGCAGCAGGCGCTACCTGCGCTCCGTCACGTCTTTGAATACCTGACCTTCACAGACTGGGACGGCCTTACCCGGCCGTTCCTCCTGGAGAGCTGGGAGGCAAGCGACGACCTGCAGACGTGGACGCTCAATCTGCGGCAGGATGTCACGTTCAGCAACGGAGATGCCTTCAACGCTGACGACGTGGTATTCACGATGAAGGAGTGGCTCAATCCGGAGGTAGGCTCCTCGATGCGCGGCCTGATGTCGTACCTCCAGCCAGAGGGGATCGAGAAGGTGGACGACTACACCGTCAGACTGGAACTGGACTCCCCCCAGATCGCCATTCCGGAGCACCTCTTTCATTACCCGGGCATGATACTCAACCATCGCACGTTCCAGGGCAACATCCTGGACGCCCCAATTGGAACGGGGCCGTTCACTCTGGATGAGTACCTGGTAGGCGAGCGGGTTGTCTGCAAGGCTCGGGATGACTACTGGCAAATGGGGGAAGATGGGAAGCCCCTTCCCTACCTCAATGAGATCCTGCTCACCGATCTGGGGGAGGATCAGACGGCCTATGTTTCCGCCTTCAAGAGCGGTCAGATCGACACCTTCCACATGCCCCAGCCGGCAACTTGGGAGGCGATGAAAGATGACCCGAACGCAGTCGTGGAGCCTGTCAGCACCGGGCGCACCGTGGTGCTGAGGATGAGGGCGGATCAAGCGCCTTGGGATGATGAGCGCGTGCGTCTCGCACTGAAGCTGTGCCAGGATCGTCAGCACATTCTTGACGTCGTCTTCTTTGGCCAGGGCGTTCTGGGCGCTGACACCCATGTCGCTCCTGCACACCCCGAATACTGCCCCATCGAGCCGCCGGCGTATGATCCAGAGCGGGCGAAGGAGCTGTTGGCTGAGGCTGGGTTCCCTGATGGTCTAGAATTCGATCTTACTGTCGCCAGTACTGGCTATTATGTCTCGTTCGCAGAGGCGCTCAAGCAGCTGGCTGAGCCAGCAGGCATCACGGTGAACATCGTCACGATGTCCCAGAGCCAGTACAGTCAGGGCTGGACCGAGCACACTGTTGGGATAACCGGCTGGGGTCACCGGCCCCTGGCGGTCATGGTCCTGCCATTGGCGTACGGGTGCACCGATGGAGAGCTAGCCTCGTGGAACGAGTCTCACTGGTGCGACGAGGAGTTCAATGAGCTTCTGACCGAAGCTCAGGGGACCCTAGACCTGGAAAAGCGCCGCGAGATCATGTGTGAGCTGGAGAGAATCCAGCAAGAACGGGGCACATCTGGTATATCCTTCTGGCAGAATCAGTGGGGCATCATCAGAAACAACTTCAAGAACTTCCGGGCGCACCCGACGAACTACCTCATCTTCAGGGAGGTATGGCAAGAATCCGAGGCTTAGCCCCAGGCTGGATGGGAGCTAGAGTCAGTCCGTGGCGGGTTCAGGGAGCCGAATCAGCTCTGAGCTTGCCACGGCATTGACGGGAGCATCTAGAAAGATGCCTAGGCGCGCTCGATGCAGCTCTAGCGCGCCTAGGCCCGATGCGGAGCGGCCCCTCGGCTACCAGATGGGCCGCTCATCTCCCCCCGGTCGACTCTCCATCGGCGGATCAATCCCTGCACGCGCCCATCCCTCAATCTCCTGCGTGGCGCGGATAGCTCATATGAGTCAAGGACTATCATGGCAAAGTTCGTAGTCAGACGTGGTTTGTCGCTCCTCGTCACCATGCTGGTGGTCTCCATTGCCGTCTTCCTGCTCACCGAGGCAGCGCCCGGTGACGTGGCAAAGCACATCTTGGGCCGCGAGGCTCAGCCAGAGCAATTGGAACTGTTTCGCCGGCAGCTGGGACTGGATCGGCCGCTCCATGTGCGCTACATCTCCTGGTTGATCGGGAGTGACTGGCAGGTCAGGCGCATGATCGAGCAGCCACTGAAGCAGGCCGAGGATCCGAGAACTGGATCCAAAGACTGGTGGATTCGGGGCGACGATGGATCGCTGAAACAGTGGCGCATGGAGGACGGTGATCTCTTCGAATATGAGCTTCAAGCGGACGGAACCGTGGAGAAGCAGCCAGCTAGAGATGTCTGGCAGACAAACGCCGAGGGCGAGGAAGTCTTCTGGGGCGTTGACACCTCCAATCGGGCCGTTCTGTGGCAGAAGGACGCCATCCGTGAGTCCGGCCCCTCCATCACCGGCCGTGCGCAGCTGAAATATACTGGCGGCATACAGTATATCCCCTTGCAGAAGGGGTTCTTGAGAGGCGATCCGGGCATATCGGTCGAGACGAACCGCCCTGTAGCGGACACCCTTGGCCGCCGTGTGAGAAACTCGGCCATACTGGCCGGCATTGCCTTCGTGGTGGTCATGCCTCTGGCGTTACTCTTCGGCGTCATCGCTGGCGTCAATGAGGGGAACGTGATCGACAGCATTCTGTCCGTTGGCGGGCTCGTGACCACCGCCAGCCCAAACTTCGCGACGGGGATCTTCCTCATCCTGGTCTTCGCCATCTGGCTGAAATGGCTCCCGGGAGCGACGGTCTTCACCAGCAGTCGGGGAATCGTTGAAGACCCAAAGATGCTCGCCCTCCCTGTCCTGACGTTGACCCTTCTCGAGCTGGGATACGTGCTCCGCATCACTCGAGCGAGCATGATCGAGGTCATGGATACAGCCTACGTCCGCACCGCCCTGCTGAAGGGGACACCGTACTGGAAAGTGATTACCAAGCACGCGTTGCGGAATGCCCTCCTGTCCCCGATCACGGTGATCATGCTTCACGTGAACTGGCTGATGGGAGGTGTGGTCGTGGTGGAGGCAGTCTTTGGCTTTCCAGGGCTCGGGTCCTACCTGCTGCACGCGGCGAACGTCAAGGATGTCGCCGCCATTGAGGCTGGCGCTATGGTGATGGTCGTACTCGCCGTAGGGACGCAGTTTGTGGCGGACATCGTCTACACATTCTTGAACCCACGGATACGGTATGGGTAGCTCATGAACATCCCGACGGACGACGGAAGCGGGTTCAGTCTGGCGCAGAACGACAGGACACCAGCCGCACCTGAGGCGGGCGCCTTTCCAGCAGCCACACAGCGGATATCCAACGATTGCCGGGCGCGCATCGCCAGCGTCAAGGCAACCAAACTAGCGCAAGCAAGAAGCCGTTTACAGGCCTTTTGCGCAGCCCTTGTACACTGCGCGTTCATGGAGGAGGTATTGGCTTGTTAGAGCAACTGACTCCCATACTGGCGTCGAAGAAAGCCTTGGTGGGTCTAGGTATTGTGCTTTTCTGGGTCCTGGCCGCATCCATCGGCCCTTTCTTGGTCCCGCATGATCCGCTCCACCAAAACCCGGACGCCATCAACTCTGGGCCCTCCGCCAAGCATTGGTTGGGGACAGATGACGTAGGTCGTGATCTGTTGGCGCGGATCATCTATGGCGCCCGGCGGACGTTGATTCTGGCGCCGCTGTCCGTGTTGATCGCCCTGATGATCGGCGCCACGCTAGGCCTCGTTGGTGGCTACTTCGGCGGCACTGTGGACGAGCTCGTCATGCGACTCTTGGACGCCTTCATGGCCATACCCACGGTCCTGCTCTATCTCATCATCATCTCCTCCCTGGGTGCCTCGGCCTTGAACGTTGTGTTGGCCGTCGCCATCGGCGGCGTGCCCGGCATCGCCCGTCTAGTCCGGGGATTGACGCTGGACATTCGCACCCGCGAATACGTATCTGCGGCCAAGCTCCGCGGTGAAGGCGCGCTGTACATCATGTTCCTCGAGATCCTGCCCAACGCACGAGGGCCGATCATGGTTGACGCCATGCTACGCGTCGGCTACGCTGTATTTGCCATTGGTACGCTGGGCTATCTCGGGCTCGGGCTACCCCCGCCCCTGCCCGACTGGGGAAACATGGTGCAGAGGGCGCATGCCTTCATCTTCAGCAATGCTTGGGGGGTCCTCTGGCCGGCGCTAGCTATCTCCTCATTTGTGGTGGGACTCAATCTATTCGTCGACGGATGGCAACAGATCAACCGACGGTACCGAGGCTAGAATCCAATAGGATGACGTCTTATGAACAGTAAGCTCACAGACCGTCCCAACGAAACACCCGTGCTGGAAATCCAACACCTTGCCATCACCTATGAAACGCTGAAGGGCAACATACCGGCAGTCCAGGATGTCTCCTTCGCCATCGGCCGCGGCGAGACGCTGGGCATCGTGGGAGAATCCGGTTGTGGGAAGAGTTCTGTTGCCTTTGGCATTGTCGACTTCTTAGGACGAAACGGCAAGATCACTGGCGGCAGCATTCGGTTCAAGGGACAAGAACTGCGCGGCATGCCGGCTCGAGAGTTGCGGCAGCTGTGCGGAAGCCAAATCTCTATGGTCTATCAAGACCCCATGCAAGCCCTGAACCCCGCCTTGCGGGTCGGGGATCAGTTGATGGAAGTGCTCATCGATCATCAAGAGGCCGCCAAGGAGGAAGCCCGAGAGGAAAGCGTAAGCATGCTCCGCCAGGTCCACATGCCCGATCCTGAGCAAGTCATGGAGCGTTTTCCACACCAGCTGTCAGGCGGCCAGCAGCAGCGCGCGCTGATCGCCATGGCCTTGCTCAACCGCCCGGCCCTGTTGATCGCCGACGAGCCGACGACGGCGCTGGACGTGACAGTCGAAGCCACGGTCCTGGACCTGTTCGATGAGCTAAGCCAGGAGTTTGAGACAGCGACTATGTATATCAGCCATGACATGGGCGTCATCGCTCGCGTCGCTGATCGGGTCGGTGTGCTTTACGCTGGCGAGATCGTGGAGTTGGCACCTGTGAGGGATATCTTCCTCAACCCCGTTCATCCCTACACCCAGGCACTGATTCGCTGTGTACCTCAACTGGGGGAAAGCAAGGAGACATGCTGCCTCCAACCTATCCGGGGCCGGGTGC
>CAZIWL010000103.1:0-8353 GCA_964542755.1 uncultured Anaerolineales bacterium
GGGCGACAACCCATCCAGCCCCCACCCCCAACAACAGGACGGACGTGCCCTCCCGCCTCCGGGGCGATACCCGATAGGAATTCCGAACCGGGATGCCGAATGATGGTCAGGAAGCTGAGCACGGATCGAGACCGGCGCAACTCCAGACTGCCCAAGGAGATGCTCCGTATGACCCATCCACCCGCGGCTGCATCAAGCAAGGACAGACAAGCCTTCGAATCCCTTGCCTACACTGACCGAACACTGGGGCGCCTTCGGAAAGGCAGTCAAGCGACAAAGCGGCGATTGGCCTGAAATCGGCTTGAGGTTGTGGGGCTATCAATAGGCTTGCTCCCATAATCTCGGTGCGGAAGCGGGAACTTCTCCCCAGGATGCAGCGTCTAGCAGTCAAACAGCGAGCGAAAAGCGTTCGCCCAGATCACCAGATAGGCTGGGCATCCAGCTCTGGTGGAGGCAAGAATGATCAGAAAGACGTTGTTCCCCCTGTTCCCGCTGTTGGGTATCGTACTCTGTACGTCGTGCAATCCCGGACAAGCCCCCCCAAGCTCACAAGCAGACATGCCGAACCCGGCTTCCGTGTACTGTGAGGAGAACGGCGGCAGACTGGAGCTCAGGGAGGACGGATCAGGCAGCGTAGCAGGCGTCTGCATCTTCTCCGATGGCAGCGAGTGTGACGAGTGGGCCTTCTTCCGCGGTGACTGCAAGCCGGGCGATTCGCCGGCAACATCTGCAGCGACGCCAATCCCCGGACCCAACCTGCCCAACCCCGTCTCGGCCTATTGTGAGCGGCAGGGATACAGGTCAGAAATCGTCACCGCTGCGGGTGGCACCCAGAGCGGGGTCTGCGTCTTCCCCGATGGCAGCGAGTGTGACGACTGGGCTTACTATCGCGGCGAGTGTGGGCCGGCCACGGAGAGCAGATCGTCCACCGATCGAGGGGAGCTTCCTTGAAGGAATGCTGGGGATTGATGAGACTCTTGCGGGCTAGAGGGGGTCTGGGGACAAGAGACTCTTTGAAGACCTTTAGGATCTCAGCCAGGAGAGAGACCGTACGATATTTCGCTTCGACCCCGACCTTGAGTTCCAGAACCAGGCCATCGACGCCCTCGAGGTGGACGACGCCGTGGTGACCAAGGCGGAGGACCTGCGGCGCCGGAGGTAGGGCCGGGGGCACGTTTGAATCGCAGAGGGCGCCGAAAGGGCGGCGAGGTCAAGAGCGCCCTATCCCGCTCGACCACCCATCCCGAATGTGGGTTCAGAGCAGGTGTGTGGCACGGCGCAGCTGCGCCGTGCCACGCGCCTTAGGCCTCGCTTTCTTCACGCGGGAGCTATCTCTACCCCCGGTGGACCAGGGGCAGATAGACACGGAGAGGATGCTCGTACGCCCCGGCATCGTAGCCGTTCCCCATCGGCCGGCTCACGTGATCCAGGTCCTCGGCCAGTCCCGCAGCACACCGGTCGATGGCCGGGGAGCCCTGGCGCAGGTGGTAGTCCTCGCCAGCCCCTGGCGACACAAATCGCGGGTCGAGCGCGGGGCCGGCGTTGCCCGTCTCGTCCAGGCTACACGTTCCACTCAGATCCCCGCTGGTCACCCAGAAACCCCCGAACTCGTTACCCCAGGCGATGCTGTTGACAGCGAAACCATCGGTGGTGGACTGGGAGTAGCCCGCTCCGTTGATGTTGTTGGCCAGCGTCACGTGCGTCATGGTGACAACACCGGCTTGAGATCGGATCCCGGCCCCCAATTGAGCCGCGGCCGTGTTGCTGTAGATCAAGGTGTTGCGCAAGTCGCCGGTCGCCGCCGCACCCTCCTGGAAGAACGCTCCGCCGCGAGCGCCCATGTTCCCATGCAGTCGCGTATGACTGACGTTGACCGCGCTGTCGTCCGCGTACACGCCGCCGCCGTAGACCGTAGCCTCGTTTTGGCTTACGACCGCGTCGACCAGCGTCACCTTGGACCCCTCAAGCGCCGCAATCCCACCGCCGCGCTGGCTGGCCTCGTTTTGCGACACAATCCCAGCATAGCGGATGGTGCTGTCGCTGGCGTAGACTCCTCCGCCGTCACGAGCCGTGTTGGCATACCGATTCTTGCCAATCAACGATAGGTTACTCCCCGTCAGTGTACTGCTGTTGGTCAGATAGATGCCGCCCCCATCGCCTTCGGCGGCATTGCCTCCGACGCACGAGTAACCGAGATCCGCCGTCGACCCGTCCAGGTAGAGCCCGGCACCAGCATGAGCGGTTCCCTCATAGACCCACGCATTGCCCAACAGGGTAACGGCGCCCGCGTCCACGACGTGGAGGCCGCCTCCCTGCCCATCTACGTCGGCCGCCTCATTGCCCCGCATGTCCGATCCATCCAGTGTGACTGTCCCGCCGGGTACGGAGGCACCACCGCCATGGGGCGCACAGTTGTCGTTGATATCGGACTGGGTCTCCATGCCGATCAGCTTGCCCCACACCCGGGCGCCCCCGCCGAATAGCGACGCGGTGTTGTTAACCACGTCAGAGTCATTGGTCAACGTGACTGTTGTACCATTGGCCACGTAGATCCCGCCTCCGTAACTCCCGTGGTTGTCGTAGACGGTCGTGTCGTCCAAGGTAATTTCCGCTCCGCTGACCGTCATCAGGCCGCCGCCGTTGCCCCCGCCCCAGGTGAGGTCCAGATGCCGCAGCACAACGTTACCGCCGGCAGCGTGTACCGTACTGCCCGTACCCATGCTGCCTTCAATGCGCGTCGGTCCCGTCCCCGCCGCGGTGCAGGCCGCGTCGTAGCCGCCCTCCAACACCAGGTCTTTGTTCGTAACGGTCAAGTTCTCGAAGTAGACACCCTCTGCAATTTGGAGCGTATCCCCCTCCGCCGCCGCGTTCACCGCCTGCTGGAGGGTGGCGTAGACACAGCCAGAATCATTGAGCCCCACGCGCATCGCGCCGGCCACTTCGTCGGCTCCCATATCGTACGGGGAAGCCCCGGTGTGCCGCACGATGGGGCGCTGTTCCGCGTCGAAGTCGGGTGAGTGACCGATCAGACACTTGTCAATGACGGGGCTGGTGACCTGCAGATGATAGTCACTGCTCGCCGGGGCGACGAAGAGGGGGTTGACGTCCATATTACCCTCGCCGTCGTAGCCGCCCTGGACGTCGGAGTACGTAACGTCATGGCCTGCCGTGCCAATGCTGCTCGCGTGGCCCCAGATGACGGAGCAGCTCAACGTCAGGTCAGCGTCGGAGGTGTCGATGGCTCGACCATTGCCGCTGCCCCCGCTGTTGTTGTATGCGATGGTGGTTCCGTCTCCCACGAGGCTAGCATCGTTGTACAGCCGCACCCCGTCGCCTATCGAATCCACAGCGTCATTCCGCGCGAAGAGCGTGCTATTGGCGTAGACAGTCCCAGCGTACGCGTAGAGCCCACCGCCAAGCTTGGCCCGGTTATTCTCCACCATGGTGTGGTCCAACCACCCCATGCTGTCGCTCAAGTAGATACCCCCGCCGTACCCCGTGCTCGCGACGTTGTTGTAGACTCGGCTGCAACCGGCGCCCAAGCAGGTGAAGGTACCCAGGTCCAGATCGACGACAGAACCGTTGATGGCGTACACGCCCCCGCCGGAGTTCTGCGCCGCGTTGTTGTTGATGCTAGCCTTGTCGCTGTAGAGCGAGCTGTCGTCTAAGAACGTGCCCCCGCCCGAGCCGCTCCCTCCAGTGCCGGCCTGGTTGAACTCAATACCTGCTTGATCGTCGAGGTTGATTATGCTTCCGTACGCGCACACGCCACCCCCGGAGGCCGAGGACGTGTTGTACTGGATCTCCGATGCAGCGCCGTTCAACGTGAGCGTGCTCGTGACGATGTAGGCTCCGCCGCCGCGAATCGCCTCGTTGCTGTAGAAATCGGATCCGTCAGACGCGGACACCGTGCCCTGCACCATATACAAGCCGCCGCCCTGACCGTCGCCTGTCAAGGCCTCATTGTCGCTCAGGTCGGCACTATCCACTAAGTCAAGCTCCGGGCTATGCTCCCCCTCCTGGGTCGCGTAGACGCCACCGCCCTTGGGCGCCGCATTGCCGTATATGTTACTTTCTTCGAAGCTGGCGCGTCCCCCGAAAAGCCGCACGCCGCCGCCGTAGTCCAGGGCGGAGTTGCCGTGGATCTGCACACCGACACCGGTGACCTGGGCATCGCGACCCACCCACAGGCCGCCGCCAACCTTCGCCGAGTTGCCGTAAATCGCCACGTTGGTCAGCGTGAGATTGCCCGTCCCCGACGCTCCAGCTGCAAACCGGATACCGCCTCCTCCGTTGCCGCTATCTCCGTTGGTGACGCCCAGATTCTCGAGCGTCACCCTCAGTCCGGCGGCGATCTCGAACACCTGCCCGCTGCCACCTCCGTCGATGGTCGTGGGATCTGCGGAGCCGCTGCCGCACCCCTTGTAACCCCCTTCCAGAGCGACGCTCTCGCCGATGGTGACGTTCTCATGGAACGTCACACCGCCCTCCAAGAGCAGGGTATCCCCGGGGTCCGCAGCAGCGAGGGCTTCTCCTAGCGTAGCGTAGTCGCAGCCCCTACCAACCGTGCGCTCCACCCCCGGCGGCGGTGCGGCCGGCGCATCGGCCAACGAGGCTCCCAACGCGACGCTGACCTGGGCTTCCTCGGAACCCCGCGGTGTCGTCAGAACGCCCCTCCGATGTGCTGCGTCGAGGGCTCGTTGGGCATCGAGGGCAGCCTGCTCCTCTCGCCGACTGGGCGGTTCGCCTGGCTGGAGAATTGGAGCACGCTGGTCCAACGCCTCCTGAGCCTGTTGAATCTCGTCGATCGTCGCGTCCAGAGCGGGACCCCGCAGGGTATCCAGCAGGGCGACGACGGCCTCCGGGCCGACCTGACGTGCAGCCTCCAGGGCCGCCAGCCCCGCTGCCGCCTCTGTCGCCGGGTCGCCCTGGCGAGCGGCAGCTTGCGCGGCCGACGCCGCCTCCAGGGCCCGCTGCCACGCCTCCCCTTCGCTGACGTCCTCGGGGGTACGGACGGTCAGATGATTGACCCCAGTCACCCCGGCCTCGCCATCCGCGGGATCTACCTGCTGCACGCTCATCACCGACACTGTACCATTAACGCGTGACTGACAGACGCCGACGTCGAGCGTCCGGCACCCCTCGCATGCCAGCGAATAATCCTGTGGTCCTTGAGGCACGGTGGTGCCCTTGACCCGGACGAGCCACGTCCCGACGTCCGGTGACTCCACCTCCACCTGCTCCTGATTGTCCACATCGTTGACACCTCGGGTCGCATTAGCCGTGGGATGGTCCGGGTCGAGGGTCCAGGGGTGCCACGTCGTGCCATCCGGTGCGACCAACTCCAGATCCAGGTCGTTGATGAGCGTCGGGTTCGCGTTCACAGTGGCCTCGTGATCGTCCCAGGCGAGACTAACGCGGAGCGGCTCCTCGTCGGTGGGGACGACGAGGGAGTAGACATCCACCTCATCGTCGTCGATGTTCTCCTGCCGGAATGCCTTTCTTGAGATCAGATCCACGGCAGCCTGGATATCGACGATGCCGTAGCCCCACTCGTAGTCCGGCCCAGATCGTCCCTTATCCGATGCCGTCTGGATGAGGATGGTCCTGGCGGTAGAGGGCCAGAACCTGCCGGAGGTGTTGTAGACGCGACGGTACTGCTCCAGCATCAGCGCCACACCGCCGGCCACCGCCGCAGTGGCCGAGGAGGTGCTGCAAGACGCATGGTAGCCGTTGACCGGGGCATCGTCCGTCGACGTGACGCCCATATCTCCGGTCGTCTGACAGCCGCCGGCGGTGACCAAGGGCTTGATCCGGCCGTCGTCCGTCGGACCCCAGGAGGTGTGGAGGTACTGTGTATTGACGTTCGAGTTGGCCGCTCCCACGACGATGGGGTTCTTGGCCGCCGCGGGCGGCGCGATGAGCTCATACGACCGCCCGCCGCACGTGCTCCCCCAGCCGCGCTCATTGCCGACCGACCACGTGGCAATGTACTTGTCACCGATGCCTACGACGCTGTTGCCGCCCCGCACGATCTGATCGATGAGGACGGCAGAGGCACCGTACTTGCCCATGAGATGGCACCCGGTGCCCGGGTAGTTGCTGTAGATGTTGGCACCCACGCTGGCCGTCCCCATATCGGCACCATGCGCATTCTGGGCTGCGGCCCAATCGACCTCGATGTCGGGCACATTCTCGTAGAAAAGGAAACCCGAGCCGGAGTAGCCCGTTCCGTAGGAGATGAGGTCAGCACTCGGGGCGACACCGCGCCACTGGAGGGAGGAGCCACCCTCGTTCACGCTGTTGGCGCCGCTGCCGCCGACCGTCCCGGCCACGTGCGTCGAGTGGCTGGAGACCGCGTCGGCGTCGCCGTGAATCAGCCGACTGCCGAAATCGACGTGCTCTCCAACCTGACCAGAATCGTAGATCAGAACGTCCACGTTCGTTCCCCGAAGGTCGTACGGCGCCTCATAGAGGACATTCGCGTTGATCTGGCCCCGTATGCCATCGTTGGTCCCACTCAATGGGGGCCCGACGGGCTCAATCCACTGGACGGCGTCCTCGGCGGCCAGCGCCCGCAGGCTGGACCCCGGCAGCTCTACCACCAGCGTGCCGGTACCCTGCACCTCCCCGACGGTCCTCCCCCCGTACGCCTCGACGAGGGCGCGACCGGTCTCCAGGCTTTCATCTCTATGGAGCACCACGTGCACCGCTGCAATGCCGTCCTCGGACAAAGCAAAGGCAGCCCATTGACCCTCCCGGATGGACCCGGCCAGCTTGTCGTCCGCGCTCAAGGCTCCCATCCAGACGACGCCGGGTGCATCAAGCACCCGGCCAGCGCCGCCCGCCGGCACCGATGCGATCCACGTGTACTCGGGGACGTAGGCCAGGAGCTCGATACCCTGCGCGCTGTACGCGTCTCTGGCAGCCTGGCGCGGGATGAAGTCAAGCTGCAGGAGGATGTGCACACGGTCCCGGCCCGACTCGGCCGACCCTAGGGCTGGAGCGAGGGCCACCGAAGCCGGTACGAAGTCCCGGGATTTCAGACGCACCGGTCGGAACGCGTTGGGCGGGCCGGACTGATGAAGGACTTGCGTGATGCCCGCGCGCGGGTCGGAATCGGGGGTTGGGACACGACCTGGAGCGATGGCCTGAGGGGTGGGGGCGAAGGGTGCCAAGCCCAGGAACACAACGAGTACCAAACCGGGGATCCGGTGCCTTCTTGCCATCGTTTCCTCCTATGGGATCTGGAGCTGCTGCGGCGCCGCGGTGTGAAGGCGATCGATAGAGAAACGGGTTGGCGGGCCCAGAAGGGCAGCGGTGAGAGAGGCGGCTCCGTTCGCAGGCGTCTTGAGGCCGAAGGAGTACGTGGGATGCTTCATGCCTATTCTAGTGTCGGACGCGGGCGGTGTCAAGCAGGCCCGTCCGCCAGCGCGGGGTCTCACTATCACTGGCACATAGCGCCAGAAGGTTGCCAGACTGCAGTCCGCGAAGGAACCTACAAAGAAACCCACCCCTTCTGAGGTGGGTCTCCGTGCCCCATGCCGGTCCCGGACCCGGGCGCGCGTCCCTTGGCCCCTCGCCGGACTTCAGCCACCGCCCGCGGCACATCCCGGTCCGCGCAGCGGCGCCTAGGCCTTCATTTCGGCTTGACCGCCTCGATCATAGCTGAGACGACCAATTCGTCGACGCGCATACCCGGTGCCCACTCGCGGATGAAGGACCTACTCTCCTCTTTGGGGCGGACGACCGTTTCGACGAACCCGGCCTCGGCCAACATCTCCTCCAGGTCATCGATGGTGCACGCTCCAGCTATGCAGCTTGAATAGAGTGTAAGGTCCTCCCTGATCTCCGCTGGAAGCTCGGCGGTCGCGACCACGTCCGAGACGGCCAAGCGGCCCCCAGCCCGCAGGACGCGGAAGAGCTCCTGGAAGACCCGGGGCTTCTCGGGCGACAGGTTGATCACGCAGTTCGAGATGATGACATCCACAACCCCGTCTCTGACCGGTAGATTCTCCATCTCCCCCAGGCGGAACTCGACGTTCTCATAGCCGTGTTCGGCCGCCAGCCGGCGGGCTCTGTGCACCATCTCCGGCGTTGCGTCTACGCCGATGACCCGCCCCGAACCTCCAACCGCCTCGGCCGCCAGAAAAGCGTCGAAGCCGCCCCCACTGCCGATATCGAGTACGGTCTCCCCCGGCCTCAGGGAGGCGATAGCGACCGGATTTCCGCATCCCAGGCCCATGTTGGCCGCCTGCGGTGCCCGCGTTAGATCCTCCATCGAGTACCCCAGGGTGACAGCCAGCTCCTCTGACGCCGAACCGGGGGCCTCCGCGGAATCGCGGGCCTCTGC
>CAZIWL010000103.1:8453-15269 GCA_964542755.1 uncultured Anaerolineales bacterium
GCGGAATCGCGGGCCTCTGCACAACAAGACGAAGAAGAGCAGCAGCCCACGCCTGCGGATGCCGACGCGGCAATCCCCCCGTAATTCCTTCTGATCGCCTCGCGAATTTCATCAGCTGTTCGTTCTGACATAGTAGACCTCCTCCTGGTCGTCCTCCGGTGCGTCAGCTTCAACGTCGTCCTGAAGGACTGCCAGCTCGTCCAATCTCCCGATCCCCAGGGTACCCTTTAGGCGGCGTATTCACGGCGTGGACCAGGGGCCTGTCCCGTACGCCCCCGCCGCACCATCTGACCGGCCGCCGCACGTCCAGGCCTCACCCTGGATGCCTACCCTGATCGACAACGCGCCTCGAGCAAGCACTGGTGCTTGCTCGAGTGCCGAATACACCCCTCCGGCTTCTTTCGACTGGGCTCAAGACAAGCCCACCTTTCGAGATCTTCCCACCGGGAAGATAGCATCAGGGGCTCATCAGTCCCCTTCGAAGTAGTAGAACGAAGGATGCTCCTCAAAGGCCTCACGGAACGCCGGCTTCAGCCGGTCGTAGGCCCAGATGACGTCCTCGTCCTCCATCTGTGGATCGTCCATAAGGTATTTCACCAGACGATCGGCATTGATCCCCCCGCCAGGGTCCTCTCCCCCACGCAACAACGTCCGGACGGCCTCCTCGAGGTCACCCGATGTGGCCCGCGATACTACGTCCTCGACCTTCTGCCTCAGGTCCTTCTGTATCATCCTGCTCACCCCTCTCTGCACAACGTCCTGTTCCGACCCACGGTCGGATCGCTCACACCTTTCAGGTGCCGTGAAACCCAACCTCCACACCCTTGTCCGGCCACACGATCGTCGGCACCTCCCCCCGTCCCCCGTTGAGCATGAGCATCTCGTGGAGCCGACGGGGCTCCTGCTCCACGTCGTACGACTCGTGGGGGCAGTCCTCATTGTCCAACTTCCGCAGCAGAGCCCGCGTGTACGGGCAGCCCCGCTTTCCGTAGACCTTTATCCGTTCAGACATTAAGCACCTTCCTCGCTACGATCTCGCGTCTGGATCATCATCCCGGCGACAATCAGATACCTTTCGCCGGGAGAAAGGGCCGCGTTCATCGTCCACCGGGTCGAAACGTGTCCAACATGCTCCACGGCGGGAAAGTGATCGCCCGCGGCGGACAGACGTTGATGCATGAGCTGCATTCTACCTGACACTTGAAGAGCGCACCGACCGAAACCTTTCCGTCCCCGGCGCGGGAAAGTGCGGCACGATGGCCAGGGCGGCCTTCTTGGGATTGTTCTCGCCGAACAGGTGGAGCGAACACGCGAGCAGACAGGCACGACACCCCGAGCACTTTGCGTTGTCAGCACAGAGTCTCACTTGTTGTCCTCACCATTTCGTCGCTGATCGCGCGATCTGAACTCGGGTCCTCCTAGGGTCTACGCCCGTTCCCGGTGCCCCTCTGGCAGAGGCCGGACGGGCTGCCTAGCCCCGGCGTCGGGCTACGAGAGTCCGAACCTCAGAAAGCTCGCCGATTCGCGCTTGGCCCCTGGCCTGGCCGTGTCCCGGAACGGTAGCGCCTGTCGTACAGGCCCTCATCGTACGGAGCCTTTCGGCTGGGGCAGCGCTCGCGCTGGCACAGCTGGCAGCTCTCGAACGTCGTCTCCACTGGAAATCGAATACCGGAGACGGACTTGGAGGGAATCATCAGCATGCTGTCCGTGAGATGCACTCCAATGGCCTCCTCAGGGTCGCCCAGGAGGTCAAATAGGGGCCGCTGTTCCTGGATGGGCCAGTCCTGCAGAGAGCCGGGCGACATCGTCGAGGTTCGTCCAAGACCATACCGTCGCGACAGGTGATCCTTCAGGGCCACTGACGCCTGACGCAAAGCCGTCTCACTGATCACGTCGGCGTAGTAGCGCACCAACAGGTCGTCTTGCGCCTGCATCCACTCGTGCAACTCGTTCCCGGCGGTCACCGCGAAGGGGAACACGCGGTGCACATCGTCGAGATTCACCCGGAGCACACGGCTGTGGAACGTGACACCGCCGATGAGGACGCTGCTCTCCTCACGCTTTTCCACGTAGGCGACCCGGTACGTGGCCCGGGGCCTGGCGACGGTCTTAGCGTCCTCAAGCAGGGATGCTAGCTGGTCAGCGTGCCTGGTGCCCTCCTTCGCGCGCAGTTTCTTCATCAGCCTCCGGAGATTTGGTTTGAAAGCAATGTCGTCCATCACCAGGGCTCCGCATTCCCCGAAAAGCTCGATCTTTGCTTCTTCTAGTTGACCTGCCTGACCCCGGCTCAAGGTACTCGCCGCCTCGCCAACCGTTCCCGCAGTGGACATGAAATCTCCTCCTAATTCCATACGTATCAAACGCTCATCAATTCATGCAGCCTTCGGCCGCCCTCTACGTACGCCTCCTCGCGCAGACGCGGGCATTCGCAAAGCTAGTGTTTGTCGGTCAATCATCCAACGGCGAAGGCCGTACAGGCAGCCTCGCCACACTCACCGGAGTTAAGCCCGGGCAGCAGTCGATAGACATCGAGCCATCCCAGCAGCGTGCGCCGCTCATAGAGGGGCATGCTTTCCCCTCGCCACCGCCAGGTGCCGTTACACAAGTCCTTGAACCACTACAGTTGCCCCGTCGCATCCTCGGCCCCATCCACTTTGGCCATCTTCGCCACGCGCGGGTAGAAGGTCAGGATCCGCTCCCCGCGCTCGACGGTCACGCTGTTGACCGCGGGCGCGTACATGATCGTGGAGATGATGGCGTTCAGATAGGGAAAACCCGGCGAGATGTCGTCGGAGCACTCCGCCACGATCCGGTTCTTAGTCGGATCAGCCATGCAGTCTTTGACGTGGGTGATGGTGAAGCTCTTCTCCAGACAGGGCCCCATCGCCTCCCGCACCTCGAGCCGCAGCGGCGTCGTGGCGTTGTGATCCAGATAGATTGCCATCTGCGCTCCCATTCCCTCGGCCCCCGTCGTTCCACCACTTCGTCTCCGGGGCCTCTTCCTACCTACTCTTCACCCACGCCTGTGCCGCCATCTGCACCGCATCCCACGGGGTGCTGAGCGGGGGCATGTAACTCAGATCTATGTCGTTCAGCGCCTCTACCGTCATCCCTTTGAACAGCGCCGTGGCGAACACGTCTATGCGCTTCTACACCGACCCCGTCCGATGACCCCCCATCTGCGCCCCCAGCAGCCGGTGGTACGTCTCAACGCAGTCGCCGGCAGCGTAGACGCCTGGCACGTTCTTCTCCATCCTCCGGTTGACACGGATCGCGTCCCGCTGCCTCGTCTCGACACCGGCAGTTGAGGCAAGGTCGGCACTCGGGCGCGCGCCGGGGGCCACCAGCACCAACTCCGTCTTCGCGCGGAATCCCTCAGAGCCTGCGACGAGCAGGTGCTGATCCCGCCGGTCGATTGACGCCACCGACACACCCGTGACGACCGTCGCGCCCCGGCCCGTCAACGCCTCCTCAATAAGGTTTCTCAAAGGCGCGTCGACCATGGTCAAAACTAACGGGAGGTACTCTACCAGCGTGACCTCGATGCCGCGGCGAAGCAAGGCCTCGGTCATCTCCAGGCCGATGTACCCGCCGCCCACCACCACGGCGGACGCCGGGTGCTCCTCCGCCAGGTAGTCGCGCAGCGCGAAGCCGTCACCTATCGTGCGCAGAAAGAAGACCCCGGGCTGCTCCAAGCCGTCGATGGGCGGGCGGGCCGGGACGGCGCCGGTGACTCTTTTAACCATTTGTCTGATCATTAAGCCGGCCTTCCCCGCACTCTCCTAGCCGCAACGCTTCCTCAATGCCGCCTCGACGCGTTCGGCGATCAACTCTTTGACGAACGCGTAGATCTCCTGCGCGTCATCCCGTCGGGCTAACCGCAAGACTTGACGGATCTCATCTTCATCCAGGACAATCAGCGTCTTCTCGATGCGTTGCTTGGCCATCGTCTGTTCTTCGTCTGCTACACGATCTCCCGCAGCGCGTCGACGGCGTGGCGGACATCCTCGGCGGTGGTGAAATAGCCGGGGCTGAAGCGCAGCGCGCCGCAGTTCAGCGTCCCTGCTGTCTGATGCGCCTGCGGTGCGCAGTGCAATCCCGCGCGGGTCGCCACGTCGAACACTTGATCCAAGACCGTCGCCAGCTGCTCCGCCATGTACCCTTCGACCGTCACGGAGACAACGGCCGTGCGTTGCGCCAGATCTTCGGGCCCCAGGATTGTTAGGGCCGGCACGGTGCGCAATTCATCCACTAGCAGGGCCGTCCTCTCCATCTCGTGGGCACGGATGCGCTCCACACCGTGTTCCAGCACGAAACGGACGCCCGCCAACAGCCCGGCGATGCCCGCCGCGTTCTGCGTGCCCGCCTCAAGCCGCGCCGGGAAATCCTCCGGCATCGTCTCTGAGGCCGACTCGACGCCAGCCCCACCCTCGACCCACGTCTCCAGCGCGATGCCGGGCCGAATCACCAATCCCCCGGTGCCGTGCGGCCCGTAGGTCCCCTTGTGTCCAGCGAAGGCCAGCAGGTCAATGCCCATCCCCTCCACGTCGATGGGGTAGGCCCCGGCCGTCTGCGCAGCGTCCACCAAGAACAAGACACCACGATCCCGACAGATCTGCCCTATCTCGCCGATGGGGAGGATCGTGCCGAGCACGTTGGAGCCGTGGACCATCGTCACCAGCCGCGTCTCGGGGCGCAGTGCCGCCTCCACACTGGACGCATCGAGCGTGCCGTCGGGCGCGCAGGGCACGGCAGTGACCTGCACCCCCTGCCGTTCCAACGCCTTCAACGGCCGCCAGACGGCGTTGTGCTCGATCGAAGAGGTGACCACGTGATCGCCTGGATGCAGCAGCCCTTTCAGCGCCATGTTGATGGCCTGGGTGGCGTTCATCGCGAATGCCACCCCCTGCGGATCGGGCGCGTTGAACAGGCGAGCCAGCGCCTCGCGCGCCTCGGAAGCGATGCGCATTGCCTCCTCCTCACGGCGATGGCCGCCTCGCCCCGGGGTAGCGCCGATCTCGCGCATGAAGCGATCCACCGCGTGGTAGACCGCCTCCGGCTTGGGCCAACTGGTGGCCGCGTTATCCAGATAGATCGTCATTCTGTCCCTCTCAGCCCAAGTGTGTCACTGCGAGATCCAGACAGGGCGTTTTCGCCTACGTCGGCAGTATGTCTCCCAGTTCCAGGATCCGTTCAGCAAGTCTCTCGGCTGCTGCAACTGCCTCCCGGTCCTCCTCCACATCCCCTGATGCAAAGGCGATGCCGGAGACGCCTCGATTGGCTGGGAGCATCTCGTGCTTCAGGAAGAAGGCGTTGATCGCCGTGATCGCGCTTTCGGCGCCATACCGCCTGCCCACCACGACCGCCCCCCCGATCTTGTTCTTGAGTTTGGCTCTGATGACCCAGGTGCGATCCATGAATGCCTTGAGTTGAGCGGAGACGTTGTTGAAGTACACTGGACTGCCCAGAATCATCGCATCAGCATCAAGGAGCGTCGGTATCAGAATCTTGCTCATATCATCGTCAACCGTACACGTATCCCGCCGGCGGCAGGCCCAACACGACCGGCAGGGCTCGACCTGATAATCAGCCAGCTTTACAAACTGCCCGCCGCTGATCGACATCATGCGTTCAAGCAGATAGTCTGTGTTGCTACCCTTCCTCGGGCTTCCTGAGATATACAAAGCCTTCATGCAGTAATCCTCCATGCGGCGACGATGATTCAGCGAAGCAATATGCCCTCAGGACGCTTCCACTTCCTCAGACGACAGTTTGATGTCGATGTTACGTTGCTTGGCCGTGTTTCCCACGCGCGGTACCACGATGTGCTGGAAGAACGCGCTCGTCCCCTCCACATCGCGGTCCACCATCAGCTGCTTCAGTTCAACAACCTCCTCCGGCTGAAGCGTCAGCCAGATGCGCCGCGGGCGCGCCTTCACCCCATCACCTTCCGCCTTGCTGGTCACACACGCTCCACCGCGGCATTCACGCCCGCCAGCCTCAGATCAGGCGGCGCCAGTCCCCGGGCGAGGGACGTAGCGCGCATCGCGGGCCCTCAGGCGATCCACAGGAAATAGAGTCCCACGCCCAGGATCATCACCGCGCTGGCCTTCTCCATGGCGTAGGCCCAGCGCCCAAAGGCCTTCAGTTGTGTCAGCACGCCGGTGAAGGTGCCTGCTGCCACAATGGGCACCCCCCGCCCCAGCGCGTAGAGAAAGAGCAGCGCGGCGCCGTACGCCAGGGCTCCCCGCTGGGCCATCACGTACGCCAGAATGGCCGCCAGCACGGGCGTGGCACACTGCGACGCCACCAACCCTGAGACCAACCCCAGGGCCAGGGCCCCAGGCACTCCCCTCAGCTTCACCTGCTCGCGCAGACGGCCGAGCCCTGGGATCTGCGGGAGCTGAAAGCCGCCCAGCATCTGCACGGCGATGGCGATACACACGGCCGCCACCAGGTAGTACCAGACGCGGCTGGTGCCGCCGATCAGCCCACCCACCAGCGAGGCGACGATGCCCAACACCATGAAGGTGAGCGCGAGGCCAACGGCGAACGTCACTGACAGCGTGAACGAGCGTCGACGCGACAGATCCACCGACCCGCCCAGGTAGCCGATGATGAGCGGGATCATCGCCACGTTGCAGGGCCCGATACTGGTGATCACGCCGCCCAGGAAGACCAGCGGGTAGGCCAGGAGGGAGCTCGTCTTCAGAATCTCAAGGTTGAAAGGCATGCCGAATTATTTCTCCGTCATCTTCACCAGTTGCTGGCGGAGCGCAGCCGGTTCCATCACGCCCACGTGCCCAGTCACCTCGC
>CAZIWL010000104.1:0-2254 GCA_964542755.1 uncultured Anaerolineales bacterium
CGAATCATCTCTAGCCAATCCGCGGTCGGTCCGCGACAACTCGTTAGTGCACCCATCTCTATGCCCGGGCTTGACAGAGAACACCAGGCATGATAGGATGCTGTAGAATCATCCGGTAACGCGTAACCTGAACCTTACCAGCTCATTGCCACATCTCTGAACCGCTCGTCCTAAGGCGTCATCCAAAGGTCGCTATGGTGAGCGGTCGCAGTGCCGTCTCCCGACGGCCAACGGTATGCAGGGAAACCCGCATGCCCCCCGTGTTTGGAAAGGAGAATGAGGCCAGGACGTGCCTATGACCGGCGCCCTCATCCCTGATGCTCATCGGGGATATCCAAACCAGGGGCCGGTCTTTTTGTTGCCCCAGACCCGAGCCCCTCGTGCCGCCTTTCCAGCGCGATACGTCGCCCACCACGCCAATCGGCGCTCGTGCGCCCGATTGGAAGCTCCTATCGTCGCGCAGGATCCCTGCCGAATAGCTCGAAAGGACGGAAAAGACTATGCAGACTCGCAAACCGCTAGGCATCATCCTCTCCGTAGCCCTGGGCATCGCCCTGTTGTGGGCCTTCGTGGCCGCCCAGCCAACGGCAGCCACCACGGCGGCCCCCACCTCCACAGAGTCCCTGACCATCACGAAGTATGCAGCCGACGGCACGACCATCATCGCCCAGGAGACCATCACCTACGGCGAGATGGAGGCCACCCTCGACGTCCAAGGTGACGGTACCACGCACTACTACTTCCAGGGACCGACGTTCGATCCCGGGAACCTCTGGGATCCGGACGAGACCGTCAACCTCAAGAACAAAGGTGCCATCAAGGGGACTGACATCAAGGATCTGGTGGAGCTCGTCGGCGGAGCCGTTCCGGGCGATCAGATCGAGATCAAGGCGATCGACAACTATGGCGATGCCTTCCCCTACGAGAACGTGTACAACCCTGACCCCGCCCAGGGGAAGATGGTCGTCGCCTGGTACGCGAAGAATGCCGGTGATGATCACGACCTGTACCCCGACGGCGCCTACGTCCCGGAGTTCGACGACGGCATGCAGCTCATCTTCCTTGCGGAGACGACCAACGGGGCCGGGAAACACGTCTTCGGGCACGACGATATGCGCGACCACCTGGCGGCTGGGAACCGGCACTACTTCTGGGATGGGGGCATCCAGTACCCGTCCTCCAACGGCGTCTCCATCAAATACGTCAGCCAGATCAACGTCTACACGGAGGCACCCGGACCGTGGTCCATTGACGTGACGGGCGCCGTGACCACGCCCGTCAGCCAAAACTGGTTCGAGAACGCCCTCGCCTGCCACGAGGTGGTGACGTGGGCAGACGGCGGCGGAGACATCTGGAGTGGTCTCCCTCTCTGGTACATGCTGGGGCTCGCGGACGACGAGCACGTCCACGGCATAGGGTCCTTCAATGACGCTCTGGCCAAGGCAGGCTACGACATCGAGGTCAGGGCAGAGGACGACTACGCGCAGTGGTTCAACAGTGAGGACGTCTATCGCTCGTCGGGCTACATCGTGGCCAACCTGATGAACGGGAGTCCTCTCACCGACAGTCATCCGTTGAGACTGGTCGGCAGCGCGTTGACGTCAGGCGCCCAGCGAGTCAGCAACATTGCCAGCATCAATCTCTCCAGTATCCCTGATATCGAGAGCTGGACCCTCGAGCTCTCCGGATCCTACACCTATACGATGAGGCAAGCCGAGTTCGACAATGCCGTCATCTGCCCCACCATCGGGCATAGCGCCGTGTACACGGACGGCACCGACGTCTACGAAGGTCTGCCCCTCTGGCTTCTCGTCGGTTGGGTGGATGACGACGACGCCCACGGACCGGACTCGTTCAACGACGAGCTCGCCGACCGTGGCTATGACGTCCGCGTGATCGCCACCGACGGCTTCAGCTACACCTTCCCCATCTCAGACGTCGCCCGCAACGACAACATCATCGTGGTCAGCACCATCAACGGGGGAGAGTTGCCAACCGATACCTACCCGCTCAGGTTGGTCGGCAGCGACGTGACCTCAGGGAAGCAGAAGATCAAGAAGATCGCGGAGATCGAGCTTCTCAATCTGCCGGGGCTCGACTATCATACGTACCTGCCGCTCGTCAGCAAACGCTCCACCGCTTGGGACCTTGAGCTCAGCGGGGCAATGACCACCACCTTGACCGCGCCGGAGTTCGAGGCCGAGGCTGCGGATCACCCGGCCTCATATGACGATGGCTCGGGCAACCTGTTCGG
>CAZIWL010000104.1:2354-8576 GCA_964542755.1 uncultured Anaerolineales bacterium
CGAACACCGTCAACGGGGGCGAGCTGCCGACCGACGCCTATCCGCTCCGGCTGGTCGGCAGCGCCCTGACCTCGGGCAGACAGAAGATTAAGCAGATCGCCAGCATCGAGCTGGTCGACCTACCCGAAGCTCCAGCCGATTGGCAGCTTGACCTCAGGGGGGCGATGACCACGACCCTGACCGCCGCCGAGTTCGAGACCGAGGCTGCGGATCACCCGGCCTCATATGACGATGGCTCGGGCAACCTGTTCGGCGGCGTGGCCCTCTGGCGGCTGGTGGGCATGGTCGATGACGGGGACCCGGCCACCTTTGACGACGCCACTGCGGCCCTGGGCTACGACGTGACTGTCATCGCCACCGACGGTTTCAGCTATACCTTCCCCATCTCGGAGGTCGCCCGCAACGAGAACATCATCGTGGCGAACACCGTCAACGGGGGCGAGCTGCCGACCGACGCCTATCCGCTCCGGCTGGTGGGCAGCGCCCTGACCTCGGGCAAGCAGAAGATCAGACAGATCGCCAGCATTCAGCTGGTAGGCCTGCCAGCCGTGAAGGAGACACCCTATTCGCGGCTGTCCGAACGGTAGCGCGGCATCGCGATGGGGGGGCGGCTGATCACCGCCCCCCCGGCAAGATGGATCAGCGACGTCGGGTAGCACAGCGTGCTGCCTGGGCGTCTATCTGTGCCGGGTTGTACGAGACACGCCCTTAACGCTCGGGAGGAGAAGATGTCCATCAGACCAGGTAGAATCATCCTTGGGCTGGCGCTGGTGCTGTCGGCTGCCCTTGTGCCTGCCCCTCCCGTCACAGCGGCCGGGACCACGTCCATACGTGTCGTCAAGTACGGCACCGACGGCGTCACCGTTGTGGATGAGCGCACCATTGGCTACACGGAGCTGGAGTCCCAGCTCCCCGTTCAGGGGGATGGCAACACAACGTACTATCACCAGGGTCCCACCTTCGAGGAGGACGACCTCTGGGACCCGGGCGAGACCCGGAATCTCAAAAGCAAGGGAGCGCCGCGGGGGACTGACCTCAAAGACCTGTGCGAGCTCGTCGGGGGGATGTCTGCCGGGGACACTGTGAAGGTCTCTGCCGCCGATGGGTTCAACAAAACCTTCGACTACACGAATGTCTACGATCCGCAGCCCCGGCAGGGCAAGATTGTCGTCGCCTGGCACTCCGATCGCGACGGCTATATGCCCACTTGGGGAGATGGTATGCTGCTCGTCTTCTTCGCTGAGACCACCAACGCCGAGGGGCAGCACGTATTCGGCAACGAGGACATGCGCCAGACGGTCCCTGAGGAGCGATGGCATTACTTTGACATCTATCCGTCAACGAATGGCTATTCCGTCAAGAACATCGATGAAATCGCCATCTACTCCGCCGACGACGAGCAAGACGGCGAGTCGCGGGAGGTCGCACAAGTGGACGTCTCAGCGACGGTCGTTCTTCCCCAGGTAGCGCTCTCTCTGAACAGAGGTGTCATCGACTACGGGGAGGTTCAGCCGGGCGGGAGCTCGCGGGTTGTGGACGTCGGCATTACCAATGTGGGTACGACGGAGATCGATCTCACCCTCGAAGTGCGGGGTAGCGACGACGTCGCTCAACAGTTCTTCGAGCGTTCGCTCCACGTCGAGGGAGCGGCGTACGCCCGCGCCGCCACCATAGCCAGGATCGAGAGAGCCCAGACAGAGAGCGTGGACACGCAGCTGTACGTACCCGCTGACTGGGCCGACGAGGGCCGCCAGGAGGCCGTCTTTGTCTTCTGGGCGGAGGCGGTGGATTGATATTGCGGCTGAAACTCGCCTTCATCGTCCTGGTCGCGGTGACGGCGCTGGCAGCTCTCTTTCCCACAGCGGCGATCAGCGCCGATACCGTTCCCCCCCAGCCGCTATGGGGCCCGTACGTCACCGGAACCACCGAGACGGCCGCCGTCGTCAATTGGAGGACGGAGAACGCAAGCTGGGGCGTCGTGCAGGTCGGTGATCAGGCGCGATACGATGATTTCGTCCTTGACCCCACGCCCCACCAGCTGCACCACGTCGCCCTGAGTGGCCTCCAGCTTGCTAAGGAATACCACTACCGCGTCTGGATGCTCAACCCCGACGTGAGCCGCGACGCCTTCGCGACCCTCGCCGCGGGCGACATGGAACCATGGCTCCGCGAGCACGGTGTCGCCAGCCAGGATTGCAGCTTCAGGACCCTGGGGGCTGAGCCCCTCACCTTCGTCGTCTACGGCGACACCCAGGAGCAGTTTCCTTTTTTCACGCAGATGGAGCGGCACAAGCTGGTGGCCGACTACATCGCGCAGGAGGAGGATGTCTCGTTCATCGTCCATCTCGGAGATCTCACTTACGACGCGGACGATGCGGCAGGCTGGGACGTCTTCTTTGAGGCCGCCCGTGCCATGCTCGCCAACACCACCATCTACCCCGTGATGGGCAACCACGAGGAGTACTCGCGCTACTACCAGGAGATCTTCGGGGCGCCCGAGTTCTATACGTTCCGGTCGGGAGAGGCACGGTTTCTCGTCCTGGACACGAATGGTCGGGCCGACTTTGAGGCCCAGACTCAATGGATTGAGGACCAGACGACATCCCCTGCAGAGTGGACGTTCGCGTTTCATCACCATCCCGCCTACAGCTCGGACGCCAGGAACTACGGGGGGTGGGAGCTGTCGCGCAGCCGCTGGGAGGACGTTTTCCGAGGTGCCGGCGTCAGCGCCGTCTTCAGCGGGCACGTCCACGCCTATGAACACTACCTCGTGGACGGGCTCCAATACTTCGTGGTCGGAACTGGCGGGGGCATGCTCAGTGACCTGAGCCCCGACGGTCCGGCGGGCCTTCAAGGGCGGTTGGCCAAGACCCTGGGCTACGCCAAGGTCACCGTGGAGAGCGACGCCGCGACCGTACGCTTCCTCCAGGTCGCCCGCATCTCTGAAGACAACCGTGAGGTCATGGAGGTCTACCCCTTCGGGAGCGTCTTTGACACCGTCACCCTTCGGCCTGGCGAAGCGCTGCGCGCTCTGGCGAGTCCTGAGCCGGATTTCCGGGTCTCGCCGCCGTCGTTGAGCATCGCTGTGGACCGACGCGGTAGTTCCCGCTTCAGCCTGAAGATGGCCTCCAGCGACGACGCACAAATCATCGTCGACACCGAGGACTTGCCCTTTGAGGTGAAGCCCGACACGTTGCGGATTGAGGGCTCCGGTCAACCGCAGACCTTTGAGCTGGAGATCTACGGAGACCCCGCAAGCCCCAACGGTGACTACGCAGGAAGGCTCACGTTTGTGCGTGATGCCGGGGACAACGTGGCCCTGGGCGTCAAGGTAAAGGCCATGATCTCCCAGACCGGAGAACGCTCACGGCTCTTTGCTGTTGACTCTAAGAAGACCATTTACCTGTTGATCGCCGTCGTTTTCGTGATGGCCGCCAACGTCGGCGTCACTATCGCCTACCGTAGATACAAAGCTCGAGTAACCACCACAAAGGATGCCTAAACGGATGAAGAAACTTGTCGTTCGCTCTGTCCTGCTGGTCGGCCTGCTGTTGCTGGTCGCTGGCTCTCCAAGCGTTGCGCTCGCAGCAGGAGCAACCGCGGAACTCCACATCGTCAAGGTCGCGGCAGACGGCAGCACTGTCATCGCTGATAGAACTGTGTCGTACGAGTGGATGGAGGAGAATCTGCCCGTGTACGGCGACGGTGCCACACACTACTATCATCAAGGTCCCGTATTCGAAGGTGACATGTGGGACCCCTTGGAGACCGAGAACTTGAAGGACAAGGGCGCCGTCATGGGCACCGACGCACGTGACTTATGTGAACTCGTCGGCGGCATGCGCCCAGGAGACGAGGTGCGGTTCAAGGCAGTCGATGGCTGGCATACCGAGTTCGGCTACGAAAACGTCTACGAGCCCCTGGACAGACAGGGCCGCATCGTCCTCGCCTGGTACAACGGAGAGGAGCCGGCGGATGGCGAGAAGTACGGCACCGGCTATCCGGGGGTCGAAGGGTATCACACGGCCATGCAGATCGTCTTCATGCCCGGCACCACCAACGAGGCAGGCCGGTACGTCTTTGGAAACGAGGATATGCGCGTGAGTCTGCCTCAGGAGGAGTATCAGCATTTCTACCAGGGTTACCCGAGCACGAACGGACTCTCCGGCAAGTGGATCGCCGAGCTGATCATCTACTCCCAGGAGGAGGCTCCCCCGGCTGCGAGTGCAACCCAGGCTGCTGCTCCCGAGTCACAGCCAGAGGCTGAAGAGATGCCGGGAGAGCAGCGGGAGTCAGAGTCGGGCTTCAACAGCCTCCTGACCCCCATGCTGTGGTTGGCCCTCGGGCTGGGGATTGTCGGTCTCGGACTGACTTCCTTTGCCTTCCTTCGACTCCGGAAGGAGGCAAACTGAGACACGCGATGAAACGCCTTATCGAACGAACCTCGACGACCACGTTGTTGATCCTGGCGGTGGGTGTGCTCTTTCTCGCCGGCGGCGTGGTTGTCGGCGTGCAGCAGTGGAGTGGGCGCACGCGCGCTGAGCCCGTGGAATGGGACCTCATCCTGGTCGGCCCTGAGGCGCAGGAGGTCGTTCTCTCTTACAACGAAGTGGTGGCGCTCCCCAGCGTGGAGACCCGTGCAGGGTTTTTCTCCTCGGTAGGAACGGTCTATGGTCCCTACACAGTGAGAGGCGTCCCGCTTGAAACGCTGCTCAATCTGGTCGGCGGCATGACCCCCTCCGATGTGCTCTTCGTCGCCGCTAAGGACGGCTACTCCTGCGTGTTCGACTATGCACAGATCCACGGAGATATTGCCACCTTCGAGCCAGACACGCTTAGGATGGTTCCGGAAGGCGAGGTCCGTTACCTCCTCATCTTCGAGCAGGACGGGGAGCCTCTGCCTGAGGATAGCGGCAGGCCTCTCAGGCTGGCCGTCGCCAATCCCGACGGCCTGCTCACCGAGGGACACTGGTGGGTGAAGTGGGTACAGCGCCTGGAGATAAGGCCCCTGACATCGGGAACGGACAGCGGGGAGTGAGCGTGCGAGGCCCACGTCAAGCAGCCGCGAAAGGTCGGGGGATACCACCGCTGGCGTCAGCTACGCATCCTGGGATGAACATGAAGAAGCTATCCCTTCTCCTTCTCGTGTCGCTGCTTGCCGTCGTGCTGACCGGGTGCAGCGGCGGCGTCCCCGTGCTCCCCGCCCATGAGAAGAAGAGGGAGATGCGCGTCCTCTTTGCCGGGAGCCTCATCCTCCCCTTCGACGACCTGGAGCACGCCTTTGAGGAGCAGCATCCCGACGTCGACGTCCTGATGGAGGGGCACGGATCGATTCAGTGTATCCGCCAGGTCACGGAGCTCGAGAGAGTGGCGGACGTCATCGCCGTGGCGGACTACTCGTTGATCCCGCTGCTCATGTACGAAACCAGTGACCCCGAGACAGGCGAGCCCTACGCCGACTGGACCCTGCAGTTCGCCACGAACGAGCTGGGGCTGGCATTCACGGACGGCAGCGCCTATGGCGAGGAGATCAACGCCGACAACTGGTATCGGATCCTATCGCGGCCCGACCTCGTCTTCGGCATCTCGGATCCGCGCTTCGACGCCTGCGGGTACCGCGCCATGATGCTGGCCCAGCTGGCGGTGGCCCACTACGACGAGCCGGATCTCTTCAGCAACCTCTTCAGCGCTCGCTTCACTCAGCGGGTAGAGGTACAGCACGGCCAGCAGGACCGGCACCACGACTTTGACACGATCCTGATACCCGAGGTGCTCCGACCCGAGAATGAAAGCGGGCTGGTGATGCGCGGCTCCAGCGTCCAACTGCTGGGCGTGCTGGAGTCTGGTGACCTCGACTACGGCTTCGAGTACCTGAGTGTCTCCCGCCAGCGCGACTTAAACTTCCTGGCATTGCCTGAGGAGATCAACCTGAGCAACGAAGCACACCAAGAGAACTACAGCCGCGCTAGGGTGAAGCTTGCCTACCAGCGGTTCGCGTCCGTCAATCCGGAGTTCGAGGGCAAGACCATTCACTACGGCCTGACTATCCCATCGAACGCACCCCACCCCGATCTGGCCGTCGAGCTGATCCAGTTCCTCCTCGGCCCGGACGGCCAGCGGATCATGGCCGACAACCACCATCCAATGATCCTCCCCCCGGTCACAGACGACGAGGAGGCCCTGCCGTGGGGACTCAGACCGTGAATCGAAGAGCGTAACGCG
>CAZIWL010000104.1:8676-15238 GCA_964542755.1 uncultured Anaerolineales bacterium
AAGGCATCACGCGTCATCCGCACAACGTGGGGCACAAGCGCCAAGACACAGCCTTCGTGACGGATCACGAATCAAGAACAGCCGACTACGAATCACGGATTACGCCTTACGCATTACGAATTACGAATCACAAATTACGCCTTGCACATCGCCAAACCCGGTACGATCATCATGACACTTCTCTCCAATCGCCTTACGGCGCTCTTCACCATCCTGGCGGCCCTCCTCGTCCTCTTCATCGCCTGGCCTCTGGTGCGCACGGTCACCGGCTCCCAACCCGCGGTCCTATGGGAGACCCTCCTGGAGGCCGAGGTGCGGAACGCCATACTGCTCACCTTCTACAGCTCGGCCCTGGCCACCGTGATCGCCTTCTTCACCGGTGTGCCCCTCGCCTATCTGTTAGCCCGCACCGATTTCCCCGGCAAGCGCTGGGTCGAGGGCATCGTTGACGTGCCCATCGTCGTGCCGCACTCCGCTGCAGGAATCGCCCTCCTGCTAGTATTCGGGAGGCGAGCGTTCCTGGGGCGGGCGCTCAGCTCAATCGGGCTCAGGTTCGTCTCAGCCGTGCCGGGCATCGTCGTCGCCATGCTCTTCGTCAGCCTGTCCTTCCTCGTGGATGCAGCCCGTGAGGGGTTTGAGGGCGTCGATCCCCGCCTTGAACGGGTGGCGCGCACGCTGGGTGCCTCGCCCTGGCAGACCTTTCGGCGCGTCTCCTTCCCCCTCGCCTGGCGCAGCATCCTCTCTGGGATGATCTTGATGTGGGCCCGGGGCCTGAGTGAGTTCGGCGCCGTGGTCATCCTCGCTTACCATCCCATGATTGCCCCGGTGCTCCTCTTCGAGCGGTTCCAGTCGCTGGGCCTCGACTATGCCACCCCGGTGGCCGCCATTATCATTATCATCTGCCTCGTCACCTTCGTGGCGCTCCGCTTCGTGGCTCAAGAGAGAGAGTCGTGATGGCTCGGCAGCCGCTGAGCGAGCCCCCCAGGGCGCGGGACGTGGGCCTCGGACACCAACCCTCGCACAGTCCCAGCGCATTGGATATACACGACGTCCACGTTGACTTGAAGGAGTTCCATCTGCGCGGCATAGACCTGCAGGTCGCCCCCGGCGAGTACTTTGTTGTGCTCGGCCCCACCGGCGCGGGTAAGACCGTGCTCCTGGAGACCATCGCCGGGCTTTTCCAACCTCACAGGGGGCACATCCTACTGGGGGGGAGAGATATCACGAACACGCCACCGGAGCGCCGGGGCACTGGCTTCGTCTACCAGGACTGCGCCCTCTTCCCCCATCTGGACGTCGCCGCCAACATCGCGTTTGGCCTGAAGCTGCGAACGGATCTCAGTAGCGGGACTGTGGAGCGCCGGGTGGCCGAGATGAGCCAGCTCTTGTCCATCCACCACCTGCTCCACCGCAGCCCCGGGACGCTCAGCGGGGGCGAGCGACAGCGGGTGGCGCTGGCACGGGCCCTGGTCATGGAACCGTCCATTCTGTTGCTCGACGAGCCCCTTAGCGCCCTCGACCCGGAGACCCGCGAAGGCCTGCAGCGTGAGCTCGCCCGCATCCACGGGGAGCTGAACACCACCACGCTCCACGTCACCCACGACTTCGAGGAGGCCGTGGCCCTGGCCGATCGCATCGGCGTGGTCCACCAGGGTCGCATCGTCCAACTGGGCACACCTGAGGAGATCTTCCGCCAACCGGCCAGCCCCTTCGTCGCACGGTTTGTGACCGTTCGCAACGTCTTCGCTGGCCGACTGGTGCAGGAACGCGAGGCCGGTCACACGACGTTTGCGACCGATGGTCTTGAGTTGACGGTTGTTACAGACCTGCTGGGGCCTGCGCACGCCTCGATCCGGCCCGAGGACATCTTTGTCTCAACGGAACCAATCCGCTCAGCGCCTCGGAACTCCTATCAGGGTTCAGTCCTGCGCATCGCCGACCGGGGTACGCTCGTCTACGTCACGGTCGACGTTCCACCGGCCTTCATCTGTGGTGTCACGCGCTACACGCTGGAGGAGATGGCGCTCCGGCCTGGCTCGAAGGTCCACATCGCCTTCAAGCCGTCGTCCGTTCACGTCTTCTAGATCGCTGTTTCGGCGCTTCTCTCACGGCCCGCGGCTGTGACTTGAGAGAGGGGCCGCTCATTTGCACAGCTGCACAAAGAAAGGGAGGAGCATCATCGACGAGATTGTTCGCGGCATCGCGGAGGCCTTTCGTCTGATCGTCACCCTCGATCCGGCGCTGATGGAGGTCGTCTCTCTCTCGCTGCGGGTCTCGGGAATAGCGCTTCTGTTCAGCACCGTCATCGGGATTCCGCTGGGTGCTATGCTCGGGCTGAACCGTTTTAGAGGCCGACGGCTGATCATCGCCCTGCTCTACACCGGGATGGGCTTCCCGCCGGTGGTGGTGGGCTTGTTTGTCTACCTGATGCTGTCGCGCAGCGGCCCGTTGGGCCAGATGACCGCACCGATCATACCGGATCTCTTCACGCCCGGGGCCATGGTGGTCGCGCAGACGATTATCTCCTTCCCACTGGTGGCAGGTTTCACCATGGCGGCCGTCATGGGGGTCGACCCGGCGCTGCGCCAGCAGGTCCAGGCCCTGGGCGCTACGCCGTGGCAGACCACGCTGGCCATCCTGGTCGAGGCCCGCATCGGCGTCATCGTCTCTATCATCGCGGGGTTCGGCAGCATCATCTCGGAGGTCGGCGCCGTGATGATGGTGGGAGGGAACATTGAGGGCAGCACCCGCATGCTGACCACGGCCATCGTCCTGGAGACTCGCAAGGGGAACTTCGACCTGGCCATGGCTATCGGCGTGATCCTCCTGGCCATCTCATTCGCGGCAAATCTGATCATGCAGCGCCTTCAGGGAAGGACGGTGGACGAATGAGCGACTTCGTCTATCGGCTCCAGAACGTTTCAAAGACCTACGACGAGCGCCGTGTGCTCACCGTGGATCATCTTAGGATCCGGCGCGGAGAGGTCTTTGCCCTCGTCGGCCCGAGCGGTGCGGGTAAGAGCACCTTCCTGCGCCTGCTCAACTTCCTGGAAAGCCCATCCACGGGCCGCATCCGCTTTCTTGACGTCGAGTTCACGGCCAGAGGCCAGGTTCCCTTGAGACTCCGGCGACGTGTGACCACGGTCTTTCAGCGTCCGATTCTCCTGAACCGAAGTGTCCAGGCCAACGTGGGCTATGGTCTCAAGCTGCGGAGCGAGGAGGCCGTGGCCGAAAAGGTCTCTCAGGCCCTGGCGGAGGTCGGCCTGGAGGGCTTGGCACGTCAGCGGGCCAGGACCCTGTCCGGGGGCGAGGCCCAACGGGTTGCGCTGGCTCGGGCCATCGTCCTGGACCCCGACGTACTCCTCCTCGATGAGCCGACGGCCAATCTCGATCCCTACAACGTGGGCCTGATCGAGGAGATTGTCCAGCAACGCAACCGTGAACGGGGCACCACCCTGGTCCTGGTCACGCACAACGTCTTTCAGGCCAAGCGATTGGCCGATCGGGTGGCACTGATGCTGGAGGGCGACGTCGTGGAGGTAGCCGATGGTGAGACGTTCTTTGAGGAACCAGATGATCCACGCACCGCCGCGTTTGTGCGCGGCGATATGGTTTACTAACCAAGCACAAGGAGGGATCGATGCTTAGAAGGACTGTGACTCTGTTGACGACACTCGCTCTGTTGGTCGGCGTGCTGGTAGCGTGCGGCCCTCAGCAGACAACCGAACCGCCACCAACCGCCACCCAGGTTCCGCCAACACCCACCGATGCGGCTGACGCTCCGTCCGAGGAGGAGGCCAGCACAGGCGAGCCGCAGACCCTGACCCTGGCCACCACCACCAGCACCGAGAACTCGGGCCTGCTCAACGATCTGCTCCCCTTCTTCGAGGAGGAAGTCAACGCCGAGGTGGAAGTCATCGCCGTCGGCACGGGCCAGGCCCTGCAGATCGGCGAGGACGGCAATGCCGACGTCCTCATGGTCCACGCCCGGTCCTTGGAGGATGCGTTCATGGACGCCGGGCACGGCGTCCGGCGCGAGGACTTGATGTACAACGACTTCGTCATCGTCGGCCCGCCCGACGATCCGGCCGGCATCGAGGGCATGACGGATGCCGCCGCTGCCTTCGCGCAGATTGCGGAGGCTGAGGCTGCCTTCATCTCCCGGGGCGATGAATCCGGCACCCACACGAAGGAGAAGGCGATCTGGTCCGCCGGAGGCGTCGAGCCCTCCGGCGACTGGTTCGTCTCCGCCGGGCAGGGTATGGGCGCCGTGCTGACCATGGCCGACGAGCAACAGGCATACACCCTCAGTGATAGGGCTACGTACCTGGCCCGCACGCTGGAGGGGACCGACCTGGTCATTCTCACCGAGGGCGACCCGATCCTCTTCAATCCCTACGGCGTCATCGCCGTCAACCCAGAGAAGAGCCCGGAGATCCATGCCGAGCTGGCCAACGAGTTTATCGACTGGCTCATCTCCGTGCCGACCCAGGAGAAGATCGCCGAGTTCGGTAAGGAGCAGTTCGGCTCACCTCTCTTCACGCCTGACTCCGAGCCGTGGCGCGACGCCAACACGCCCGTCGACGTGTCCCTCCAGGTAACGGGCAACGTCGAGAACGAGATGGCCTGGGCCGAAGAGGAGGTCCGCGCCATGGACACCATCGAGGCCGAGCGCGAGAACAACCAGGGCGAGATGAGCACCTACACCGGCGTGCCGATCCACGCGCTGCTGGAGGAGGCCGGCGTGGCCGACGACGCCGCAACGGTTAGCTTCGTGACCGGGGACGGCACCACCGCCGACGTGAATCTCTCCGAGGTGCTAGCCTGCAACGACTGCATCGTCTCCTTCCGCAACCAGGGAGGGTTCAGCATCGTCATGCCCGGCTTTAGCGGCCAGGTCCAGGTCAGAGACGTCGTGGAGATCCAGGTCCAATAGCGTCCCGCCTTCGTTCGCGCACCATCAGAGACGCAGGGATTCCAAGCGCTTATGGGGCGGCGGGCCGTCAGCGGAGGCTCGGCCCGTCGCCTGGGATTGGAGGGGGCCGGCGTCGCCGAGGCGGCACGCCAAACGCTCTTCCCTCCTGAACCAGCGTCGTCACAGAAACACTTGACGCTGGCTCAGCTCCAGGTATAGTCTGCTTGCCGGTCCGAACGACGCAGCCAAGAGCAAGGAGAAGACACTATGGGCCTCAAACGGGACGAAAGCGGCAGGCTCCACATTGACTCACCTCTGATGGCTGAGTCCTTGATGGACAAGTCGCTGCTGGCCGGAACGGAGACGGATCAAGTCTTCCGTGCCCTACCAGACCTCAACGTCGTCAAGCTCGGCGGGCAGAGCATCATCGACCGCGGCCGTGATGTGGTGATGCCTCTGGCCGAGGAGATTGTAAGGGCGCGCCGCGACCACCAGATTCTCGTCACCACGGGTGGGGGTACGCGCAGCCGCCACGTCTACGCCATCGGGCTCGATCTCGGGATGCCTACAGGTGTCCTGGCGAAGCTGGGCGAGAGCATCAGTGAGCAGAATGCCCTGATGCTGTCGATGCTCCTGGCGCCGCACGGGGGGATCAAGATCGGACACGACGACCTGGTCAAGCTTCCCGCGTACATGGCCCTGGGTTCCATCCCCGTGATGCACGCCATGCCGCCCTACGGCCTCTGGGAGGAACCGCCGGAGCTCGGCCGGATCCCGCCGCACCGCACGGACAGCGGCGTCTTCCTAACGGCGGAGGTCGTCGGGGCGCGGCGCTGTATTCTTGTCAAGGATGAGCGAGGCCTCTTCACGGCCGATCCGAAGAAGGACGCGTCCGGGAACTTCATCGCCGAGATCGAGGTCGAGGAGCTCCTCGCCATGGATCTCGACGATCTGCCGGTGGAGCGATCCATGCTCCGTGCCCTCCGGTCCGCCAGCGCGGTGCGAGAGGTGTTCATCGTCAACGGGCGAGAACCCGGAAGCCTCACCAGGGCGCTGGCGGGCGAGAACCCGGGCACCCGGATCTACAGGGAGGCCTCGGCCGAGTCCGAGTGACGTGAGACTTCAGGACTCATCCATCGCCGGCGGTGCAGGCCGACGCATGCTTGCCTCGAGACCTGACCTACCGGCGCCGACCGGCGCCGCTGTCCCGTCGATCCGACGACTGTTGTCGTCCAGCGCGCGGCTCCCGTCCCGTACGGCGGCGTTCCCTCGATCGAGCAGGGATCACCTCGAAGGACCCTCCCTCGATCTGCAGGGCGTGTCCCTCCACCAATGCCAGGGCGACCTGACGCCGCGCGTGGGAGACGATGCGCTGGAACGTCGAGCGAGAGACGCCCATCTGTTCGGCCGCCTCGGCCTGGGTCAAGCCGTCCAGGTCTGCCAGCCTGAGTGCCTCCCGCTCCTCCTGCAGCAGCTTGATGCGCCTCAGTTCGTCCAGGGGGATGCCCGTCGGCTTGTAGATGGCCGGCCTCGGTTCCCTCGGTATGAGGCGCCTCTTGCGCGGGCGGGCCATGTTAGACCTCCGGTCGTTCCCGCCTGCGCCTCCCGCCCTCCTCGACCCGCTCGCCGCGGGGCAGATAGACGATC
>CAZIWL010000105.1:0-9895 GCA_964542755.1 uncultured Anaerolineales bacterium
GAAAGTCGTCTCCGCACCCAGCACCGACTGGCGCGTCTTCGCCCATCTGGTGCGGGAGGGGACGGGAGCGCTAGCTCTTCGGACGGATGCCAGCGTCGATTGGCCCGATCGGCCTTGTAGTGACGACGAGGATGGCGAAAGCTGTACTGTCTCGTCGGAGCACGCTTTCATCTTTCCCTCTGATTTTACATCGGGCCTCTACGCGATCGAGATCGGACTGTACGATAGGGAGACGGGCCGGCGGGCGTGGGTGACCAGCCCCGCCGCTGCGGCCGGAAACACCAGTGCGATGCTGAGTCGGGTGCGAATCGTGTCTGAGGATGAGGCATTCGCCAACGGGGATGTAGAGAGAGAGCTAGCCGAGCTGTTAGTGGGTGATGCGAACGGTGAGTGCGGTTGGGAGATGCTCGGCGAGGAAGGGGAGGAGACTTACTTGTGGGCCGTCTGTGAGGCTCCCAGCGGCACCGCCGTCAGCGCCCCTGCCGTTCTCCGCTGGATGCGGGGGGATGAGGGCATCCGCGAACTGGCAGAGGTCAAGATGCCGCGCGACGGGTCCTTCTTCGATGAGGACGTGGCAGCGCTCTTCCCCCTTCCGGTTCAGGAGCGGATCCTCGATCACGACGTCGACATGGATGCCATGTGGGCACAGATCGAGCGCGACCTGACGGTCGTCCGGGGCACGGTGGTGGACAACGCGCTCAGCGCGGAGGCCGTGACGCTGGAGGATGAGGATGGGGAGCGGTGGCACGTGCTGTGGGGAGGCGTCTCAAGGGGTATCCATTGGTCAGACGGCTCCTGGGCCGATTTCCGGGATCTACAGCGAGGCATGGCCGTGGTGGTGAGCGGGTTGCCGCGCCCGGAGGCCACCACATCGAACGTTCTCAGCGCCGTTCGCGTAATGGTCTTCAGCGAACCCGACCGCGCGGCCTCTCTGAAGAATCTGCTGCTCCGGGGGGAGGACCTGCCGGGGACCGCCCCGGACGACTTCGGCGGGGACTACTGGGAGCCGGCAGCATTGCCGCTGCCAGACGTCCCGGACGAGGAAGGTTTCCTCCCCAGTCTCGCGCAGCAAGAGGCTCCCGCGGCGGCGTTCCAGGTGGAAGGGCCCCGGGTCACCGAGCGGCAAGATGGGTCATCCGCCGTCGTATACGTGTTGAATGCCGTCTATGCGTTCGAGACGCCGGGTCAAGCCTCAAGCGGGTACGAGGGTCTCCTCGCCGAGTTGGCCTCCGAGCCGCTCGGTTCTGTTGAGACACTCTACGACGGGACGACGGAGGGTGGTATGGAGGCCAGGGCCGCCAAGTTCGAAGGTTTGGAGGCTGATGCCGTGTACTGGCTCTTCGGCGTCAAGGAGCAGTACCTTCAGGTGCTGATGGTCAATGGACTGGATGATGATGCTACCAGGGCATTCTTTGAGGCAACGATGACGAAGGTGCTAACAATGGGGAGCGAATGAGTGAATGAGACACGATGATCCAGCACTTGACGTCCAGTTTCTGACCGGACATTTGTGGTCTGACCGCCAGGCATGTGGAAGCCTGTCTCGCAGCGAGGCTCACGTCAGCGCCATCTGCGACGCTGAGCCGATGTGCACGGCAGCCCCCGGTGACGCCGGCCCCGACGAGCATGCCCACCTCCCCGACGGTGGGTGCTATCTGTTTCGGCGCCTTAGGCTTGATGGGGTTGATCCCGTTGGGGCAGGTCCCGCAAGGCTGGATTTGCTATGAGGATGTCAAGATCACGCGGTGTGTGTCCGTTGGTCACGGCGCTGTGTCGCCAGTTCCCGTAATCGGCCGGCTTCAGGCTCAGCCGAGGCACAGCAGGAGAGAAGACCGTCGCCCCCGGCGGCATCGACCTATCATGCGACATGGTGGTTTTTCGACCGGGAAGGCTCGACTAGCTGGAGCGGGCGCAAGAGTTGCGCTTATTCCCGGTGTTGGTGCTCAACCCGGACAGACTTCCCCCAAGATTGGAGCTTCAGAGGGTCGGGTGGCACCCCCATCTGGAGGCCGGCCGTGGATTGGTCCGTGGGCTGGACAGCGGGACACCGATATTGGACCGTGCATACAAGGGCTCCAATGAGCGGGATCGTCAGGTGCCCGGTCACTCGGCGCCCCGTTACCCCTTGGCGGGGCACTCCTCGGCGGAGGAGGACTTGCTGCCGGAAATCATGATCGGCGTCCTGCGATAACCCAATTCGGAGTGCCGAAGTCGTGCCAAATGTAGAAGGGAGACGCCATGCTACCTGCAGAGTTGAAGAAGCAGTACGCTGGCAGAGCCCACCAAGCCATCTTTCTGCTGATCTCGGCGACGGTGCTGAGCCTGTCGATGCCCTTGAGGGTCGCTCGGGCCGACGTCGGGCCCAAGCCCTCGATGGACTTGGAGTTCGTCCTGGAGACCGAAGAGCCACTCTCCATCGTCGACGGGAAACAGATGCAGTGTGAGGAGCCGGACTGCGCCGACGCCGAGCCGCTGGAGGAAGTCGGACCGAATAGGTTCTGGTGCACCGGAGACCACTACTCCTCGAGCTCCTACGGTTACACCACCTACAACCAACTGGTCGTCCATTTCTCCGCCGGCGTGACCCGCACCAGCGGCGTCTTCAGCGGCGGCACGATGAAGAACGAGTATCGCGTGACCGTTCGTGAGGAGGACCTGGAGGTGGAGCGCGTGAAAGCGAGAGTTGGCCTGCCAGGCGTCTGGCTCTGGGTGGGACGGATGGTGGGACCGGCCTTCGCTATTCCGCTGGGTTTTCTGATCCTCATGGGCGGTCTCCTCCATCTACTCGACGCGTGGGGTAGAGAATGAGCACCAACGGTTGAATGCTCCTCACGATGCCAGTCTCAGCGCCGACCATCCCGCTTCTCGTCCACGGGACCTTCGCGTTAGCGCTGTCGCTCACGATCGTGGTTGAAGGCCTCATCGTCCTCGCCTATGCCGCTGCGAGAGGGCTCCGCATCCCACACTGGCTGGCGTACGCAGTCTTGATTAGCACAGTCACTCAGCCCGCTCTCAGGTATCTCATGGGGCTCCTTCCGGCCGACATCGCCTACTTCCCCGCCCTGACGGCAGCCGAGTCGCTGGTCTGGGTGGTCGAAGCAGGCCTGCTTCATCTGCTTGCGAGCGACGGGCTCGGCCTCGGGCAGGCCCTGATGTTCAGCTTGGTCCTCAACGTCGCCAGCTGTGGCGCCTGGCTCTTGCTGCCTGTCTGAGCGACTGAACAGCGAGTAACACCGGCCCATGGTGGGTGCCGTGCTCTTCGGGAGAGTGCGGAACTCGTGGTCGCGGTTAGACGTCCTATGGTTGAGGGGTGATCGCGTGGTGCGCACCGCATGCGCCAACGCGAAGATCTGCCGTGCTGGCGACGCTGTGGTTGGGGGGTCCCATCGCTCATCGTCCATCGTCATAGGCTGGAGACTACTGTCGGGCGATCGGTGAATGAGGCCGTGGAGCGCGACGGTGAGGTCCATGCTCAATCTCCACGACAGAGGCGTTGGGCTGGCGCGTCTGCCAGCTGGACGGAGAGACACCGATAGTCCAAAAAAGGGAGCGAGTGTCCGATGAAGACGAGTTGCGTGAGCGAACGTAAATGGCTTCTTGTGGCAGTGCTCACCACTGCTTTGTTGTCTCTGATCGGTTGCGGCGCTCCGGCGACGCCACCGCCGACGGAGACGTTGGTCCCTACACCAACGCAGTGGTTCCCTCCGACGAGTACACCGACTGCCACGCCCAGCTCGCCGATCACGCCCACGATGCCGCCCCGCGAGATCGTGCTGACTGCGCCGGAGGAGGGCGCGACGATCGGCAGCCCCGTCGAGGTGCGGGGCCGGGTGAGTGTGATGCCCTTCGAGGCGAACCTGCGTGGGCGGGTCTACGACGCCGAGAGACAGGTGGTGGGTGAGGCGCCGATCCAGGCGCAATCGGACGTGAGGGGTGAGCTGGGAGGTCCGGGCATCTTCACCGGGACGATCCCCTTCCAGGTCGATGCCACTGGCCCGGGCCAGGTCGAGGTCGCGGAGATCAGCGCCCGGGACGGCTCAATCGTGGTCAGCGCGACCGCGGTCGTCACCCTGACGAGCGGCGCTGCCTCAGCACCTGCAGGGGAACCGACGAAGTCCTTCCCTGCGGTCATTCTGACCCGGGAGAGAGCCATCGCCCACTCGCTCAACCTGCTGCGGGAGCAGGGCATCGACTGGTGGCACGACAACGCCAACTTCGCCGAGGTCCGTTTTCCCGACGGCGACCGGGGCGCCTTCGTCGCCGTAGGCTTCTCCGGCATCGCTCAAGGCTACCAGCTCCTGTACCGCGTGGACGACGGAGAGGTCGTCTTGGCCGATTTCATCAGCGGACCGATCGATTGGGGCATCTGGAGCCTGCGGGACTTCGAGACGTCGATCTGGCCTTCCTCGATCTCTTCACGGCTGAGGAGGATGGGGATCGGGAGGTGATCCAGGTCAAAGGCGCGGGACACGCAGGCACGGGGCTGTGGCTCGATGGGTATTTCGAGCTGATTGAGACCACGGAGGAGGGTATTCGCGTCCTCTTCAGCGGCGCCCACGCCAGCATCAATGCGAATCCCGGTGGGTATGAGCGGCATTGCGAGTACGCGTACGAGGACCTGGATAACGACGGGGTGAAGAAGATCATCCAAACCGGCAAGGCATACCAACTGGGGTTCGGAGAGAACTCGCTGGAAAGCAAGCTACAGAAGACCGACGGCCAAGCCATAGAAAGGGTCTTCCAGTTCGACGGGAGACAATATGTGGAGCAGGCTGAAGGCCAGACATCTTGACAGATTGCTACGCCCCGAGCGAGACAAGGAGGAAGACTATGGACGTTTTCAGCGCAGTACTGGGACTCTTGATCGACGTCTTTCTTGCTGTCATCATCGTGGCACAGATCCGAAGCGAGGGCCGCACGAAGCAAGGGTAAAAGAGGGACCGCGACCACGACGAGAGGCAGAAGAAACCCTCGCACGAACGGGCCAAGGATGTGTGTGGTGGATCTAGGTTGGGCGCGCGCACGCTTTGTCCAGGTTTTCTTGATCGTCGTGCGAGAGCTCAAACTGGGTGGACCAAGCGGCAGGGTAGCGCCGGAAGGAGGCGGCACTCGCCCTGAGGTGATGATGCGTAGGTTTGGCCCCATCTGGCGGACGCGATGGTCAGCGATCGCCAGTGTCTTGCTATCGCTGGCGCTGGTCGCCTGTGTGCGTCGAAGGAATACGAACGGCTCGTCGGCGACCGCCACCCTCAGCGCGTTCAGCGGCAGCACCAACCCGACGTGGGAGCTTGAAGATGAGCAGGTCGGAGCGTTGCGGGATGTCGTCAACTCGCTTACGCCCACGGACAAAGCCTTCGACACTGGGAGGCTGCTCCCCTGTGCAGGCTTCTATGTAGAGGCCCAGAGCGGAACCATCGCAAGGCAGGCCAGGCATCTGGAGGTCTATGATGGTGTGATTCTCTTGCTGGACAAGGATCTGGAACCGTTGGGGCACTTGAACGACCCGGAATGCTAGGTGGAGACCTATCTGTTCGAGACGGCGGAACGTCACGTGGAACCGGGGGTCTACGATGGGGCATTTGATAGGTTTCGTAAGCTGACGACGGAGTAGGATTCACGGACCAGGAGGTTGAGATGCGTCGCATTCTGAGCCATGCCTTGCTGGCGGTGGGGGCGGTCAGCCTCACCGTGTGCATCGTGTTTGCCGTGAATGTCGGACAGAGCTATCAGAGGGCCATGGGCAAGGAAGACTTCGCCGGCTTCGGTTTGAGCCTGCATTTCCTTCTCTACGGCTTGCTGCCTCTCACCCTGTCGCTGTTCATCGCGGCCTGCTTACTCAATCCGCCAGCGTTGGTCATCAAGCGACTGGGCATAAGCTCTTCGGCTACCAGGTCACTCCTATCGACAGATGGGCCCGTCCTCTGCATAGGAGGAGCAGTGATGATGCTCGTGTATATCACCGTCTTCGTGGGAGGAAATCTGGTGAGCGCCGCTTGGCGCTACGGCTATGGCGCCAGGGGGCTGGCGACGATCTTCCTCCAGAACCTGATCCTCAGTTCGCCCCTGCTAGTCCTCAGCGCTCTGCTCGGCTGGGCGGGGCGGGCGCTGAAGAGGTGGAGCGTGGTCAGTTGACCCATGTTCGGCGATGAGTTTCGATCTCGATGTATGAGCTCATCCCGGGCCGGCGCAAGTAGGTTTCTTAGTTCGCGCGGTTCTTCATCGGGGCGACCGTCTTCATCGTTTCTGTGGGTGGTTAGCTGATGGCGGAAGTTCACGAAGAGCTGATCCAGTGCGACATCGCCAATCCATCTTAGTAGTAGATGTGTCGCGAGCATCGCTGGAAAGGAGAACGCATCTGGGTCGCGCCGAGTCGTCTTCCCCGACATCGCGGCTGCGCTCTTCGTGGCAGTCGAGGCACTCTCGACCGAATGAGGTAACAGCGCAGGGGGTCGGGTGTGAGGGAGGGGCGTTAGTCGTTGCGCCGGATGAGGTGTGCTGGGAGGGATCATCTCCCGTAGGGTCTCGCAACCTCAAGTCCAGTGAACGCTTGATCGTGCTTCACGTTGAACGTATAGACCCGCACGTTACGTTCCGATGCCATAGCAGTGATGATGCAGTCGGGAGCCCCCAACGCCGAACTCCAGGTGGTGAGTCATGATCAAGTGGAACGCACGCTCAGACTCGGGGGGCTCAGGTTAGAAGACCTTGAAGCGACGGATAAGCGCCTGGACCTGGCTCAGTTCAGTCTTGTCGCGACAGCTCATCACAAGTTCCATCCCCACGATCCCGGGGACGCCAAAGCCCTGCTCCGAGGACCGAGGCAGTTGCCGACCGGCCGAGGGCAAGCTGCGGAGGCAATCGATCAGAACGTCGGTATCAAGGAGAATCCATGCCTCGGAACGGATCCAGGTCTGCTCGCGGAGAGCGCGAGCGAATTCGGAACTATTAGCTGCATCGTCTCGGTCCCCCCACATTCCGAAGAACTAAGACGCCCTGAGACCACCGAGTGTGCTGCACGCGTTGGCATTCGATTCGGGGGGAGCAAAGACGACGATCATCTCCACGTAGGCCTCGAAGAGACAAAGAGATTCACAGAGAAGGCACGGAGATGCACAGAGGGCTGAGGGCTCAGGGCTCAGGGCGAGCTGGGTGTGGAATTGTTGGGTGAGTTCTGGCTCGACAGCCTTGCGAGAAAGTCCATGGCGTGCGTCTACTGGGGCGGAAGCATGCCATGAAGGCGACACGTCTGATGTGGCACAGATGTCTCCGTCGAAACCGGCGCCGTCGAGGGAGAGGGAGTGGACACAGACGAAGCGATTCGTGAACTGCGGGAGATGTCGGAGGAGGCTTGGCTGGGGCCGGAGGGCCCGATGAGCATCATCTTCCGGAAAGAGGTCGGGACGGCAGAAGATCCCGAGGCAGAGCGGGAGCGGTTGGTGAAGGCTTAGCGCGAATCGTTCGCGACGCCGTACGCGGCGGCAGGGCGCGGGCATGTTGACGATTCGATCGAACCGCGGGAGACCTGGTCTTGGATCATTGAGGATGTTGGAGAACCAGCGGGATGCGAATCTCCCCAAGAACCACGGGAACATTCCCCTGTAAGGGGCTGTATGGCTGAGGCGGTGCGAATCTGTGACCTGATGTTGCGGGGCCTCGCGCCGCATGGCTACGTGCGAGCGTGAGTTCGATGTGGAAGCTGGTGGGAGCAACGTTGGTCGGACAGGCGCCAACGCAACCCAAACGGTATTCCAACGGGAACCAACACAAGTGGCAGCCGGGTCATGGTATACTGGTAAGCGGACCTCACTGGCGGCCCAGTTGGGTTGGTCATGCTGCGTGCTTAGCGGCTTGGCGGACGGCGTGCTAGGCGGCTTGAAAGGCGGCGTGTCAAGCTGGACAAGACAGCTATCGACGCTTGACAATCAAGACGTTGCTTGCTAGAATTAGTCTAATGTAAGATGGATTATAAATAGCGCCTACACGTTGCCCTTGCGCTGATCCCATACAAGGCGCCAGAGCGCAGCCAGGTTGCGGTTGCGCCTAGAAATGGTTGTTCTATGGCTTTATCTATGACTTCAGTCGACAAGGTGTGCGCCAAGCTGAGGGCCGAGGGGCGACGTGTCACGCCGCAAAGGCGCGTAATCGTCGAGGTGCTGATGGACAACGGTTCGCACCTCACGGCGGATCAGGTGCTGCGGCGGGCGAGGCACGAATTGCCCGAGCTGGCGCCGGCGACGGTGTACAACACGCTGCACGAACTCGCGGCACTGGGTGTTCTCCAGGAGCTGGATTTGGGATTAGGTCTGGAGCAGAGACGCTACGATGTGGCGACGGAGGAACACGATCACCTGGTGTGCTTGAAATGCGGGCGGGTGGAGGACGTGCCTCGTCGGAATGGGACGGAGGCCAGCCTGGCGCAGGATCACGATTTCCACGTCATCGATCGGCGGGTGATTTACCTGGGCTACTGTCCGGACTGTGCTTCAAGACGTGAGATCGTACGCGGTTCCTAGAGGGCCTCAGGCACGGAGAGATCCTAGCCGTGTGTCATCGGCCTGACCAGAAAACGCTCGAACCTAACAATGGAAAAGTACAAGGAGGCTGCGATGGAACAGTGGGTATGTCTGGTCTGCGGCTACATTTACGAGCCAGCAGAGGGGGATTCGACCCAGGGGGTCGAACCTGGAACCCCGTTTGAGGAACTCCCCGAGGGCTGGGTCTGTCCGCACTGCGGGGTTGGCGTAGAACTGTTTGAGAAGCTCTGACGATCAGCCAGGTCGGCGTCGGAGGTGCTACTGGACATGGCGGTGGCGCGCAATCCTGTCTGGCGAGCGTTGGAGCCGGCGAGATATTCTTGCTGAGTGGGGAGTTCTAGCTATCCTAGGGCTGACGGATGCCCTGGCGGTCTACCGAGGGGACAGGGGATAGGAGGAGCTTTTTCTTTGAACCCCTTTGGACCAGGGGTCATCACGGCAAACGCCCCCCCCAGGGACTGCCCAGTGGCCCCGCGGACAGACGATGAGGTTGATGTGCCCTAGGAGCCCGGACGGCTCGTGGACGATGAATGCGACCTGAAGGCGTCACATCAGACGGATACCCTATCTGTGGGGAGGGGTGATGAGTGAAGTGGACGGATGTGTACAACCTTCGATGGGGCCGGTGGAGGCTGATCCGAAACCAGCGGAACGAGAACAAGAATGGCCAAGAGAGAGGAAGAGTGCAACGATGGAAAGAGCACGAGTAGGCAAGGCGGCGCCGGACTTCGAAGCATCAGGCTATGTGGCCGGGGAGGGCTTCGATAACGTGAGACTGTCGGACTACCAGGGGCAGTGGGTGGTCCTCTGCTTCTACCCGGGCGATTTCACGTTCGTCTGACCGACGGAGTTGGCGGCAGTTGCCGCCCGGTATGACGAACTGCAGGCGCTGGATGTAGAAGTGTTGTCGATGAGCGTGGACAGCCGGTTCTCCCACAAGATCTGGAACGAGATCGAGCTGTCTGAGATGGTGGAGGGTGGTGTGCCGTTCCCGATGCTGTCTGATCAAGGAGGCCGGATCGGCACAGTCTACGGGGTGTATGACGAGGCGGCCGGAGTCAACATCCGCGGGCGCTTCCTGATTGATCCCGACGGCGTGATCCAAGCGATGGAGGTCTTGACTGCCCCTGTGGGCCGGAACCCCGACGAATTGATCCGACAGATCAAGGCCTATCAACACGTGAGAGAGACTGGAGAGGCCACGCCGTCTGGTTGGATGCCGGGTGACGAGGCGCTCAAGCCCGGCCCCGATCTGGTTGGCAAAGTGTGGCAGGTTTGGAAGCCGTAGGCCCGTAGGCCGTGAGGCCCGTAGGCCCGTAGGCCGTGAGGCCCGTAGGCCCGTAGGCCGTGAGGCCCGTAGG
>CAZIWL010000105.1:9995-15163 GCA_964542755.1 uncultured Anaerolineales bacterium
CCTGGTCAGCTTGGTTCCAGACTGGGCCCCCTCAGTGCGGCAAATCGGACCTACGTCTTCCGACGGAGGATGTAAGGTTTAGTGGCGACTATGAGCGATAAGACGAAGCAGAATCTGTACAAAGCTTTCGTCGGTGAGGCGAAGGCCCATCATCGGCTTCTGGCGTTCGCGCGGAAGGCGGAGGATGAGGGGTACGACCAGGTGGCGAAGCTCTTCCGCGCGGTGGCTGCTGCGGAGGGCATACACGCCGAGCGCCATCTCCGGCTTATGGGGGATGCGGTGATACGCAGCACCGAGGAGAACCTGGAGTACTCGTTCGAACAGGAAACGACGGTCAATCAGGTCTACTACCCCAAGTTCATCCAGGAGGCGGAGGCGGAGGGGGAGGCGGCGGTCGCCGTCACGTTCAAAGACGCGAGGGATGTGGAGGAGCGGCACGCAGAGCTCTACAAGCACGCTCTGGGTGCCATGCTGCGTGATGAGATGCACGACTATCACGTCTGTCAGGTCTGTGGATACGTCGCGGAGATGCGAGCGCCGGAATCGTGCCCGGTATGTGGGGCGAAAAGAGATCACTTCCGGGCGGTCCTTTAGTGTTGCCGCTTCGGGTGGGGAGGCCGCCAATGGGGACGTGTGAGCGGCTGGGTTGATAAGTCGCTTGGGCGAGTTGGGGCGAGGCTGGACATCGGCAGCGTATGCTGCCCGTTCGGGAGAGCGGGTCAAAGGTAGCTTTTCTAGAGTATGAGGAGGGTGCGAACTATGAAGTTGGGAGAGAGAATTCAGTCGGCGGACTGGAAGAAAGAGAAGCATGTGCCGGTCATCGAGTGCCCGGAGACGGTCGAGGCGGGTGAGTTCTTCGAGGTGAAGGCGAGTCTGGGCAAGGAGATCGCCCATCCCAACACCACGGAGCATCACATTCGGTGGATCACGCTCTACTTTCACCCCGAGCGTGGCAACTTCACGTACGACGTGGGGCATTTCGAGTTCAACGCCCACGGGGAGTCGGTGAAAGGGGCCAATGAAGGCCCGGTCTACACCCATCACGGGGTCACGGCCGCGATGAAGATCACACAGAGCGGCACGCTGCACGCGATGTCATACTGCAACATCCACGGTCTGTGGGAGAGCAGCAAGGAGATCACCGTCAAGTAGGGTGCAGGTGTCCATTGGGCGGCAGGGTGTGTCAGATGGACCTGCCGCTCCTGTCGGGTGGCCCGCACATCGGCGCGGGCATGTGAGGGGGGCTGATTTATGGCCGAACGACCATGTGGTTTCTGCGGGGAGCCAGTGGGCGAGGACCCGGTGAAGCAGGGATCGAAGGTTTACTGCTCCGAGGCTTGTGCCTTTGAGGCGACGAGGAGCACGGATTGCAGCGGGCGTACCGACTCGGTGATGAGTGAAGAGAATGTCGAGCCAGCCTAGCAATTTGGTTGGCTGCAAGATGAGGAGGCTGTCTGTGGGGATCGAAAACAAGCGCATCGCCATGCTGGCTGAGAATCAATACGAGGACCTGGAGCTTTGGTACCCTCTGATTCGAATGAAAGAGGCGGGGGCGTGCGTCGATGTGGTCGGTATGCCCGGCGTCGAAGTCTATCGTAGCAAGCACGACTATCCGGCGAAAGTCGACGTATCGGTGGACGACATCTCCGCAGAGGATTTCGACGCGGTGATTATCCCAGGTGGGTATGCACCGGACCGCATGCGACGTCACCAGGAGCTGCTGAATCTCGTCCGCGGGGTTTTCGAGCGCGGAGGGGTGGTGGCTTTCATCTGTCACGCCGGGTGGGTGCCGATATCGGCGGGAATCGTCGGGGGGCGACAAGTTACGTCGTTTTCTGCTATCAAGGATGACCTGGTCAACGCCGGGGCGGAGTGGGTGGACCAGGAGGTTGTGCAGGACGGCAACCTGATTAGCTCAAGGACGCCCGCTGATCTGCCGGCGTTCTGTCGTACCATCATCGCCAGGTTGAGCGAGTGACTCGCCTGGCGCACGCTTAATCGATCAAAGGGGGCTGGAGGTTCAGATGGGAACATTGGCAAGGAAGCTGGTTGGGGTGGATGCAGAGAAGCTTATCGAGATGCTCAACAAGGCGCTGGCCGACGAGTGGCTGGCCTACTATCAGTATTGGACGGGAGCCAAGGTGGCAGCCGGCCCGATGCGCGGTGCGGTCACCGTGGAGCTGGAGGAGCACGCAGCTGAGGAACTGATGCACGCAGAGATGCTCGTCGAACGGATCCTCACCCTCGGGGGCACGCCGCTCCTCTCCCCCAAGGACTGGTTTGAGATGACGAACTGCGGGTACGAGACCCCCGAGGACCCCTACGTGGGTGTGCTGCTGGAGCAGAACATCGAGGGTGAGCAGTGCGCTATCCGGGCGTACAAGGATCTCATGGACTTCACGGAGGGGAAGGACGCCGTGACGTACGAGCTGGCCCTCGAGATCATGACGGATGAGATCGAGCACGAGGAGGATTTGCAGGCCCTGCAGGAAGACATGTCGTTGATGAAGGCGAGACAGTAAGCTCGGTGAGACGGAGACCTGCCCCCGGAGGCGGCGCCTAGTTGTATGGCGGTGAGCCGGCTTGTGGAGTGCGGTCTGGAAATCGCAGGGATTCCGCAGGATGCCTTGCGAGGACGGGCGCACTCCCGACGTATTGTACGATGGCAGGTGCGAGACGCCTGAGAATAGATCAGAAGGAGTGAATGATGCGAGCGAAAGTAGACCGAGACCTATGCATTGGGTCGGCTATGTGCGTGGCGACGGCCCCCGACGTGTTCGAACTCGATGACGAGGGGTTGTCCCGCGTGGTGGACGAGGGGGCGGCGGATGAGGAAACCCTGCGCCAGGCGGCGGAAGGGTGCCCGGTGCAGGCCGTCATCCTTGAAGATGACGAAGGGAATCAGATCTATCCCTGACCCCACCGTGAGCGGGGCCCGATCGGGCCCCGCCTCTGGTTGTGTCAGGCGTTCACGTAAGGTTGGATTAGCACAAGGAGGTAGGTAGATGCCAGAGTTTGTCAACCCATTCAGTGGGACGGTGCCGGATCGGAAACTCACCAAGTCAGAGTTGATACGCGCTATTCGCCTAAACGTCGCCGCGGAGCATGAGGCGATTCACCTCTATATGGCCCACGCGGACGCCACCGATCACGCTTTGGCCAAGGAGGTTCTGATCGATATCGCCAACGAGGAACGGGAGCACGTGGGCGAGTTCAACCGCCTGCTAGAGATCCTGACCGGTGACGAAGCTGAGTGGCTGGCCGAGGGCCGGGAAGAGGTCAACGAGATGCTAGCCGAGCTCGGCGGCGGGGATGCGGGGGAGTCAGAGGGTGCGTCGGACGAGGGGAATTCGGAGATGACCGTTGGTTCGCTCCGCGACTGATGATGCCATTGCCGAGATGGGCGGGTATCGTACTTAACCAAACGAAGGTGTTGTGCCGCAAAGGAGGATATTGATGGCGAACAAGTATTTGGCTCGTGACGACGCCCCTTTTGGGTCGGACATTTGGGAAGCGTTGGATGGGGCGATGATCCAGGCAGCCAAGGGCTTTCTCGTGGGGAGAAAGCTCCTGGAATTGGAGGGGCCCTACGGCCTGGGGCTGAAGTCGGTGCCCCTGAAGGACACGGCCACTGAGTCTGGTCTGATCGTGGGGACGACGCTGCCATTGATCCTGATCCAGGAAGGGTTTGATCTGGCGGCTCGCGATCTGGCGAGTTTCGAGATGCAGGGCATCACCCTGGACCGGAGCGCGGTGGCTGAGGCGGCCCTTTCGGTGGCGAAGCGGGAGGACGACCTGATCTTCAACGGTAGCAAGGAGCTCGGCGTGGAAGGACTGATGACCGCCGAGGATGCGAGCCGTGTGGACCTCTCGGACTGGAGTGACGTGGGGGCGGCGGCGAACAACCTGATCCAGGCGGTGACTACGCTGGACGAGGCCGGGTTCCACGGACCGTACACCCTGGCTCTGGCGCCTGCGCGCTACAACTTGCTGTTCCGGCGGTATGAGCGGGGCAACTTCAGTGAGATGGAGCACGTGAAGACGCTGGTGACCGATGGTGTCTATAAGGCGCCGGCCTTGGAGGCAGGCGGCGTGCTCCTCTCCACCGGACGGCAATACGCGTCGGTCGTGGTGGGGCAGGATATGACGGTTGGATTTATCGGCCCCGAAGGCGATCGGGTGGCCTTCACGGTGTCAGAGAGCCTGGTGCCGCGGCTGCGGCGGCCGAGCTCGCTCTGCGTCCTGGAGGGCTAGACAAGCAGACTGCGGGCCGTTTCGCGGCGCGCAGAGAGGGCCCGAGGCGGTCGGGCGGTGGCGCACTGGGGGCCGTGCCGCCTCGGGTCTTCGACACGATGGTATAGCTGTCTGGGTCCGGCGGCGGACGCCGGGTCGAGGGTTGGCTTCTAGTGATGGGAGATCACGTATACATGGCCATATTCGGGGCTGCACAAGCATTGGAAATGGCGGTCAACATCGAGGAGAACGGCGCGGCGTTCTATGCGTCCGCGGCTGAAAGGGCCACGGATGGTGAGCTGCGTGAGCTATTCACGGAGCTTGCCAGCCGTGAGGAGGCGCACCGACAGGTCTTTGAAAGCATGGCGGAGCGGCTTGAGCCAGCCTCGGGGCCGAGGAGGAGTGACGTTGGTGACTACGCGTCCTTCCTGGAGGTGGCCTTGGACCACGCGGTCTTCTCGGGCCAGGACAAGGCATTGAGGATGGCGGAGCAAGCGGACACCCGCAGTGAGGCTTTGCGGGCTGCCATGGGTTTCGAGAAGGATACCATGCTCTTCTATTACGATCTTCGGGAGATGGTGGCGAAGAAGGATCGTGAGACCATCTCCAAGGTGATTCAGGAAGAGAAGCAGCATCTACGTCGGCTGGCCGATAGCGTGTAGGAGGAGGATCTATGCCCCCCGTGGCGATCAAGCCGGACATCTATTGGATTGGCGTCAACGACCGTACCAGCGATCTCTTCGAAGGCATGTGGCCGATTAGCCGAGAGGGTATCTCGTACAATACGTACTTGATTGACGATGAGAAGAAGGCGATCGTGGATCTGACGAAGTCTCTGAAGACGGATGAGTTTCTGGATCAGGTGCATCAGATCGTCGGGCTGTCGGACCTCGATTACGTGATTGTCAACCACATGGAGCCCGATCACTCAGGCG
>CAZIWL010000106.1:0-15070 GCA_964542755.1 uncultured Anaerolineales bacterium
CGGACAGCCCCGCCACCGAGTCACGCTCGACGCGTTCTGGGTCGACCGTACTGAGGTGACCCATCGCGCATACGACGCCTGTGTCAAAGCGGGCGACTGCCAGAGACCTACAGCTCCCCTGTCAAAAAGGGAACGTGCAGGGGGCAAGCATCCCGTGACCGGCGTCGACTGGCACGCTGCGAAGACCTACTGTGCCGGGGGCCGGCGGCCGCCTCCCGACTGAGGCAGAGTGGGAGTTCGCCGCCCGAGGCCCCGACGAGCATACCTTCCCTTGGGGCGAGGCATTCGACGGCACGCGGCTCAACTCCTGCGACGCCAAGTGCCCCGAGGAGCATGGCGCGACCGCCTTCGACGATGGCTACGAGCTCACGGCCCCCGTTGGTACCTATGCTGATGGTGTCAGTTGGTGCGGAACTCTCGATATGGCCGGCAACGTCTACGAATGGGTGGCGGATTGGCGCGGCCCGCATACCGCCGCCGATCAGGAAAACCCGACCGGCCCCTCATCGGCTGAGAAGAGAGTCTTGCGCGGAGGCGCCTACAACTCATCCCCCACTGCGGTCCGCTCCGCCTGGCGCGGGCAGCTGTCTCCTGAAAGCGCGGGGGGCAACCTCGGTTTCCGCTGCGTTTGGGCCGCCGAGTGAGAGGCCGGGGCTTTCTTCTCTCGTCATCCTGATGCTAGTCGGTTCACCCGCGTTCGAACCTGGCTGTCGATCCACCTGAACAGACGAGTAACCCCGCGAGTACCACCATGCCCCCTCAGACTTGGGCGTCGCGCTCACGCTGCCGCAGCAGGAGCCTCCGGATGCGCGCGTGCCGCTGCCGCGTGATGGGGTAGAACCAGGTCAGTGCGATAGCGCTGACCAAGAGCACACCCCCGACTGGCCCTGTCATCACGCGAATCGTCATCAGCGTGGCCGGCGACTGGCTGAACTGGACGGCCGATGCCGGAGGTGACTGATAACCGAACCATCCCAGCGCCTGGAGCCCCGCAAACACCGCCACAGCGCCTGCCAGCTTCCGCATGAAGTTCTTCAGCCCGTAGTAGGCTCCCTCGCACCGCCGTCGGGTGCGCAGTTCGTCCCACTCGATGACGTCCGGGAAGATCGCATCCGGCAACACGTGCGCCGTGGAGACGCTCAGCCCCGCCAGGACGCCCAGGCCGAGGATGAAACCCACCTGCCCCGGCTGAACGAAGATGATCAACATCTGCACCACGGCCCAGAACCCCATCCCCACCATGTAGGCCAGCCGCTTGCCGATGAGCCGCGCCAGCCAGGTCCAGAACGGCAGGGCCACCACAGCCGTGATCAACATCAGTCCCAGCACGGCTGATTCCAGGGCCAGTTCGACACCGAATACCGTTATGGTAGCCAGAAGATCCCCACCGGCCACCCAGTAGACGAGGATGAACGGAAGCATCAACCCCACCAGGTCGAACGTGATCCAGTTCAGGATGTAGATTCCCGTCGCGAATCGGAATGGAATGTTCTGCCAGGCTGCCTGAGCCACCTCTCGCAGCCGCAGGGAATCTGACGCCCGAGTCTCAAAGCGCTCGCGGACGACGAACGCCATCACCACGAACGGCACCACAGCCAGCCCGCCGAAGAGCGCCGCGGCTGCTAGATACCCCTGGCGGAGCGTGAACCCGGCTGCTAGAGCCGTATCCACGATGAGTGGGGCCAGGACCGCGGCCGCCAGCGACGCAAGCAAGTTGAAGAACATGCGGAAGCCGGTCAGCCGCGTTCGCTCGTCGTAGTCCGGTGTCATCTCCGGCGTCAGCGCGTAGAAGGGTACCGAAACCAGCGTCTGGAGACTGTCGCTGATCATGTACGCCAGTGTGACGTGGACCGCCAGGCCGATCTGACTCTGCCACGGCGGCGCCCACCACAGCACGAGGAAGCCGAGCCCGAAGGGCACTGAGAAGAGCAGCAGGAACGGCCGCCGCCGTCCCCAGCGCGTATGCACGCGGTCGCTCAGTGTGCCGACGAGCGGGTCGTTGATCGCATCCCAGACAATGCCCACCAGGGCCGCCACGGACGCCAGACGCGGTTCGAGTCCAACAGCGTCCGTGAGGAAGATAGCATAGAAGATCTGACGCAGCGTCCCAAAGCTCGACAGGGACCAATCGCCGCTCCCATAGACGACCTTGGTCCAGAAGGGGACGTGCGGAGGACCTTCAGGGAGAGATGTGCTGGCGTCAGATTCGAGGGACGATGCAGGTGAGTTCAAAGCGCCCTTCTTGACGGACGGATCAGGTGCAGGGCTGCCACTAGAGGGCTAACCGGTAGATGCGGTGGCGCTTGTACCACTCCCCTCCCACAGCCCCCACCTCACCCCTGCTCTCGATGTTGTTCTCGGCCACCTGCACCAGGTCGGCGTGCTCAAACCCGAAGTTGAGCACAGTCTTCGCCAGCTCCGTGTACAGGACGGCGTTCGCCCCCACGCCCTGATGCTTCGGCAAGATGCCTGCTCCGTTGAAATTAATCCAGCTCGTGCGTCTCATCTCCAGCAGCAGGTGCAACCACCCGAAGGGCCAGATCCGCCCCCGGGCCCGCTGGATACCCGCTGATAGGTCTGGATAGCCGATGACGAATCCCACGACCTCCTTCTCTTTCATCACCAGTTTGATCAGACGCGGATCCGCCGCTGCGAGAAACCGATCAGCAATCGCGTTCGCCTCGACCTCGTCAATGGGATAGTACCCCCACACGTGCGGGAAGGCCTCATTGTTCACCCGCTGGACCTCCGGTACCCAACGACGGAGCTCACGCTTGCTGTCGAACGATCTGACCCAGTAGCCGCGCCGCTCCTTCACCCTCTCCGCGATGTCATAGAACCGCTTCGGCAGGTCGGAGTCTCCCGCTAGATGGGCCGAGAGGAAGTCAATCTCCTTCTCGAACCCCAGGCCCTCCAGGAGGTCCGCGTAGTAGGGCGGGTTGTAAGGGACGCCCATCGCTGGACGGTGTCCGAATCCCTCCACCAGTAGGCCGTGGCCGTCTGCCCGCAGCAGGCCCCGCGGACCGATCAGCATTGTCAAGCCCCGTTCCCGAGCCCAATCGGCAGCTGCGCTGACCAGGCCCTCCGCCACCGTCTCATCCTCCACCGTCTCGAAATAGTAGAAGAACCCCGTCTTGCTCTTGTGGTACCGGTTGTAGCGCCGATTTTCAATCACGGCGATGCGCCCCACGGTTCTATCCCCCTGCTCAGCCAGGAAGAAATCGGCGTCCGAGTGACGGTAGAAGGGGTACTTATCTCGGTTCAGTGCCAACTCCATATCGGACACGATCGGCGGCACCCACAGCTCACTCTCGCGGTAGAGGTCGAAGGGCAGCCGAACGAACTGGCGCACGTCCCCCCCACGCGAAGTATCGATCTTCCGGATTCTCACACTGCCTCCATAAGACTACTCCGCGACAAAGAAAGCCACGGCCAGAACGCCGGGCCCAGCGTGCGTCACGATGGCGGGCGGCACGTCCATAATCGGCACCGAGGAAAGACCCACAGTCTGACACAGGTCATCGGCCAAAGCCCGGGCTTGGTCCGGTACCGAGGCGTGCATAATCGAGAGGTACCCCGTTCCGTCGCCCGGTATCTGTTCCAGCACCAGGTCCTTGAGCCGGGCCACCGCGCGCTTCCGCGTGCGCGTCTTCTCGAACTCCGCCGCCCGCCCGTCTCGGAGCGTCAGAATGGGCTTGACCCGTAGCACGCTGCCCAGCAGGGCCGCCGCGTCCCCGATGCGCCCATTCTTGGCCAGATACTCGAGCGTATCGACCAGGAAAAAGACCCGGCTGCGCGGGATCAGCTCGTGGATGTGCGCTTCTATCGAGTCGGCGTCACTGCCGGCCTCGGCCCACTGAGCCGCAAGCATCACCAGCGTGGCCAGGGGACTGCCGATCAGCCGCGTATCGATGATTCGGATGTCCGCATCCGGAAAGTCCACGGCGGCCACCGTGGCCGACCGCACGGTACCGCTCAGTTCCGTGGAAGGGTGGATGCAGAGAATGGGCTCACCCTCGGGCACAAGACGCTCAAACGTCTCGACGAACAGCTCCGGGGGGGGTGCCGACGTCTTGGGGAGCCCCTTGAAGCTCCTCAGCCGTTCCATGAAGACAGCGTGCTCCATCTCTGTCCCCTCAAGGTAGGAATCGGTACCAAAGATGATGACCTGGGGGATAACCGGGATGTCATAGCGCTGGACGATCTCATCGGAGAGGCCGGCTGTCGTGTCCGTGATGATCTTGACCATGAATGCCTCCTTGGCGGCCCACGCCACACTGGGGGGAGTCCATCAACTCCGCGTTTGTGAAGATCCTTCAAGGCTTCAACCTGGGACATCTCGCCCGTGGGCAGCTATGATACCACGAAAGACCACCCTTGTCAGGCAGCCGCCGGCAGCCGCGGGCCCCATCACCCGCCCCAGCTGCTGCGCTGGACGCGGCGCCCATTCCTGGGTATACTTCCCATCACCATGCTGGGATCCAAGACGATTACATCGCGCGCGGTCTACCCCTGTGCTTGGGGCGTCCCGCTGCCCTATGGGTGTGATTTGAAGATCCTGCACTGATGGCCCTCATCAAGCTGGGCCTGGTCTTCGCGGGGATCGTTCTCCTCATCACCCGCCGCTGGAACCTCGGGATCGTCCTTCTCCTGGCCTCCACCGCCGTCGGATCTCTTTTCGGCTATCCCCTGGCCTCAGTCGCTCGCGACGTGGTAGCAGCCAGTGTTGATCTGCTGACCGTCAGGATCGCAGTCTCGGTCGTCTTGATCATGGTTCTCAGCGAACTGCTCCGCGAGACGGGCAGTCTGAGGGGTATGGTGGGTGCCCTCCAGAGCCTCGTCCCCAGCGGAAGACTGGTCATCGCGGCCCTGCCTGCCCTCATTGGGCTCTTACCTATGGTCGGCGGCGCGATGTTCTCGGCGCCGATGGTCAACGAGGTTGGCGACCGCTTCAACCTCGATCGGGAGCGGAAGACGTTCATCAACTACTGGTTCCGTCACATCTGGGAATACGTCTTTCCCCTCTACCCATCGATGATGCTCGCCGCTGCCCTCCTGCAGATGGAGACCTTCCAACTCGCGGCGGTGACGTGGCCGTTGACGCTGACCGCCGTGGCGAGCGGCGCTCTGTTCGGGCTGGTCACCGTGCCAGAGAGCTCCGCCGCAGGAGCTCCAGCGGCGAGCCGTGCCCGGCAGTTCCGCACGCTGAGCGCCGCCCTGTGGCCCATTGCCGCCGCCATCGCCCTGTCCCTTGCCCTGCCCGTGGACGAGCGTGCCAGGCTCATTCTCGGCCTCGTCGTCACCATCACCCTGCTGATGAGCGTGAAGAACCTCGGCTTGGCCACGCTCGGCGATATCCTCCGGCATCGCATCCCCTGGCAGACCGTCATGGTGATTTTCGGGGCCCTCATCTTCCGCCGCGTCCTCGATCAGAGCGGCGCCGTGACCGATGTTTCGACGGCACTCATCCGCTCCGGCGTGCCGCTGGTGTTGATCGCGTTCCTTGTGCCCTTCATCGCCGGTCTGCTCACCGGCCTGTCCCACGCGGCCTTCAGCATCGGTTTCCCCATCGTCCTGCCGCTCGTGGCACCCAGCGGCGGCGTGCCCCCGACCGGTTGGGCTGCCTGGATGATGGCCGGCGCCTTTCTGGGCGTGATGTGGTCGCCCCTCCACCTCTGTCTTTCGCTGACTCGAGTCTATTTCGAGGCCGACTGGGGGCCGATCTACGCAAGGATCGCCCCCTCCACCGTGTTCGTGGCCCTGACCGCCGGGCTTCTGCTGCTGACCTAGAGCCGCCGGTGGCGCCGCGGAAATCCTGGAGACAGCCAGCTACTGCCCCGCCGGGGCAACCTGCCGCACCCAGGGACGCCCATGGATGAAGGATCACCCACCGCCGGTAGATTGGCGGCAGGCACTTGCACACTCCCTCAATGCGTGTTACAACTACCGTGTAAAGGAGGCACCATGCCCGTCATACCGCCAACCGTGCTGAAGAAGCTCTACGTCAAGGGGTCGCTCCGCCCAGAGGATGGCGGCTTCGCCTTCGACCTGAAGAACCTCATCGCGCCGGCCACGATCACAGACGTTAAGGGCCTTGACGTAGATGGCGAGTCCATTGATGGATCCTCGCTAACCATTGTGCCCCCCAGCGGCAACACCCGCCCCGCCGACCGCATCTCTCCAGGTAGGCCTCTCCAGTTCCCGGTCGGTGTGGTCGTCACGGTCCACGTGGCGTCGGAGCCCCTCATCCCCGGTCAGCACGACGTAGCCCTGCACGTGGATATCAAGGAGATCGGGTCCCTGGAGATCCCCATCTCCGATGCCATCAGCTGACTCAGAGCCAGTTTGGTGCAAGGGACGTCCTTCGTCCAAGTACGCTTCCTGGTCCCAAGACCTATGCATCCTCGTACTGAGTGCTGATGAATCAGGGCCCCGCCTTCTCCCGCACCTTCGTTCTGGCAGCGTTCCTGGTTGCCCTCGCAGTCGGCCTGGGACTCCGCTTCTTCCAGCTGCCGGAGCGGCCTCTCGGACTCCACTACGACGAGGCAGCCAACGGCATCCTGTCCGGGGAGATCGCCCGCGGTTTGGAACGTCCTGTGTTCATCCCCTCCTACACGGGCAAAGAGGTGCTCTTCTTCTATTGGGCAGCCCTCTGGATGAGGGCCCTCGGTCCCACCACCCTCGCTCTTCGCTCGGCCGCCGCCTCCGTCGGGTTGCTTACCATCGCCGCAGCTGCCTGGGCCACCTACGAACTCCTCCGTGACCAACCCGAAGCTCTGTGGATCGCCGTCCTCTCGGCATCCTTTCTGGCCGTATCCTTCTGGCACGTCCTCCTGAGCCGGTACGGCTTTCGCGCCGTCACGCAGCCGCTGCTCCAGGCACTCACCGTCGCGGCCCTCTGGCACGCTTTCCGCATCGACCCTCGCGGGGACTTCCCGTCCCGAGCCACGGCCTGGTTCTTGCTCGCCGGGATCTGGTGCGGTCTCACCGCCTACACGTATCTGGCCGCTCGTGCATTCCCACTCCCTCTAGCCGTGGGGCTGGTGACTTTCTTCGTGGCAGAGAGGGAAGGATGGCGCGTGCGACTGGCGCAGATCGGGATCTTTGTCGGGGCGGCCGTGCTCATGCTGGCACCGCTGGGCCGCTACTGGATCGCCCATCCGGGGAGCTTCATGACCCGCGCCAACCAGGTCGCCGCCGACACGTGGAGCGAGGCCTGGCGGGGGCTGACCGCTTGCCTGGGCATGTTCTTCGTGCGCGGGGATCCGTACATCCGCTTCAACCTGCCCGGACGCCCCCTATTCAGCCCCGTGGTCGCTATCCTCTTCTTGATCGGCTTGGGCACGGCCATCGCCCTGCTGGTGCGGAGCCGGACCACGACGCGGCGGTCGACCCGCCCTCCGTCGCAGGCAGCCGTCGCCTTCCTGCTGGCGCTGCTGCCCATCATGCTTCTGCCCAGCGCGCTGGCCACCGACGAGATCACCCCCAGCAACCTCCGGACCGTGGGCCTGCTGCCCTTCCTCTACGTCGTCCCGGCCCTCGGGCTCTGGACGCTTCTGCGACTGGTGGGCCGCATGGCTGGCCTTGATGGCAGGCGATTGAGGTTCCTCTTCCTGGGGGCTTCCGTCGCCGTGGTCGTCCTCCTGGGTGCTCGCACCGCACGCGCCTACTCCACATGGTCGTCCTCCGCTGCCCTCTACTACGCCGCCGATGGGGATCTCGCCGACGCGGCTCGGTACCTCAATGGGACCTCCCTCTCATCCACCACCCCCTACGTGGCCAGCCGTCACTACCGTCACCCTACGCTCGCCTTCCTGGCCGAGTCGTATGAGAGGGTGCGCTGGCTGGTGGACGGACGCACCCTCGTCTTCCCTCCCGACGGGCAGGCTCTCATCCTCTATCCCCGGTCGGCCTCGGAGCACCTCCCGTGGGTTCAATCCATCCTTCCGGGCGATGCGCTGGCAGGTTCGCCACCCGGCCCCGACGGCGAAGCGGCCTTCCGGGTCTATCGTGTGGATGCGGCTGACGCTCCGACGCCCAGCGTCCATCGCGATGCCAGCTTCGGGCGCGCGGCGCAAGTCCTCGGCTACACGGTCACCAATGAGCCCCGCTCTGGAGAACGCGTGGATGTCGCGGTTACGTGGCGCGTCGACGGCCCGCCAGACCAGCCGGACTACCGGGCCGTCGCCCGGCTCGTCGATGCGTGGGGCTCGCTCTGGGCGGACGCCCAGCCCCTCCACTACCCATCGGAGCAGTGGACCGAGGGGGAGCTCGTCGTCGATCATCTCTCGATACCAATCCCGCCCGGCGCGCCCCCGGGTCCCTACACCATCCAGTTTGGCTTCTATGCCCCCAGCGCCGACGCGCGGCTGCCGCTCCTCGATCCCACCGGTGCCTACGCCGGTTCCCACACCGAGCTCTCCATCGAGGTCCACCCGGCCGCCGCGTCCCCCTCTCTCGACGAGCTGGCTATTGAACGCCGCCTGGACGTCTCCCTAGACGGCCTGACGCTGCTGGGGACGAATCTGACCAGCACCATACTCCGGCCGGGGGAGCGCCTCCGGGCTGCCCTCATCTGGCAGGCCGGCCCCGAGCCCCGTTCCTCACGGGAGCTCTCCCTCCGTCTGGGGGAGACAACCCTGTACAGTGGAGCCCCGGTTCAAGGCACCTACCCATTCGGCGCCTGGCAGCCCGGTGAGGTGGTGATCGACCGGCAGCAGCCTCGCATCCCCCTGGACACGCCGCCAGGTACCCATACCTTGACCCTGCGGGTGGAAGGCGCGGAGGCCATCGAGCTGGGGGAGGTGCAGATCCTCCCGGCGGACCGATCCTTCGAGGTGCCGGCGGTCTCCCACCCTGTGGGCATCACGCTGGGCGGGCGCGTCGAGCTCGTCGGCTACGACATCTCCAGGGACACGATCGAGCCCGGCGAGACGCTCAACCTGACTCTGACCTGGAGAGCTCTCCAGGAGATGACGACCGACTACACGGTCTTCACTCATCTCTTGGCACCAGCTGGCTCTATGACGGGGCAGCTGGACCGTCAGCCCGTGGAGGGCCGCTACCCCACGACCCTCTGGGCCGAGGGGGAGGTCATCACGGACGCCTATGCCATCCCGGTACGTGACAACGCCCAGCCCGGCGAGCACTGGCTGGAGGTGGGCATGTACCTCCCCGAGAACGGCCTGCGGCTGTCCATCGACGACACCCCCGACAACGCTCTCAAGCTCCGGGCCATCACCATCGATGACTGACGCAATACCAATCGCCGGGGGCCGCGAGCATCCCATCGCCCACATACGAGCGCCTTCACGCGCCTGTAAACTGACCGTCGAACCGACATAGGAACCCCATGAACGAAATCTTAGACTGGATTCTCGCCTTTCTCCCCGTCCTGACCGTGCTCATCCTCATGCTCCGCTTCCGCTGGGGCGGGGCTCGGGCGGGAGCAGCCGGCTGGGCCATGGCCCTCGCTGTGGCGGCCCTCCACTTCGGCGCCGGGTTGCGGCTGTTGGGCTATGCCCAGCTCAAAGGCCTGCTCTTGACACTCTTCGTCGTCTACATCATCTGGGGCGCCCTCCTCTTCTACCGCACCACCGACGAGGCAGGCGCCGTTGATGCGATAGGGGACGGGCTCCCGCGTCTCACGCCAGATCGGGGTATGCAGGCCCTCCTCCTGGGCTGGGTCTTCAGCACCTTCCTTCAGGGTGTAGGGGGATTTGGGGTCCCTGTGGCGGTCACGGCACCCCTGCTGGTCGGATTGGGGTTTCCCCCACTGGCAGCCATCGTAATCCCCTCCGTCGGCCATCCATGGGCCGTCACCTTTGGATCTCTAGGCTCCTCATTCTTCGCCCTCATCGCCGCCACGGGCCGGAGCGGCTCGTCCCTGGCGCCCTGGAGTGCCGCAATGCTCGGCCTGGCCTGTCTGTGCTGCGGGGCGGCCACCCTCTGGGCCGCCGGAGGCTCCAAGACCCTCCGCTCCGGTTGGGCAGCCCTCTTCGTCATCGGCCTGCCTATGGCGCTGACCCAATACCTGGTGGTCACCAACGGTCTCTGGTCCATCGGGGCCATGGCGGCCGGGCTGGTGGGCCTGGTCTTGGGGGTTGTGTGGGCGCGCGTGAGCCCGAGGCGAGCGACCACGGAGCACCAGGACCGATCCGACCGACCGGGCTCGGGGGTGCCCCTCCCCTGGGCACTGGCGCCCTACGCGCTCCTCATCGCCATCGTCCTCGTCGCCCAGTTCGTGCCCCCGGTGCGAGACGCGCTAGATCAGGTCGTCCTTCGCGTCCGATTCCCGGAGGTCAGTACAGGTCGGGGTTGGACCATCCCGGCAGGAGAGGGGCGCACCATTCGGGTCTTCGGCCATCCTGGGGCCCTGCTTCTGTACGCCTCTCTGGGGACCTACGTCCTCTACCGCCTGCGTGGGTACTACGCACCAGGCTCCGCATCTCGCATCGGCGGTGGCGTCGTTCGCCGGGCCGCTGGCTCCAGCCTGGGTACAGCGGCGATGGTGGGTATGGCGGTGACGATGGAGCATGCCGGGATGACCCACCGGCTCGCCGCGGGCATTGCCGATGTGGCTGGCCCCGCCTTCCCTCTGGCCGCGCCCTTCATCGGTGCCCTGGGGGCCTTCATGACGGGATCCAACACCAACTCCAACGTGATCTTCGGCGACCTGCAGCAGAGCGTGGCCGCGTTGGTAGGGGTCAGTCCTCTGATCATCCTGGCGGGTCAGACAGCCGGCGCGGCCATCGGGTCGGCCTTTGCCCCGGCCAAGGTGATCGTGGGATGCAGCACGGTGGACGCCGAGGAGGGCCCGGCGCTTCAGTCGGTGATGCGCTACGGACTTGTCATCGTGGCCGTCGTAGCGGTGACCACCGCCCTCGCCCTACTCCTGACCGGACGCTGATCCACTCCCTACGGATCACCGCGGCGCAAGATAGCACCGCAGATTAGGGCTCAGCTCGCGGCCAGAGAAAGGGACGCTGCGCACGGCTCACAGATCTGACAGGCCTTGAGTGACGTGCAGAGGATATGCGGCCCCAGCCGTTGTACGGCCCTGGCCATCGTGCGGCCGTCGATACGGCGCGTCGGACTGGAGCGGGGGCGTCGCTCGTGGGGCCGTCTTCGGAACGGCGCCTTCACACCTTCCGGCCTGTTCGAACGCTCGCTTGAACCGCCCGCCTACTCCGGTGCCTGGTAGCCGGGGCCGTAGTGGTAGGCAGCCCGCCGGGGCTCGTACTTGCTCACGAACGTGTCCCGATCCAGCACCTCGCCCGAACGGTCGTAAATGGTGCGCTCGATCGTCGCCGTCAACCCGCCCACAGACGACTGCCACTTGGTGACGGTTCCTGGGGCCATCGTCTCGTCCAGCTCGTAGATCGGCGGGCCCGGTTCCATCTCGTTCGTCACAACGGGGCCATCCATCTCCACCCGGCGCCCGTCATCGGTGGAGTAGAATCGGAAAACGAGTCGATGCGTGCCCTCCCCCACCTCGGTCTCGATCAAGAGCGGTGCCGAGCGGTCGTTGACGAATTTCAGGTCCACGTGCGGTGAATAGACCGTGGCGTCCATCCCCACCCCACCGCCGCGCAGCTCGTAGTAGCCCACCCGCTGACCGTGATACCAGCGTTCCGTAATCGGATAACCACCCCAGAACGCTGCTCGGAAGGCCGTCGTGCTCACCTGACAGATCCCGCCCCCAACGCCCATCGCCAACTGCTCGCCGGCTGTGATGAAGGACTCGTCGTAGCCCGCCTCGGCGGTGACCTCGCCCAGGTACTCGTTGAAAGAGAACGTCTCGCCAGGTGGAACCACCACGCCGTCGAACTTCGTGGCCGCCAGCCGGATATTGTGGTCCCGCCCGGTAGGCGACCCGATGAAGTACGACTCCCCTGTCGCCACCAGGTCCGTGATGCCTACCTCCTCCGCCACGGCGGTGTCCGGGTAGGCCGGGTCCACATCCTCCACAGCCAGCGACACGTGTCGCTCGCCTGCCTCGAGCGCCGCCTCAATTTGGTCGACACTATCGTCCACGTCCAGCGACCGGCCTACGGTGCTGCCCGAGATCGGCTCCAGACTCCGCATCGATTCGTTGAAGTGGAAGCGCGCATCGACCGGCTCAATCTCAAGTGCGGGGCCCAGTTTCTCGAGATAGAGCCGCATCGCCGCGCGATCCAACCCCACTCGGAGCACCCCTTCCTCTGCGCGGACCACAAGCATCTCTACCAACTGCTCGGGAAGGACCTCCCAGGGTCCAGGATCGCCCTCCCGCGGATCAGCAAGGGTCAGCGAAAGCGGTCCGCTCAAGAGATCCTCGGCAGCCGAGCGGGCCGCCTCGGCACCCGTGACCGCCGGTGGCACCTCCTCCATTACCAACTCGATCCGTATCGGCTCCAGTTCCACCAGGGCAGGTCTCAGGAGTGCAAGGGTGGCATCGACGTTGAGCCGCCGACCGGGGCGCGCGACCTCAGCCACCGGCGTCAGGCCCTCGAAAGAGAGGAGGGCGTCCTTGGGTTCCAGGTCGAGCTCCTCGGCGATCGTCTCCAGGTATCGACGCGTCTCCTCCTCGTCATAGGTCAACACCGGCGGCAGGTCGGCACCAAGGGCCAACAGCTCAACTCGGGCGAGCCACCCCAGGGACTCCGATCCCGCGCGCCCCAGCTCGTAGGCCCGCGCTAGCGTGGACGTTGGGTCCAGCTCGAAGCCCAGGTCCGACGGACGTGCCACGAAGTGGCGCCCAGGCCCGTCCAGGAAGACCAGCGGTGCCTCGAGCCCCGCCATCGTCGCCAGCCTCCTCGCCCCACCATCGGGCCGCAGCCCACCCACGTCCGTGCCCCAGATCGACACGCCGGGGTAGATCCGGTTCGCGTACCGCACCTCGAAGGCCAGCAGCGAGCCCACCAGAAGGGCAACCAGCACAAGCAGGGTCAGAATCAGCGCGCGATTGCCCAAGCTACCACCGCCCGTCCTGGAAGGGATCATACCGCCCCACTACGTAGGCCTTGGTGCGCGACGCGAGCAAGCGGATCACCAAGAGCCCGAACACGAAGCCGCCGATATGCGCCCACCAGGCCACGCCTCCGCTCTGGAACACGTCCACGGACGTCAGCGCAAAAATGCCGTTGAAAAGCTGCGATATGAACCAGAAACCCAGGTAAATAAACGCTGGGATCTCAATCAAACGCAGGAAATAGAAGACGGGCACCAGCGTCAGTACCCGGGCCTGTGGGAAGAGCACAAGATAGGCACCCAGCACCGCGGCGATAGCCCCACTCGCCCCCACGGTCGGCAGCGTCGAGTCCGCGTAAGCCACCAGATGCGCTCCGCTGGCCGCCAGACCACCGAGAAGATAGAAGAAGAGATACCGGACATGTCCCACGCGATCCTCGATGTTGTCCCCGAAGATGTACAGGGCGAGCATGTTCGAGATCAAGTGCCACCAGCCGCCGTGAAGGAACATCGACGTGAAGAGCGTGATCCAGGGTCGAAGCCCCGCGAAGCGCCAGAACTCGGCGGGCACCAGACCCCACCTGTACGTGAAGCGCTGCAACGGCTCGGAGCCAAGTGCCACGGTCTCAATGAGGAAGACGATGACGTTCAACACAATCAACGTGGTATTGATAGTCGGGGAGCGGCGGGAGGGGATGTCATCCCTCAATGGAATCACGTCAACGCCTCCTGGTTAAGGACGAACCTCGCCTCCGTCTTACACGGCGAGGGATCCGACGCATTGTACCCGGAGAAGTCCCGCTCGCAAGTGAACGCCCGCAGCCAGGTGCGCTACTGCGGAGTCCTTCACCCCCCGGCGCGATCCACCATCCGGCGCGATGCACCTCACCAGCGTATGCTTGCCTCGTATGCCAGTCAAAAAAACAGGTCAATACGCGGGCGCCAACGGTCTCCAAGCAGCGACCATCTCCGCGACAAGTCGTGAGCACACCCGGCCAGTCAGGCATGTTGACCCTTGAGACAGCCTGTACTATACTCTCATCTCGTCCCCGTCTCTCAGAAAAGGAGTCTCCCATGAACGCACTGGACCGATCATACCGACCCTCGCAGATAGCGCACACTTTCTCCATCGTGGCCCGTGATCCCGCCACAGGAAACCTCGGCGTGGCAGTCCAGTCACACTGGTTCTCCGTCGGCTCCGTGGTGACCTGGGCCGAGGCCGGCGTCGGGGCCGTGGCAACCCAGGCCATGGTGGAGGCCAGCTACGGCCCCTTGGGACTCCACCTGATGCGCGCGGGCAAATCCGCGAACCAGGCGCTCACGGCGCTTCTGGCCGCAGACGAGGGTCGGGACCGCCGTCAGGTAGCGATGGTCGACGGTGAGGGTCAAATCGCGGTGCATACCGGCGACCGCTGCATCGCCGACGCCGGACACACGGCCGGCGACGGATTCTCTACGCAGGCGAACATGATGGCCACCGCCCGCGTCTGGCCCGCCATGGCCGACGCCTACCGCGCGTCCAAGGCGCCCTTTCCCGAGCGGCTACTCGCCTCACTGGAGGCCGGGCAGGCGGCCGGCGGCGACATCCGGGGGAAGCAGAGCGCGGCCATCTTGATCGTGCAGGCTAGCTCCAGCGGTCAGCCCTCGGCCGACACCGTAGTCGAGCTGAGGATTGAAGATCACCAGGAACCGATACAGGAGCTAGCGAGGCTTCTCACACTTCATCGTGCGTATGAACACATGAACCGCGGCGACGAACTCCTCGGCAGCGGTGACGTGGAGGGCGCCCTCGACGCCTACGGCACCGCGGCGGAGATGGCACCGCAGGTGGAGGAGATGCCCTTCTGGCACGCCGTCACGCTGGCCGACCTGGGGCGCGTGGAGGAGGCACTGCCCATCTTCCGCGACGTCTTCGCCACGAACCCTGACTGGTGCACCCTGGTGCAGAACCTCCCCGCAGCGGGCCTGCTCAGCGATGACCCCGAACTCATGGCCCGCATCATCGAGGCTGGCTGCGAGCATTGACGAGCCCTGGGACGCAACACCAACCGCGGATCCGCGGTCCCCATTCCCAAGCTCTAGCCGGATCACGAAACACTCTTCCCTGGTTCTAGCTGGA
>CAZIWL010000107.1:0-6233 GCA_964542755.1 uncultured Anaerolineales bacterium
CCCTGCCCCTCCGCCCACCCTTGTCCCCCGCCTCATCACGAGTATAATTCCTCCAGCGGCCAAGGTCACCATGGGCCGCGTGAGGAGGAAAGATGGTTGTTGAAGAGCGGATTCGTGAGAAGGTGAAACTACTCCCAGAGCCCACTCAGTACGAAGTCCTCGATTTCGTGGAGTACCTGCTGCATCGATCTCGCCAGGAGGACCTGCTCTGGTCAGCGCTCTCCCTCAGATGGGCCTTGCGCGACCAGGAGGACGAGGAGGGACCCCAGTACTCCACAGAGGACATCCAAGACGCGTACGCATGAAGAAACCTGGCGATGTCGCACTGGTTCCGTTCCCCCACGTCGACCTGTCACCCGGGAAGCCTCGTCCGGTGCTGCTACTCGCTGGCGTACCTGGTCCCTACGACGATTGGCTGGTCTGCATGTTCTCCTCGCGGCTGCACCAGGTGGTGGACGACTTCGACGAAGTGGTGACCGCCGCAGCCAGAAGCATCGCCACGCCTTCGAAGATCGCCTCACCCCGTCCCTCGAAGGCGACACCCAGGCCGTTCGGCGCTGTGCCAGCCAAGACACTCACCACCACGGCCGTCAGAACTCCAGCCCAGACCGGGCGACTCTGCTCCGAGCGGCCCATCTTCCGCAGCACGCCCAGCACGATCCCCACGATCAGCGCGGCCTCCAATCCTTCTCGCAGCGTCACCAAAGCAGGAGCAATCATCTTATCCATTCCTTTCCAATACAGCCAAAGCGTCAGGGCTCACGGCCCACCCGGCCGCGGCCCTGGTCATCGTCATTCACGCCATCAGGTCCTGAATCATCGCGCTCCACCGCCGAGGCCGTCCATCCAACCTCTCCCAGTTCGTCCTCGGCGGGCCACCGGACACGGGCGGCGGGCTCCCCCGACTTCGGTACGGCCTCGGAGGAGGCCACCTCCCATCGGCTCGGGCAGCCGGCGGAGATGCGCCTCGCCCTTCCATGGGTTTCCGGCCTCGTCTACTCTGATTGGTCTTCCGAACCCCGGCACAGGAGACGTGTCAGCCCCTCTGTTCGATCGCGGGTCGGGCAGATCCCATCCTACCAGCTGTCGCCCCGCGTCGGGGGCCGTCACCTGCTTCGCGATGGCGCGGCTTCTTCCGGAGGCTGCCTCCCCTGGGAGCCCGAGAGAACTGGACGCCCGAGAGAGCGATCGGTGAGCTCCAGCAGCACCCACGTCCGGCAGCCAGATGCCCCCACGATGCACCGGTTTTCCTCGCCGCAGTGCGAGTTACTCCCGCAGGATCCCCATCCCGCCACAGCCGCTCTCGCCGAAGGGCAGCTCGCACCGACCCGTGTAGCAGCTATCCCCCTTCGGGAGACCGTACGCGTCGGGATTGACGCCCCGATCTGCCAGCTCCTGGCCCACGTAGTAGTCGCTATGGATGAACCGGAGCCACTGCAAGGCGGACTCCCGCACCTGTTCAGCGCCAAAGTCCTCCTCGGCGATGAGGTGGCCCGAAAGCCCCCACACAGACTTGGCCAGGTTGCAGTCGCAGCAGCACGTGGACATAGGATTGTCGTCGCAGCAGGGTGCCTTGAGCGGCAGGAGGGCATTCTCCATCACGCCCTCCTGGTCGGCCGTGAGCGATGCGGTCTGGTAGTAGTCGATGAACGTCTGCGTGTTGTCCAGGGAAAGCGGCAGGCCGTAGGCGGTTGGATCACCGTCCTCGGGGATGATCTCCTGGCGTACCTCCTCCGGCGTAGCTGCACTGACCGTCTCGCCTTCCCTCAGGAGCACGAAACCTGCGACGGCCAGGCCGATCGCCAGCAGCGGTCCCGCTGCCAGGGCAACTCGCCTGAGTGTGAACCAACCAGATGAACGTCGTTGCTGCTCTTGCCTTCCGTGCGTTCTTCTCGCCATAGTGGGCCTCCTGATTCCTCATGCGTCGTCGGTGTTGTCGTTTCCGCGGCGTCCCCGCGGACGGGTTGTCAACGGTCGCTGGCATGGCCGGCGCCTCGCGAGCTCCAGCATGTGTCGCGCTGGATCACGGCCTAGACGAGGCCGTAGAGGAGCCACCCGGCCAGGATCACAAAGAGCGCCGCTGTCGCCAGCTTGATGGGCGCCGTGCGGCGGTGGATGAACCGTCCCAGCTGCTGGGACGTGGTGCCGAAGTAGGCCAGGCCGAAGACCACGATCAGAGGCAGGATGAAGGCCAGGTTGTAGAGCACCAGGTAGAGGAATGCCCGACCCTGCATCTGCGGCTGTCCCATCACGAAGATGATCGTGGGCAGGTAGACCTGGCCCGTGCAGGCCAGCTCGAGAAGCGAGATGGCAAAGCCCGTGACCAGCGCGACCGGCACCAGGGCCCGGGCCTTCGCACCCCGGCGCACGGTGCGGTTGACGCGCTGCCTGAGCCGAAGCGGGATGCGCAGCGCCATCGATTTGAAGTCACCGCCCCGCGCCTTCCGATAGTCCAGGAAGCTGTACACCGCCAGTGTCAGACAGAAGACGGCCGTCAGGCCGTACACCCAGGGCCTCAGCGTGGTCAGGAACGTGAGCTGCTCCAGGACCCTGAGCAGTCCTATGCCCACCAGCAGATACGTGAGGAACACACCAAGAGCGAAGGCCCCGCCGACAACCAAAATCTCCGTCCCTTCCCGCTCAAGAAAGGCCAGATAGGAGACGAAGAAGACGATGGTCGCGAAGGCGCACGGGTTGAGTCCGTCGAGCAGACCCGCCCCGGCGACCGTCAGGGCCCCGAAGGACCGGAAGCGCTCGAAGATCGATGCCGCCGAGCTGGCAGCGTCGAATCTCTCCCACGTCGGTTCCGCGCCGCTGTCAGCGTACCGCGCCACCACCGCTTCCAGAGCCTCCAGGGTCACCTTATCCCTGCCCACCAGGTGGTCCTCCCCCACAAAGATGGCCGGCGTCGTCAGCCGCCGTGCCTCGGGCACGCCGTACCGCTGCCCGAGCCATTCGCTGAGCACCTGGGAGGTCTCCTCCTCAATGGGAAACTCGGTAATCACCACCTGGGGGTAGCGGCGCTGAAGCTCACGGAGATGGCTGTCTACCTGGGCGCAGGCCGGGCACCCTGCCTTGGAGAAGTAGGCCAGGTGGACGTCCGGGCTCTCGCCCATCGACGGCGCGGAGGCAGGCGTCCGCGCCGGGCCGGCTGCGAGCACCGCTGGCTGCTGGCCCTGAGCGGGCCACACCCAGAACAGGGTCAGCAGCATGATGACCGCCAGCGCGGCTGCTGACAGCCGCCGGGGCACGGGCACAGGCTTCAATGGACTCATCAAGGATTCCCTCTCTTTCACGCTATCTCGCCCGACCGGGTCCCGGGGGCCCGAGCAGACGAATGATCTGCGTTCTGCCTGCCAAACAACAGGTCTCAGCCACCCCCGTTCTGGTCGGATCATGCCTCATAGATCAGGCCTATCGGTTCAGGCCTATCGGTTCAGGCCTATCGGTTCAGGCCTATCGGTTCAAGGCTCTCGGTTCAGGCCTCCGGTACGGAGCACACCGCGACTGCGAAGGGCCCCGAATCGGTCAGACCGTAGCAATGCCGGGGCAGCTTGGGTCCAGGATGTCCTCCAGGCCCGACCCCTTTGCGGCCCTGAATACGGGCCACTCGCCCCCGTCGGTGGGTCTCTCCTTCTGACAGACGCGCGGTTGATCTGCCGGATGGGCCGCTCGTAGGGGACGCACGGGCGTGGTGACGCGCACTCACTCTGACGATTGTATCCGTGCCGTGCGCTGTCCAACAGAGGCATTCGGCCCCCTCCATACCCCGCCATTTGGCGGGGTCCGAGACCCGCGGCTTGTCGAGCCCCAGCGTTGCCAGGGGGGGGGGCAGGCGCAGGACAGGTTATGTTGCAGGAATGCGTCCTCCGGGGCAGGGAGAGCTTCCGCGGGTGAGAGCGACTCCCGCACAATCGCCGAGGTGGACGCATCCTGGCGAGTCTCTCGTTGCTGGAGCACGCCGTCTGTCTCACGGCTTGCGGGGCCGATGGTGGCGTGGAGGCTCTGGGGGGCCTGGCGTGGCGGGCGGCACCGCGTGGCTCCTCGACGCGGAGGAGGAGCTGCCGCAGTCAGAAGGAGGGGAAGACGCCGGCACGCCGCTCGCAGGGCGCTGCCGGCCTGATGCGACTGCGCCGCAGCAGGACTACCGCCGCACGCAGCGTTCAGTTGCGGGAATCCAGAACACACGCCCTCGGATGCAGAGGGCTGTGCGCAGCTAGAGAATAAAGGCGTCCTGGCGGATCTTCTGCCCGGGAGCGACGACGAGGAAATCGCGGGAGACCTGGTCGGCCGCCGCCATCCCCTCCTTGCGCAGGCGTGCAGCGGCCTCGACGAGGCGGCGCACGTAGTCGTCGGAGCCGAGAATCTCGTGATACCGCATGTCCCAGCGAGTGCAGAACTCGGCCACCTCCCGAGCGGCCGGCCGGTACGCCTCCAGGTCCCCCCCGGTGTGGCCGACGAGGGCCAGGCGACTGTAGTTGCGGTACAGCTCGTCCAGAATCCACTCCGCGTCCTCGGCGCCGTATTTCTCCGAGTACTCATGGTACTCGCTCAGGGGATGACTGCCGGACTCCAGCCATCCCTTGCTCAAATAGTAGGTGGCCGGCTCAGCCTTGAACTCCTTCAAGTAAGCCCGGCGGGAGCCGAGCAAGAGCGCGATGCAATCATCCACCCGGGGAATCAGGAGGATGTGCACGCCCGCGCACAAACCCTCCGTTCCATTGCCGCACAGCCCGTATCCCAGCACCACCAGGCTGGGCTCTTCGATACCGTCGATGTGCTCCTGCAGCGTCTCGGTCATCCGGCGGGGCTCGCGATGCAGGGTGTAGTCCTCGAATGTCACGTCCTCGGCCAGGGCCTCAGGCAGCAGACGCTCCAGCATATCCTGCAGCACCTGACAAGCGAAGACCACCACCTTCCCTCGCCCGGGTGGCCGGCTCCCATCATCGTGTCCCTCAGTGCACGCCAAACCGTCCATCGTCTTCCTTTCCCGCCTTCTTCTCTCCTACCCTGCCTTGTCTCGAATCGTGTAGCCCGCCTATCCTAGAGCTGTTGAGTCCTTTCGTCAAGTATTTCCCGCTGCAAAGGGCGAAGGATGCGCGCTGGCCGGTGTCTCCTGACTGCTCGGGCAGGCAATCGGCCCATGGCGCCTCACCTGAGCGGGCAAGAGGCGGCGCCTCCAACCACACCCGCGGCATCGTCCGGCCTCCCGCGCTGTCCGCCCCCAGCGACTGCGCCGACTGGGTGCTCGCCGCAGCGTATCCATCCCGGGCTTGACCTGTCGCGCGTCGATCTCTGGACCAGGACGGAGACAAGCGCAAGGGGCAGGCCGCGATACGGCTGCCTGCCCCCTGTTGTCGCTCTTCCGGCGTGTCCAGCCTTAGAGTGGCCTGCGTCGGGAAGGCGGGCGATCTGGCCTTTGCACTGACCCTCCCCGCCGACTCAGGCCGAACGAGCTTGAGCTACGATTCAAGTTGCTCGCGCAGCTCCTCAAACTCCTCAGGCGTGATCTCCCCCGCGGCCAGACGGTGCCTCGCGGTATCCAGCGGCGTCGACGCTGATGTCCCTGCCGATGCCGGCTGCAGGCGCGAGCGGCGGGCCAGCCAGACCGCGCCCAGGGCGAGCAGCCCCATCACGCCGACCAAGAAGGTGAATCCGAAGAGCGTGGCCAACCAGCCACCGCCCCACCCCGCCATGGGACCCCATCCCCCCATGTGACCCAGTCCACGCCAACCCAGACCATCTACGCAGTTACCCATCTTCTCCCCTCCTCTGATTCGATCTTCCCCTATCCTACCTGTGCCCGATCCCGACACTGCCCGCCGATCAAGACGCCAGCTGGTCTCGAAGCTCTCTGTACTCCTCGCGGCTGATCTCGCCACGGGCCAGCCGCCGGTCCAGTATCTCGCGCACGCTGCCCTTTGCACGGCTCGGGGACGCGCTGTCCTGTCCCTGGTGTTTAAGCAGGGCGCCGCCCCCACCGACCATGAGGGCCACGAGCAGCCCGCCCAGCAGCAGAATCAAGAAGCCAAACAGGATCATCATCGTCATCCTCCTCCACTGTAATCACGAGGGGACATCGTGTTTCGCCCCCTTTCGACGTCCTTATCGTAACACGCTGTAGATCCACGCCCAGAGGGATTCGGCCCGGAACCACCCCCGCCGTTTGGCGGGGGGCCGTTCAAGCCCAAGCTCGGTCCCGAGTCAAGCGCCCGAAAAAGCCAATTCCTCGC
>CAZIWL010000107.1:6333-10337 GCA_964542755.1 uncultured Anaerolineales bacterium
CGCTCCGGCCCACCCAGCACCGCCTGCCTACGGCCGTGCGGCCCACGATGGCACCCCGCGTCCGCGGCCTAGTGGGCCTCCTCTCCGCCGATCATCCCCAGGAAATCCCCATGCCACGTGTGGTACCAGACCTGCCCCGTACCATCGTGGACGCTCAGCATCCCCTCTATCTCGCCGTCCTCCAGCGTGTGGATTGTGTAGTACCCGTAGAAGCGGTCGGCGTGCTCGTCCGCAGAGAGACCCGGCCGGTTCGCGTCCAGCCAGCGCTGGGCGATCTCGACAGCCTGGTCGGGGCCGATGGCGCTTGCTCCACCGCCGCCCCGCATCATCCCGCGCCCGTGCATCCCGTACCGTTCGTTCCACATCATGTTCGGGCCCATCTCCGGGCCGACAGCACCGCTCTGCCTGTCCACCAGCAGCTCCATCGCCCCGACGCCGGTCTCGTGTTCTCGAGCGATGGCATAGTAGTTGTGCTCGAAAGCCATCACCTCGGCGACCTCCAGATCAGCGTACCCGCGCGACCTGAGGTACTGCTCCACGGCCTCGTGGGCCTCCTCGATGGACAGCTCGGCATCCTCCTCGGACGGGACCTCATCCTCGCCAATCGGCGGGCTCTCGGGCCTCGCGCCCGACTCTCCGCCCCACCACGGCATCCCGCTCCGGCTGCCGCTCCGTCCCCACCCGCAGCCTTGGGCATAGGCGGGCCCCGCGACCGGCCCTGCAGCCGGCCCTCCGGCCCACAGTTGACGGCCCCATAGCGCCCATCCAGCCCCCAGGCCCGCGACGACCAGGGCCATAACCACCACAAGTCCTAAACCTATCCAGAGCACAGTCTTCATGTGCGCCCTCCATTCCTCGGCTTCAAATCGTCTTCACCCGTGCCGCGCTGCGAGGAGCACTCCCCCGGCGGACATGCCGACGTGGGGACGGGCTCATCGACGGCCCGGCTCGCCAACTCTTGGCACCACCGCAAAGAGGGTGGCTCTCAGTCAGGAATAGGGTAACACAGACAGCAGGCGCCGGGGAGCGCCATTTGGCGGGGGTTGTGAGGGGGCCTACGGCCTATGCGGCAGCGGGTAGAGAGGCCGAACCGGAGGCCTGGCCTTCGCTCGGCCCGCTTGGAAGCTCAGCGGTGACCTGGGTTCCATCACCGGGAGTGGCCGCGATGCGCAGCGAACCACCCAGCAGCGCGGCCCGCTCACGCATGCCGAGCAGACCAAAGTGTCCGGCTCGCGTGAGGACGTCAGGCCGAGGAGGAAGCTCAAACCCGACCCCGTCGTCGATGACGGACAAGACGAGGCCGTCGCTGTTCGAGCGCACGCGCACCACGATCGTCTCCGCCCGCGCGTGCTGTACGGCGTTGTTCAACGCCTCCTGGGCGATGCGGTAGGCGGCCAGCTCGACGGCAGGGTCGTGGCGCTCACCCGTGCCTTCCTTTTCCAGCCGGATCTCAGTCCGGGTCCGCTCGTCGGCCTGCTGGATCAGCATCTCCAGAGCCGGGACGAACCCAAGATCCTCCAGATATGACGGGCGGAGCGCGCCGATGATGCAGCGGAGCTCCTCGACGGTATCGCGCTCGGCGCCGCGCAGCTCATCCAGGACGGCCCGTGCCTCGCTAACCTCGCCGCGCGCCAGTAGCCGCTGCGCCATCTCGGCCGAATGACCCAGCGCGATCAGATCCTGAACCGGTCCGTCGTGCAGCTCCCGCGCCACCCGTGCCCGCTCTGCTTCCTGCCCCTCGGTCACGGCCGTCAGGTAATCACGCACCCCGGCTTCGTAGCCGCGGATGCGCTCCGCCATATCGGCCAGCGCCCCCCGCAGGTCCTGGATCTCTTGGACGCCGCAGTCCGGCCGGTCCTCCTCCGACCTGGAGATGGCGGAAAGGTCGCCCCAGGTGACCTGCTCGGCGGCCGAGGCCAGACCCTGGAGGGGCCTGATGATGGTGCGCCAACCGAACGTCAGAATCAGCAAGGACACCACCGCCGCCCCCGCCGCCACGGCCGGCGCCAGGTTCGATAGGCGGAGAATCGGCCCGATGATCTCACTGACAGGCTCGCGGATCAGCACCTCCCAGCCGGTACCGGTGACCGGGGCAAAGGCAATCAGGACCGGCCCGGAAGCCTCCGTGGGAACGATCACGGAGCCCTCCCTCTGGCTGAGCGCCGCCGAGATGCCCCACTCGAGCTCCCCGTCGGGCTCCAGCGGAACGCCGGACTGCGCCAGAATCTCCCCCGAGCCGTCGACGACAAGGATCGAGGCGCTCTCCGGTTGGTTCTCAAATATGGGAGGAATCCGACTGGAGAGACCCTGCCCCTCGGGACTGACGACCCCGTGGGCGAGGCCGTCCTCGACGAAGCGCGCCGCCAGTCGGGCCAGCGAGAGGTCCCGGTCGGCCACGAAATCGCGCATCGCGCGCTGGTGGGCGTAGACGCCTGTGAAGGCGAGGGCGATCACCACGAAGGTGACCGGCAGGACGGCCCACAAGAAGAGTTGAAACTGGAGGCTGCGCAGAAAGCGGATGACGCGCTTTTTCACCGGTCTGTCGCCTTGTGCCGGCTCATTCGATGACAATCCAGCCGCGCTTCAGCGCCTCGGTCACCGCCTCGGTCCGGCTGTTGACGTGCAGCTTATCGTAGGTGCTGGCCAGATGGCCCTGCACCGTCCGGTGGCTGATTCCAAGCTCCCGCCCCGCCTCCCGGTTCGTCATCCCCCGGGCCACCAGGCGGAGTACGTCGATCTCCCGCGGCGTCAGCGGTTCTATCTGGTCAGCGGCGCCGGCCGGTCGGCGCCCTGTCGCCTGCTGCACAACTTTGCTGGCCACCTGCGGGCTCAGGGCGGATTGGCCGCGGTAGACAGTACGCACGGCCTCGATCAAGTCGTCAGCGCTAGCGGTCTTGAGGACGTACCCATCGGCACCAGCCTCCAGGAGAGCGAACACGTAGGGATCATCGTCGTACGCGGTAAGGATGAGGACCCGGGTGTCTGGCACGTTCTCCTTGATGCGGCGCGTGGCCTCCACGCCTGTGACCTCGGGCATGCGTATGTCGAGAACGGCCACGTCCGGTCGCTGCTCTTCGACCGTGCGGACGGCCTCGTCCCCGTCGGAGGCCTCGGCGACGACATCGATGGCCGGATCCTCCTCGAGGAAGCGGCGAATGCCCTGACGGACGACAGCATGGTCGTCGGCCAAGATCACCCGGATCGTCTTCGTCACCTCATCCTCTGCGATCATGTTCACCTCAAACGTGTAATCCAAGCGCCCTGTCAGCAGATGTCTCTCCTACACCTATTCTACAGGGTCCGCCGTCCTGTCGTCAACCTTATCGGATCCGCGTGGTGCGGCCCACGATGGCACCCGCGTGCCCGCCCAGCCCCGCCGGATCTAGCTTTGGGCCGGATGGCCCACAGCCGCGATCCAGCTAGAACGCATTCTATTGTTTCCGAGGGATCGCTAGATCCCGAGTTCGGCGTGCGACGGTTGGCACGGATAGCCCCCCTTGTCCGAGCGCTCGCGCCCGAGTCCCCGTCGACCGCTGTTCGGCCACCTGGACCAGAGCTAGGTGCCGTTCGGCCTAGGCCCGCTGGATCTAGCTTTGGGCCGGATGGCCCACAGCCGCGATCCAGCTAGAACGCATTCTATTGTTTCCGAGGGATCGCTAGATCCCGAGTTCGGCGTGCGACGGTTGGCACGGATAGCCCCCCTTGTCCGAGCGCTCGCGCCCGAGTCCCCGTCGACCGCTGTTCGGCCACCTGGACCAGAGCTAGGTGCCGTTCGGCCTAGGCCCGCTGGATCTAGCTTTGGGCCGGATGGCCCACAGCCGCGATCCAGCTAGAACTGGGATAGCGGATCTCGCTTCCCTCCCCGGTTTCTGATGCATCGCAGCTTGGAGCCGAATGGCTCAAAGGAAGATCCAGTTAGCACTCGCCAAGACACAGATTGCGCAGATCTCCACCGCCCCATCTGTGTCCATCTGCGCAATCTGCGGATAACCGTCAGCGCCGCA
>CAZIWL010000107.1:10437-14998 GCA_964542755.1 uncultured Anaerolineales bacterium
GCTCTCGAAGCCGCACGCATCCGTGGCCGTGAATACAATCGTGACCTCCCCCGGGTCCGTGAACGTGTGAGAGACCGTCAGCCCGCCGGCCACCGGACCGGCGCCGAAGTCCCACGCGTACGTCAGCCCCGTCCCGTCCGTGCTGGCCAGGGCGTTGAATGACGCCGGCTCGCCCACCACGATCGACCCGGTCGTGCAGAGGACGAAGGTGCTGATCGCCGGCGCCCGGGTGTCGAAGGAGACCGCGGTCCCCAGCGGCCCGCTCACCCCCTCGCTGCTCCCCATCACGCCGTAGGCATCGTTGACGATGCTCACGCCCGCGGTGCAGGGGAGCGTCGCCTGGAGCCAGCCGGCGCCGCTTCCGCCGTTGGCGGCGATGGAGGGGATCGTCCAGGACACGTCGGTGCCGTCGAACGTCCCATCGCTCCCGCCGTACGTCAGGTACGCGGGCAGCGTGTCGCTGACCGCGACGCTGGTGCCACCCTCGTGCCCCACGTTCGTGATCGTCAGCGTGTAGGTCACGGGCATCCCGGCCACCCGATTCGTCTCGTAGACCTTGCCCAGCTCGAACTTCGGCGCCAGCACGGCCACCGTGTAGGTGAAGACGTTGTTCCCTGGCACGGGGTCGACGTCCAGTTCGGGCCACTCGGCGAACTCGAGCACGTTCGGCAGCTCGTCGTCCCCCTCCAGCTCAGCGTCGAGGTCGACCACCACGTGGAACCAGCGGTAGTCCTGGCTGGCCAGTCCGCCGACGTCCCAGATCACCGTGCCGCTGGCCGGATCGTGGAGCATCGGCAGCAACGGCACACCATTCGGCCAGAGCGATGCCACGAAGCTCATCCCCTCGGGCAGCCGCTCCGTCAGGCGCGTCGTCGCGCCCTCCGACACCTCCCATGGCCAGCCGTTCGCGTTCCCGCAGCGGACGGTGAACGTGATCCGCGACCCGGGCCGCGGGTCGCCACCGCCGATCCACTTCTCGGCGTAGAGATCGGGCCCGGTGTACGCCGTCTCCGTATCGGTGTTGTTGGAGGGATCCACGTCGCCGGGCACGGGTGCCTCGACCACGTTCGTGAACGCCAGCCCCTGCACATCCTGCACACTCGGGTCCAGATCCACCCGGAACTCGACGTACGCCGTCTCTCCGGCCGACAGCTCCTCCAGCCAGATGACGAGCTCTCGATCCGTCGGATCGTGCGTAGAGGTGATCCACGGCCCGTGCCCGATCGACAGACCGCCGTCGCTCGTGGTCGAAACGGGGTACGTGTCCGTGATCCAGATGGGGCTCAACGGCCCATCACCGACGTTCTTGATGTGCAGCCCGTAGACGATCTGATGATGGTGCTCCCAGTAGTGACTCTTCTGGATCCACAGGTTGGGGCCGGACACGTTCAGCCGCTCGACCCACTTGTCGACGTTGTCGAAAGTCGTGTCCTCATCCGGCTGCGGGCTGATCTCGATGGTGTTCGTGAGCCCCGCGCCAGGCAGCGCATGCGTGTCGATGTCCAGGACCAGCTCATAGTACCCGCGGACCCCGTTCGGCACCGTGCCCACGTTCCACACCAGCGTGTTCGAGCCCACCAGCGTGGGCGTCACCGCGCCAATGAGGTTCCAGTTGTGGTCGTACGCCCGCAGCTCACCGAGCGTGGTGCTCAGCGGAAGCACGTCGGTGATGACCACGTTCTCTGCCGGGACGTTCCCATCGTTGCCGAAGGCAATCTCGAAGCCCATCCACCCGCCGGGCACCAGTTGGGCTGAGCCCAAGGACTTGTCGATGGACAGGTTCACGTGCGGCTCACCCACGTTGTGGCACCACGCCACGTGGTTGTCGCCCGGATCGCCCGGGTCGTTGTCGGCGTAGATCTCGGCCTCGTTGCACAACTCGTCCCCAGGACTGACGGCGTCGGTCAGCGCCACGCGCAGGTAGAGGTTGCTACAGTGATGGGCGTCGATGGTGGGCCGCCGCGCGACCAGCAAGTGGTCGTCGGACGCCGCCTCCACCCAGCCGGGGTCATCAGCCCACCAGGTGACCAGCGTCACCTCGGCGGGCAGCGTGTCCGTCACCGTCGTCCAGTCGCTGTTCGTGTTCCCCTCCGGGCCGCCATTGCATGCGCTCACCCGGTAGACGAAGTGGGAGCCCGGCGCCGGGTCCCCGGTCCAGCCGTCCTTGTCCACGTGGAGCTGCGCGTCATTGGGTTGGACGTGTCCGCTCCACCCCGCCTCTTTCTCCTCCGGGCCGCCCTGATCGAAGGGGTTGCTGGTGGCGATGCGCGCGTAGTTGCCGATGGGATCCGACGCGGAGCCCAGAACGTCCACGAACATCTCGAACTCGATCCAGCCGTCCGTCGGGGGGACCGTGCCGAGCTGCCAGACGATGGGCCCCTCGCCCGCACCGGTGTGCGGGAAGCCGGACGTGTCCCCGATGTACGCCATCCCGTTCAGCGTGTCGGTGATGACCACGTCCTCCGCGGCCACCCGTCCCTCGTTCCTGTACCGCATTCGGAAGCTGAAGTTGCCGCCCTCGCCGGGCGTCCCGTACGCCTCCTTCTCGATCGCCAGGTACGGCGCAGGATTCGATGGATGGATGCGCACCTTGTCCCCGTCAGGCTCGCCGTATTCGACCACCACATTCTGGCCCGGCTGAATATCCCACATCCCAGCGTAGTCGCACAAGAACGCGCCGCCGTTGGGATCGACGTTGTCGATGCTGATCCGCTCGCCGTTCTCCTCATGGATGTCGCACCATACCGTGATCAAGTGCGGCGCCAGCCAGGGCGCCTCGATGGTGCCCGCCACCGTGTCCGCGGCGGCGTCGACGGCGGCGTTGATGGTGCCCACCCGCACGCTGGTGGTGTAGACCTGGCTGCGCAGCAGGCCGTAGACCCAATCCCCCGGGACGATGTCCGGATAGGGCGGCACCCAGTCCTCTCCTTCTGTCACGAACCCGACACCCTCCCCCCAGCCCGGTGTCGGCCCGGTCGCCAGCGACGTGCTGGCCTTCGTGGACGAGCCATCGCTTTCGGTGAGGGTGATCGACACGCTGTGACCAGCCTCGTACCCGCCGTACACATAGTCGTCGTCGTAGTCGACGAGCACGATCAGATCCGGACTCTGGAACCTGCGGTGGAACGTGACCTGCGCGTAGGCCACCATCGTCCTATAGCGCACCTCGCCCTCCACACCTCGTGGGAGATCCGGGAACAGGGCGCTGAAGGTGCCGCTCCCATCCGTCAGCACGTCTTTCTCGGGTCCCTCGTCCGGATCCACGGTCACCAGCTCGCTGTCCAGGGCGTCGATCTGGCCCCAGACCGTGTCCGTCATCGAGGAAGCTTGGGCCGTGAAGGGGGCAGGAATGTGGATAACGACCGGCTGTCGGCCCTCCCCGGCAGCAACCGTCACGACGTCGCCCGGCTGGAACCGTGCGGACATCTGATCGTCCCAGCACGCTTCGCCGTAGACCCGCTCCTCGCCCGCCGTGGTCACGGTGACCGGTCCGCTGTACGCGCAGCCCCAGATGCCGGTCCCGCCGACGTCCAGGTCCACATCCCGGACCTCGCCTCCGCTGAAGGCCACCATCTGGAACACGTTGTCAGCGGGATTCGCATCCTCGGGCGGCGTGTCGATCTCCACGGTATTCGTGTACCAGCGCAGGGGTTCGTGGGGATCGTCCAACCTGATGCTCAGTTGGATCTGGCTGCCCCAGCCGGGCTCGATTCTCTCGAACTCGACCACGAGCTGATCCGCTGCAGCCGTCTCCGTGTAGGCGCCGCGCCAGCCGTCCCACTGGATCTCGTACCACTCCACACTTGACCCAACCGGGAGCGTGTCCGTCAGCATCACGCCGTACACCGTCTGATCGCCCGAGTTGCCGAAGGGCATCCGGAAGTTGATGACGTCGTTCCCGGGCTCGTAGTTGTCGATCTCCTTGCTGACGTACAGGTTCGGATGACCGGCAGGGTAGATCGTGGCGTACGCGCAGTCCCCGTTGTCCCTAGGCCTGTGGTCCGGGCCGTCGGATCCGACCACGGCGCAGTTGCTCACCACATCGCCGGCGGAAAGGCCGCTGGAGAGGTCCATCGTCACGTGGAACCAGCGGCCCTCAGCCACCGGCAGCAGGCCCAGATCCCACACCAGCGCGTCGCCCACGAGCGTCGGTGCCGGCAGCGGCTCCTCCGCGTTGGGCTGGCCGCCGCCCCACTGAGCCCTGTCATCGCTGAGCTCGGCCGAGGCCGTGTCGGTGATCCGGACGTGGGCCGCCGTGTTCCCCTGGTTCCGGTAGTCGATGAAGAACTCCACCCAGCCGTCCGGCACGGAGACGGCGTTAAAGACCCGCTTGTCCAGCTCCAGGTCAACGCGCGGAGGACTCACGTGGGCGTCCTCGTGCTCCCGGACGTTGTTGTCCGGGTCGACGTCGCCCTCAGCCGCGATCTCGACCCGGTTGTGAAGCATGGTGCTGATCGGGATCTCCGGGTCCAGAAGGAGGCGAAGGTGTAGCCGCTCGCACGTGTCGCCGGGCAGCCCGGGGGCGTAGAGCACCAGCTGCCCGCCGGTCGTCACCACTTCG
>CAZIWL010000108.1:0-14951 GCA_964542755.1 uncultured Anaerolineales bacterium
TCGTGATCTCCATCATACGCCCACCTAGTGGTCAACTGACCGAAATCACGATCCCGCTTGAACTGGAAAAGCATGAGGAGTGCGGATCTGGCGATCCTGCTTGAACCCGAAAGACTTGAGGACTGCGGATCTGGTGATTCTGCTTGGATCGGAAGACGTGAAGGTCGCGGATCTGGTGACTCGGCTTGAGTGGATGGCCGTTCAGGGAAAGGAACGAGGGAGATGAGCATGGGCAGCAGGGTGTTGGTGGCGTACGGTACGCGTACTGGGACGACGAAATCCATCGCCGAGGTGATCGGTGAGATGCTTGGCCAACACGGGGCTGAGGTCGACGTGCGGGATGCTCGGGAGGTGGAGGGCACGTCCGCGTACGACGCGGTGGTAGTGGGCAGCGCGATCCGGGCCGGGAAGTTGATGCCCGAGGTGGTCGAGCTTGTGGAGGCCAACCAGGAGGCGCTGGAAGAGAGGCCGCTGGCGGCGTTCGTGGTGTGTGCGACGCTCAAGGAGGACACCGAGGAGAACCGGGAGCAGGTGCGGGCTTATTTGGAGCCGATCCGTGACCTGGTGGATCCGGCGCTGGAGGGGTATTTCGCCGGGGCGATTGACGGGAGCAAGTTGAGCTTGCCGATGCGGTTGATGATGAAGGCGATGAAAGCGGAGGACGGCGACTGGCGGGACTGGGAGGCTGTCCGGGCGTGGGCCGGGCGCCTGCCGTCCGTACTAGACCTGGGTTGAGTCGGTGGGTCGAGGGCGCGCTGGGGCTCACCGTGGGCCAGGACGCCCGCGGTGCAGCTTCGAAGCATGGTTCCCCTGCACCTCATCCGGGGCTGGCCCGGGTCCTATCGGGCGCGGCCTTACCGTGTTCGGCGTCGGCCCCACCAGACTGCGCAAGCGGAGCAAACTCGCCCGTCGCTGGTGCGCTGGAGCTTCGCCCCGGCGCCCTCAGCGCGGAGCTTGGTTCTTAGGGTGGGGGGGTGCTCCCACCCCCGTGCACCCCCAGGGCCAACCCCGCCTTTTGGGGCGGGGCCTATGCTTGTCGTAAACTCGCCCGGCGCTGCTGAGCCGGAGCTCCGCCCCGTCGCTCGCAGCGCCGAGCTCGATTCCGAGGGTGGGGCGCTCCCGCCCCTGTGCATCCCCGGGGGCCAGACCCCACCCCTCGGGTGGGGCTTCCCCTTGTCGTGAAAGGGCAGCAGGCGCCTGGCGCTGGCGCTGCCTGGTATCGATAGGCCGCTCCGCCCCACCTCAGCCGGCGCTGGTAGGTGGTGAGGTCTGTGGGCCCCGAGCGCGGCCGGGGAGAGAACCAGGTATCCTGGCTTCGTCACGATGCGAAGCGCCCTGCCGGCGGGCGCCAGTCTAGTCTCGGAAAACCTGCTCCAGCTCCTCGATCAAGCCCTCGCTTTCCTCCTCCGCCAGGAAGTGGCCTGCGTTCGGGTAGCGCACGACCCGGGCGCCGGGGAAGTGTTTCCTCCAGCGCTGGAGTTCCTTTTCGCGGAAGGCGATATCTCTCATCCCCCAGGCGAGCAGCCTGACTTTCCCCTGGAGCCTGTTCCGCCTGACCCACAGCTCGGCCAGCCAGTCGGAGGCACCGATGATCTGTCTGGGGAAGACCCAGGACCCTTTTCGCTCCTCGGGGACGGAGAGCGGCTCCAGGTAGTGGCGGTGGACCTGGCGCGTGAGCTTGCTCTTGTCTCCGTAGACGGCCCAGACGACGACCCTGGCGAAGACGTTGAAGCGGTGGATCATCCAGCGGCCGACGGCCCCGCCGACGAAGCCGCTGAAGGCCCGATAGTACCAGTCGTCCTCCACCGACCAAAGCCACGTGTTCGTGACGACGACGGCCTTCACTCTTTCTGGATGGCGGATGGCGTACGAGCAGCCGATGGGGCCGCCCCAATCGCCGAAGAGGAGGGTGATGTTCTGGAGGTCGAGGCTCTCAAGCAGTTTCTCGAGGTTCTCGGCATGGTGCTGCGGAAGGTAGTCCCAGGCGGGGGGCTTGTCCGAGAGACCGAAGCCGATGTGGTCGGGCGCGATGCAGCGGTGGGTGGCCGAGAAGTGCTTGATCAGGTCCCGGAACTCGAAGGACCAGGAGGGGTTCCCGTGCACCATCACCAGCGGATCGCCTTCGCCCTCGTCCACGTAGCTCATTCTGCCCATAGGGAGGCTGAAAGCCCTGGGCTCGAAGGGGTATACGCCGGTGTCCATCCACGTGGGTTTCATCGGTTCTCTCCTTGAGCTGGCAGATGATTCTAGTGCGCCATGCCACCCTGGGGGGCATGGCCCGCTGGACGAAGGCCCTGGCGTTCCCCGTGTCAGGCGTGCTTTCTCTTGTGGAGGCTCCCCGCGACGTGCCTTGAACCTGCCGGGCGCTCCAGCTGAACTGCTACCGGTCCCGCGGCGACCCCGAAGGTCTCCCTTCTGTTGGCCCATGGAGCGCAGAGAGAGGGCCGACGAGAGACGCCGGACGGCACCAGTGGCGGGTCGGGATCGAGAAGTGGGAGCCGCGCACATTATACACCAGAATGTCCATCGTGACGCCCAAGAGGTGGGAGATGCGTCCAGGCGGTCGCGGGCGCGGTGGGTGGTCCGGCCCTCCGGTCAGGCCCAGCCGGAGGCGTCGAAGTAAACGAGTTTCTAATGGAGTTGTAACGCTGTTTCTAGATGATCGTGTTATGATAGACGCAGGTTGGAGGCGTGGGGCTGCCCGTGTGGTCGAGGGACAGGGGGGCTCAGGGCCGGGGGGACAGGCAGAGGCCAGAAACGGGACGGGGATTCTTATTGATGACGGAGGATGGGACGGAGAAGACGCGGATGTCGGATGCGGTGACGGGGTGCGCGCCGGAGTCCGGGGAAGAGGATCTGGAGGGGCTTGCGGTCCTTCTCATCGAGGAGGACGATCTGATTCGTGAGTCCCTCCTGGATTGGCTGGCGTCGGTCCTGGTGGACGCGCGGATTGTCGGGCGGACGCTCCGGGACGTGGAACCGGCAGCGCTACGCGATCGCCCGGCGGTGGTCGTCGTCGATATCGCGTTGATCGGCGGGGATGGGATCGACGTGGTCGCGGGCCTCCATCAGACGTTCCCGGAGGCGAAGATCGTGGCGCTCAGTATGGTGGATGACGAGGAGCGCTGCGAGGCTGTGCTGGCGGCCGGGGCTGCGGCCTGCCTGCCGGCGTGGGAGGTGCGCGAGAAGTTGGAGTCTACGCTGTACGAGCTCCTGGGTGCGACCTAATCGACAATCCGCGCCCGGCGGATGCGCGCCGTCGTCCCCGGGAGGCCCGGCTTGGAGATGGGGAGACGAACGACCTCCAGACGGGTCCACGAGGCGGGCGGCGCGCACCGTGGAGAGGGGGGCGCCGCCCGGCGCCTGCTCCACCTCCTGTGGTTCGGAAGGAAGACGGCGGTGGTACGATGGTTGAGATGGACCTATCGGCGCAGCCAGCTCAACCGTGCCAGAGCGATCCCCGCCTGCTCGTAATACTCCAGCCGGATGGTGTGCACGCCCTCAGTTAGATTGACATCGGCGGACCGGTAGCCCCTCATCGGGCGCCAGCTGTCGATGACGCGCTGTCCGTCGATGGTGAGCCGGACGCCGTCGTCTGAATACGTGATGAAGCGGTAGCGACCGCCGCTCAGCTCCACCTCCCGCGTCCACACGGCCGAGAAACCGTCGGACGGCACGGCGGCGGCGGGCGAGCCCCAGCCCCAGTCGAAGTTCAAGCTCTCCTCCTGGCGGCGGACCGTCGGCGTGCCCGCGAGGCGCTGATTCGCGTAGTACTCGGCACTCCAAGGGCCGCCGGGGCCCTGGTCGTCCGCCGTTGATGCCGGCGGGCTCGGAGAAGGTGCGGCACCGGACCCCGGGCCCTGTACGGTCACCCGTGCCATCGCCGCCTGGGAGCGCTCGAAGTATGTCACCTCCACGTCGTGTGCGCCCTCCGTGAGGTCAACACAGGCGGTCCTCGTCCCGCGCATGGGGGCCCAGGCGTCGATCAAGCGCCGCCCGTCGACGGTGAGCCGGATGCCGTCGTCACTGGTCGTGGTGAAGCAGTGCCGTCCCTCGAGGAAGTTGAAGGTCCCCGTCCAGCGGACGGAGAAGGTGTCGCGCCCCACGGCCGGGGTGGGGGTGCCCCACCCCCAGTCGAAGTCGATGGCCTGGTCCTGGCGGGTCAGGGCCGGCGTCCCCGCTAGGGTGGTGTTGTCGAAGTAGGCCGCCTGCCAGGGGCCCAGGAACTCCTGCTCAGGCGAGGGCGCGGGGCCCGGCGCTGGGGCTGGCTGCGGCGAAGGGGCGGGCGGCGGCGCCCCACCTGGCTGTCCAATGCCGCTCAGCCGCTCCCACCAGAAGTGGATGCGCGCGCCGCCGGCGCCCTCGAAGTACTCCACCTTGATGGTGTGCGTGCCCTCGAGCTCGATGCCCTCGACGTAGTGGTAGTCGTAATCCTGGGTCTTCCAGTAGTCCATGATGATGCCGTCGTCGAGCCAGACGCGGACGCCGTCGTCGGACCGAACGTTGAAGCGGTACGTGCCGGGCTGGAAGGCGACCTGCCGCGTCCAGACGACGGAGAAGCCGTCGGCCGGCATCCACGGGACGGGCGCGCCCTCGCCCCAGTCGAAGTTGATTTCAGGGTCATCGCGGATCAGCTCAGGGCTGCCGCGGAGTTCCTGGTTCCCATAGTAGCGGCCCTGCCATCCCTGGAAGCTTCCCAGCCGGTTCCACCAGACGTGGGCACTGGCCTCCCCGCCGTGCTCGTAGTACTGGACCTCGACCGTGTGCTGGCCGGCCGCGAGGGTGAGGTCGCCGGTGTGCGTGTTGGGGAGCTTCTGATTCTGCCAGGCATCGACCACCAGGCGGCCGTCGACGTACACGCGGACGCCGTCATCGGCGCTGGCGAAGAAGCGGTAGGTGCCGGCCTCGAAGCCCAGGGTCCGGGTCCAGCGCACCGAGAAGCTATCGCTGGGCAGGTCGGGGTCGGGGCTGTCGTAGTCCCAGTCGAAGTCGATGGCGGGATCGTAGCGCACCAGGTCAGCTCCGCCAGAGAGGTCGCGGTTGTCGTAGTACTCGCCCCGCCAGACGTCACCGGGGCTGACGCGCTCCCAGCCGACCTGTACGCGGGCGCCGCCGGTGCGTTCGAAGTACTCGACGCGGACGGTGTGTGTGCCCCTGGAGACGTACGTGTCCAGGGAGGTCCAGGCCGTCTGCTGCTCCTGCCAGTCGTCGATGATCAGCCGGTTGTCGATCCAGAGCCGGAGGCCGTCGTCGGAGCGGTGGGAGAACCGGTGGGTGCCGGCGTCGAACCAGAAGCTGCCGGTCCAGCGGGCGGAGAAGTGGTCCGCCCCCACTCCGTGCCCGGGCCCGCCGCCGCCCCAGTCGGCGTTGATCTGATCCTCATAACGGGTGAATACGGGGCCGCCCTGGAGCGCGTCGTTGGCGAAGTACTCGGCGTACCAGTTGCCCTGAGCGGCCGCCGAAGCGGGCATCAGGGCGGAGCAGATAACCGCCAGCGCTAGGCCGACGGTCACGGTCCATCGCATCTCTCGTTGTCTCATCGCAAGTCCCTCCCTCAGCTCAAAGGACCGATGACTCCGGTCCGCGTCCTGCGTTCCTTCCGAGTGTCATGATAATAGACGTACGAGAGGCGGCAAGTGTTCCCTCACATTGAGTACGTGGACGGCTTGCGGCGGGATGGGGGTAGGTTAGATCTGGTCGGCGTGGGGCGCCCTGCATGCCGAGAGGGGCGGGAGGCTAGACGGTGGTTCTGAGCGATGGAGGCGTATCGCGCGGGGCACGTGGAATGGAGCGGGCCTGGGCATGGCAGGCGGCATCCTTTCCGTCCCCGCGATTTCGCGTATAATGACTCGCCGCGGGGGTGCGGCGGCCCGGCGGGGGGCAAGGATGTCGTTCGTTGAGCCCAGCGCGTCGGCTGGACGGTTCCGTATCGTCGCATCCGCCGCCCGCTGTTTGTTGTCGAACGAGGATAGAGGAAGACCGTGAGAAGAAGCCAGAGAAGGAGGTTCTATGGCCAAGCGTGGTAAGCGAGTCGGCAAGAGCATGCCGCCCCGGTCTCTGAATGAGGAATCGAAGGACACTAGTATATGGTGGTGGGTGGGCGGGGGCGTGGCGGCGGTCCTGATCGTGGCCGGGCTGGTCTGGTTCTTTGCCCGCCCGGATGAGGCCGCGCCTGCATCCCCCACACCGGCCCCTACGGCGGCCGTGGAGACGGCTGAACCAACGGTTGCTGAACCAACCGCTGCCGAACCTACGCCGGTGGAATCTACGATTGAAGAATCCGAGAGCGAACCGAGTGAGGAGGATACGTCGTCTATGCCCGAAGCACCGAGCGACCGGAACGAGATGTACAGCGCAGCACCTGAGATGGAGATCGACCCGAGCAAGTCCTACCAGGCCACCATCGCGACGGAGAAGGGCGACATCGTGGTGGATCTGGACGCCGGTGAGGCGCCCAGGACGGTGAACAACTTCGTCTTCCTGGTCCGGGAGGGGTTCTACGACGGATTGACGTTCCACCGGGTGGAGCCGAACTTCGTCATTCAGGGCGGCGATCCTCTGGGGACCGGGACTGGAGGTCCCGGCTACACGGTTCCTGCGGAGATCGGGCTCGAGCACGTGGAGGGCGCCCTCGCGATGGCGCGGCAAGGCGACCAGGTCAACCCGGAGCGGGCCTCCAGCGGCAGCCAGTTCTACATCACCCTGGCTCCGACGCCGCACCTGGACGGAGCGTACACCGTGTTCGGTGAGGTGGTCGAGGGCATGGACGTGGTGCAGTCCATTGAGATTGGGGACTTGATCGAGTCGGTGACCATCGAAGAGAGCTAGACGCATGGGGCGGATCGCGGTCCCCGCGGCCTGGGAGCGGATCGATGTGGCCCGGGTCCGCGGCCTGGTCTTGATCGTCGGCGCGGCGGATACGGGCAAGACGACGCTGGCCCGGTACCTCTATGGGAGACTGCTCGAGGACCACGATGCGGTGGCGTTCGTGGACGGCGATATGGGGCAGGCGACGCTCGGTCCGCCCGCGACAATGACGATCGGTGTGAGTGGGCCTGATGAGGCCGAGTTTCCACCCGGAGGGCCCCGGCGTCGGTACTTCGTCGGCGATATCTCCCCGACGGGGCACATGCTCCCGACCGTGGTCGGGGCGCGGAAGCTGGTGGACTGGGCGTTTGAGCAGGGTGCCACAGCCGCTGTCTTCGATACCACGGGCCTGGTGCAGAAGTCCCGCGGGGGCGGCGCGCTGAAGCTGGCGCTGGTCGATCTTCTCGGGCCGGAACTGACGGTCGGGCTCCAGCGGGGGAGCGAGCTGGAGCACCTTCTGGTGCCGCTGCGGAGGAGCGGGCGGACGCGGGTGGTCGACTGTGGGGTGGCGGCCTCGGTGACCCGGCGCGGACGGGAGGAACGCCGGCGGCATCGGGCGGAGCGGTATCTCGCGGCGTTCGCTGAGGCGGAAGGCCTGAGGGTGCGCTGGTCGGACTACGCCGTCATCCCGGCGCCTACCTTCAGCGAGCACCGGCTGGTGGCTCTGGCGGACGGTGATGGGTTCGTGTTGGGCCTAGGTATCGTCGTCGGGGTGCACCGGGAGTCGGAGACGGTGGAGTTGCTCACGACGTGCGCCTCGCTGGAGGATGTGGACTCGCTCCACATCGGCGACGTGGTTGTGAACCCGAAGACGTACGAGGATCGACGCTTGTAGGTGCGAAGCCGCCCGGCGTGGTCGTAGTGGCGACTTTGGTCGCTGCGTGAGACGGTTGGAGAACTCAGACGGGCCGCTTCCAGGAGCCACCCCTCGCATCCACAGATGACGCAGATCGCGCAGATGGGAGCGGGTTCCGGGGAAAGCGGCTGTGGGGAGGTGAGTTCTAGCGGAACGACTGAAGTCGATACTACGTCACTTCGTTACTACGTCACTTCGTTACGACGCCACTTCGTTACGACGCCACTCTCTTTTCGTGCTCCTGGTACCCTCAGTGGTTCACGCCACGCACGACCGCGCAATGCGTGGCAGGACTTCGGCGACGTCGTCGCGAATCACCACCTCGGCCGCGCTGTCCGCGCAGGTGGGCGTCTCGTTGATCACGATCAGGCTTCCCCCGTGCCGATACAGCTTCAGGGGCAGCTGAGAAGCGGGCACAACCTCCAGCGACGACCCCGCCACCAGCATCACATCCGCCGCCTCTACGTGGGCCATTGCAGCACTGACCACGGCCGCCGGCAGCTGCTCGCCAAACAAGATCACGTCGGGCTTCAATACGCCGCCGCATTCGGGGCAGCGCGGCACGGTCTGTGACGTCACAAACTCCGCCAGGAGATCCTTCGTGGCCTGGACGCGATAGCAGTCCAAGCAGGTGGCGGATCGCAAGTGACCGTGCACCTCAAGCACTTCCCTCGATCCCGCTGCCTGGTGCAGCGCGTCGATGTTCTGCGTGATCACTGCCCGAAGGAAGTGGGCTGCCTCGAGCGCCGCCAAAGCGCGGTGCGCGGGGTTCGGATGGGCCTCGAAGAGCGCGCGAGCCAGGGGACGGATCCACTCATAGAAGGCCTGGGGATTGCGGCGGAAGGCATGGATGGAGGCGACGCGCATTGGATCGGCCCTTTCCCAGAGCCCTGTGCCGGGCGAGCGAAAGTCGGGGATCCCGGAGGGTGTGCTGATGCCGGCACCGGTGAGCGCAATGGCGTAGCGCGCTCGACGGAGGAGCCGGGCTGCTTGGCTAATGGGGCCGTCGGCTAGCGCGCTCGTCGCCATGGGGCTGGCCCTGGTCTCAGCGACTCCGCCGGGGGAGTGAGGCCCCAGCGATCACGGGGTGTGCCTTTATGAGGTCGAAGGTCACAGCTTCCCCGTGAGGTCCTTGGCGAAGCTCCGGTACTGGCGAACCACCAGGCTGTCTAGATGGACTAGCACCATGGGGGTCCGCTGCTTGGACGACTCGAAGGCGAGCTCAGGGGCCGGCGGGATCATGCCGATGAGACTGTGTCCCAACTGCTCCTCGATCTCCTCCTTGGTGTAGGAGGCCGCCGAGCGGCTCCGCTTGATCAGGATGAGGCTGATGCGGTGCCGCGGGATCTGAAGCTCCTGGTTCATCTGCTCCAGCAACTCCTCCGCCAGCGCGAGCGCGATACTGTTCGGCTCGATGGCGACGACGACGTGGCGACAGCGGGCCAGGACGCGTTCGTTGAGCTCATCCAGCCCCACGCCGAGATCGGCGAACAGGTATCCGGCCATCGCGCCCAAGTGGCGGACGACGGCGTCGGCGTGCTCCGCCGATCCTCGCCTGGCAGAACGGATCGGCCCGGACTCGCTGCCGAGGAGGAGGAGACCGGATTGGTGCTCGTCCAGCTGGGCCTCGATGAACTCGGCGTCGATCTGGCCGATGGACCTGTTCAGGATGATGCCCAGGCCGTCGTGCTGAGGGAGGCCAAGTTGGAGGGCGGCGGTGGCCATACCCGTCCGGAGCTCCGCTACCACGACGGGACCGTTTGGATGGGGTGCCGGCTCTCGCGCCTGGGCAGGCGTCACCTGGCCCGTCGCCAGCGAGACGGCGGTGTTGACGATGAGCGTCGTCGTTCCAACGCCTCCCTTGCACCCGATGAAGCCGATGCAGTTGGGGGACGCGGGCTTTTCCTTTGGTTGCGCTCGGGAGGACCGGAGCAAAAGGGCCTCCACCCGCGAGACCAGCTCCTTGGGATGGATCGGCTTCGTCAAGAAGTCGTCGGCCCCGGCCTCGAAACCGGTGACCTTGTCCTGGACGCCGGACTTGGCCGTGAACATGAGAATGGGCAAGTCGGCCGTCTCGGGATCGGCTCTCAGCTGGCGGCTGACCTCGTAGCCGTTCATGTCTGGCATCATCACGTCGAGGATGACCATGTCCGGCAGTTCGTTGCGGGCTTTTTCCAGGGCTTCTTCACCCCGGCGGGCAGCCGTAATCTCATACCCTCTGCGGTCCAGGACCAAGCCGACCAGCTTGACCGTCTGGAGATCATCATCTACGACCAGGATCTTCTTTGTCGCCATATCTACCAATTCCTAGTTGTGAGGGGCGGGGACGTGACGTCTGTCAGCGTCTGGTTACGGTGCAGATGGGAGGGCGCTCCAGGCCGCGATTCGAGCAAGGGCGGGGCCGCCTCCCACGGAGATTGCATGCTGCGGTACACCGGGACATAGGCTAGTTTAGCACACGTGGTCCGCTTTGACAAACGGCAGGCGCCCCGGGTCAGGGTTGGAGCAGATTGGCTAGCCGTGGTGCCGGGAGGGCGAGTGGCAGCGCCCGAGCAAGGCCGCGGCTATGTTCGATTGACAGAAGCAGGCGGCCGCGATGCCGGTCCAGGTGAGGGTGCTGATGAGCAGGCCGACGTGCCACGTCCACGGCGCGAAGGTCATCTCGACGAGGTGGTCGCCGGCGGGCACACGCACGGCCCGAAAGGTGTAGTTGGCCCGCAGGACGGGGGTGGTGACACCGTCAACCGCCGCGCGCCAGCCGGGGTAGTAGACGTCGCTGAGGACCAGCCAGCCGGCGTGGGGCGCGTTCACACTCACGGCTACGTCGTTCAGCCCGTAGCGGACGAAGGAGAGCTGGGCCAGGCCGGTGCCTCCGGCTGGGGGCACCGCGTGGACGTCAGGCCCCTGCTCCAGGACCAGCTTCCGTCGGGGATCGAACCCCGGTGTGTGGATGGCCCGCCAGGCCGCCTCGTGGTCTTCGACGATTTCGGCCTGGTTGACGAACAGCGCCCGGGGATAGGCCGCCGTGTTGAGGTAGACATCGATCTCCTCGCCGGCGAAGACCGGGACGAGAGTCTCGTCCCCCGGAGGGCTCCCTTTCCCGGCGAGCACGTACTTGACGCCGAGGAAATTATGCAGCGGGGAACCTCGCTGGCCCAGCGCCCAGCGGTAGGCCTCGTAGGGCGCGATGCCGAGGGGGTTGTAGACCCCGCCGATGTCGTAGAGCTCGTGAATCAGCGCGGCGTCCGGCTGCCAGGCCGGCGCGTTGTCCTCGATGCGGAAGAGGTCCGGATCGCTCTTGAGGAAGGCGACGATGTCGGCGTGGCGGAACCCGAGGGTGGGGTTATTCCGCTCGATCTCCAGCGTCGATCCGAGAGCGATCAAGTCCGCGGCGAGGAGAAGGGGAAGCAGCCAACGGGTCCAGCGGCGCCACTGGACCAAGAAGATCGCCGTTCCGCTGAGGATGAGCAGCGCGGCCGCGATTGTGATGCTGCGTGTAGTGATAGGCAGTCGATGCGCCGGCGCAAGGGCATGGGCCTGCGGCAGGCCGACGATCAAGAGGGTCGCCGCGGCGCAGGCCGCCGCGGCCAGGGCAGCACGCTGGTAACGGCGCGTGAGCTGGGGAGCAGCGACGATGCGGTCGAGCCCGTACGCGGCCAGAGCGGCCAGGCCGATATTGCCGAGGACAATCAGTCTGGCCGGCGCCCTGATCTGATCAAAGGTGGGGACAAAGCGGTAGGGAAGGCGGTAGAGGGGGGTGTGGCTGCCCATCGCCAGGAGGAAGGCGAGGGGGATGAGGCCCGCGAAGAACGCGACCGGGAAGCCCTGTTGAGGGCGCGGGTCGCTTTTCTTCTTATCGGTCGCCGGACTCCGCATCCAGACCGATCGGACGGCGAGGACGGTCCCCAGCAGCGCCAGCACGACGGTGGCGACGCCGGCGTACCCAACCTCCACCCGCTCCCATGAGCCCCAGAAGTTGGCGGCGCCACGACCGTAGAAGCCGGGTGCCAATAGGCCGATGAGCGCGCGGGGTGGTAGTGAGTAGCGCGTTGCCTCCTGGTAGGGAAGGTGACCTCGGCCCGTGTGGGATGCCATCTGCCAGGCCGGGACGAGCATCAGCGCGGCCCCGCCGAGGCCGACTGCGGCGGTAAGGAGGGCCAGGCCCAGGGTGCGGAGGATCTTTCGCCGCGCGTCGGCTTCGTGGGCGACCAGCGCGCGGACGACGTGGTAGAGGTGGAGGAGGGCAAGGGCGAGGCAGACGAAGAGGAGCATCTGCGCGTGTCCCGCCAGGGCTGCCACTGCGACGATGGCTCCTGCCCCCACGGCCCACCCGACGCTGCTCCGTCGCAGGGCGCGGTGGCTGGCCCACAGGGCGAAGGGCAGCCACGCGGCGGTGGCGTTGAGGTTGAGGTTGCCGATGTGGGTGACGAAGAGATCGGAGAGGGCGAACGCCAGGCCACCGAAGACGGCTGCGGACGGACGGAGCCGCATGCTGCGGAGCATGACGTAGGTGCCGACCGCTGCCAGCCAGATGTGGAGGACGACCAGACCCTCCATTACCAGGTATGAGGGGCTGCCGAAGAGGGCGAAGGTGACCAGGTTGACCGGGTAGAAGAGGCCGGACTGGTTGTCGGCGGCAAATGGGGCGCCGCTGTAGAGGTAGGGGTTCCAGAGAGGGACGGTGCCCGAGCGAAGGCTTCGGGCGGCGAAGCGGGTCATGGGCCAGAGGAAGGAGACCAGGTCGCCGCCGCCTCGGGGGATCCAGGCCTGGGTGAGGGTGAGGGGCCAGAAGAAGGCGAGGACGGCCAGGGCCAACAGGCCGATGCAGGCCAGGTCGCGCCGGTGGTCACGCGGCACGGTCAGACTCCGGCGCGGCAGTCCACAGACGGCGGTTGGGGGCGGGTCGGTTGGTGTGGATCATGGTTGGGTGGCGTCTGACACATGCGATGCTGGTTACGATTCTACTGTGCGGGGTGGGGTTGCGCAAGTGGGGACACCAAAAACGGCGGATCCCAGGTTGCGCAGATGGCACAGAGTACGGCGAGAGGAGGCCGTGTGTGGTGAGGCCGCCGGTCGATTGGTGGGTAACTCGGTTTGTCGACGGTTGTTGAGGCGGATGGGTGGTGCCGATGCGCTTTCTTAACCTTCCTGTAACGCTCGCGCTCGAGGTCCCGTGATAGAATGTGGGTGTCGTGCCGGGATAGTTGCTGCCCGCAGCAAGAACCTACCTTCTCTCAAGGCACAGCGCGATCCCCGGCGCTACAGAGGAGGTGCCCATCCGGTCCTGTCATCAGCCAGGGTTGTGCGTGCGTGGTTGAATTCCGACACTGCAGTATAATGAGAATCGGCGCCTCCAACGGCGCCTTGTGGCCTCCGGCGTGATTTTCGCTCTCCGGGCACCGCCGCCAGGCAGTCTGGTCGCTTGGTCAATGACCTCTCATCGAAAGGAGATGACGCATTGACGCTTTCCAAGAATTCTATCGCACTAAACCTGATCTGCGCAGTTCTCGCTGCAACGCTGGCCTCGGTGTCCGTCCCTCTGCCCGTTGCCGCCGCCGGGGGTGGACCGGTGGGGGGCACGTTTACCATTGCGGACGACGGGGCCGACGAGATCAAGCCGGCCGTGGCCTACAACCCGGATCGCGAGGAGTACCTCGTCGTCTGGCACCGGGACGTTGGTTATGCAGACATCCGCGCCCGCCGCATCTCCAGGGACGGCACGCCGCTGGGGAACGTCTTCATCGTGGACGGCGGGGAGTTCCGCGAGCTCCGCTACCCAGACGTAGCCTACAGTCCCGACGATCAGGAATACCTCGTCGTGTGGCAGGAGACTAGCCAGACGCCGCCCAACCCGACAAACGTTCGGGCTCGTCGGGTGAGCGGCACGGGAAGCCCGATGGCGTCGTCCTTCGACATCTTCGGCACGGACCCGAGTCAGGCACCAGCCGTGGCCTACGCCACGACAAGTCAACTGTTCCTGGTCGTCTGGGAGTGGTTCGACTTCACCGGCAACTCGCTTGCGGCGCGGACGTACGATCCTGGGGGGGCTCTGGGGACGACGCGGTACGTCTATGAGGATACGACCGGTGCAGGAGCCTTCCAGCCGGATGTGGCCTATTGTCGCACTCGCAACGAGCATCTGGTGGTCTGGCGGCAAGACAGTGCGGGGATCGATTCAGACATTCATGCCCGGCGCGTGAGCGGCAATGGTGAGCCACTTGCTGGCTCAATCTTCGTTTCGACGCTGGGGCATAGCGAGCAGCGTCCGGCTGTTGCCGCGCTGCCGCTGGTCAACAATCAGGGCAACTATGCGGTCTCATGGGAGCTCGACCTGGGCACCTCGATCAACATCATGGGTACGTCAGTGGAGATTGCAAGCGACGGGACGCCCTCTACGGGTATCCTTCGGTTGCTCGCGGCCACTGACGAAGACGAGGTGAAGCCGGCCGTGGGGGCGAGTCAAAGCCGGGAACAGTACCTCGTGACTTGGCAGCAGGAAGTGGCGCACGGCGAGGGGTACGTCTGGCTCTCGGATGCCGTCGTGGGGCGTGCCCTGGCGTCAGACGGGACCCCGCAAGGGAACACGTTCAAGGAGATCGGCGGATCGGATGCCGGCTGGAGCGCGGTGGTGGGAGGTGGGTTGGGCAGTTACCTGGTGGCCTTTGAGGATACGCCCAGCGGCGGCTCCGTGAACATCTACGGGCATATGTGGGGGAATCGCGTCTACCTGCCGGTGGTGATGCGGCGATCGTAGCCGGGGGTACATGAATACGACGGGGACGGCGTGGCTGTCCCCGTCGCGTTTCTTGCTTGACAATCGGAGGAGACGCGGTATACTAGCGGACAGACTAAGGGCGCGTAGCTCAGTTGGTCAGAGCGCTACACTCACATTGTAGAGGTCCGGGGTTCGAGTCCCTGCGCGCCCACTGCGATAGCGGCACCGCACCCGCCAGCGTGTGTAGAGAGCACCGCCACCAGTTGGCGGTGTTTTTTTTGCCACTGTTGCGCTTGCGGACCTGTCACTGTGAGTGCCCGCGTATCCCTATCCGTCGTCCCTCTTTCGAGCGCCCCGTGTACGCTGAGCAGCGGTGTGTGCCTACGTACCCAAGGCACATCTGCAAAAAGATCGCGCCCCTACCAACCGCGCAGCCCGCGGTACTCTTCGACCATCTTTTCGAGCTCTTCCTCGCCGAGGCTGGCTCCGCCGGGCTCCAGCGGCTCCTCGAGC
>CAZIWL010000109.1:0-12453 GCA_964542755.1 uncultured Anaerolineales bacterium
TGCTGCCTCGGCTGAACCCTAAGAGTCTCGATCAGGCTGCTAATCCTGGCACGCGAGCAACAAGCCACTCTCCGATTCGCGCCATTCGTCCAGCCGTGCCATTCGTGATCTGCCGCTTCTCAACGGGGTTCCGGATACGGCTTGCCCTTCGGCCCTTGATACCGCGGCCACCGCTCCGTGTTCTGCGTCCGCTCCGTCGATTGGATCGCCTGCTCCGGGCAGAAGCTGTAGCACCGCATGCAGAGTATGCAGTGCTCCAGGAAGCGCACGCCTTGCTCCGTCATCTCGATGTTCCCGACCGGACAATGACGCACGCACCAGCCGCACCGGATGCAGCTCTCGTCGGCGAAGAAACCCTGGAATGCCAGGGCCTCGAGAGGCGCCGCGAGGAGACGCTGCGAGACGCCGAGCATCCGCCCAAACAGACCCGTTCCTTCCACGTGCCTCTCCCCTTGGTGAACCCAGTCCGCGATCCGGTGGGCCTTGCGCGCCGCCCGCCCCAACCGGGGCTCCATCTCCTCCGGCGAGGGGATAGGCAGGGGGGAGAGCACGGGCAGGCGCAGGTTGTTGGCAACGATGACGTTGGCCAGCACGAAGGGCTTATACCCCTTGGCAGTGAGAGCTCGGATCGCGTACCAGGCCGTGTCCCCGGCGACGTAGCCCGCCGTGGTGACAGCGAAGAGGGGCTTGCCGGTGGTTGGGGGCAGACCGGCGATGAAGTCCCGAACGATTTTGGGCGCGAAGGAGGCATGCACGGGGAAAGCAAGCCCGAGGACGTCGCAGGCATTTGCGTCCAATGTCCCCGTGGGCGAGCGCTCGATGGCCACATCTGACACCTCATCTCCCAGCGCCGTCAAACGCTGGGTCAGACAGTCCACGACCCAGGCCGTGTTGCCCGTGCCGCTGAAAGTGGCGATGGCAATCCTCATCCTCCCCCTCCCCTCCCCCGCCGCCGATAATACACGTCCCCCAAGCCATGTGTCGCGAATGGCGTCGACCGGGCGTGCCGTAAGCCCGGAGAGGAGGGCGTGGACGAACCCCCACGCCACATAGGCCACCGCGAGCGCCAGGTTCAGTCTGCCGATCCCCCAGAGCGGCACCAGCGGCCAGGATATCGGCCCGAAGCGGCCGGCGTGCGGGCTGTCCTGACAAGCGCACCACCTGGCCTGCAAGGGGGACATCAAGACACAGACGCCCCGTGGATGATGTGAGCCATGGGCTGAACTGCCACAGCCAAACGTCGACCGTGACGAGCATCGCCACTGAAGGGACAGTGAGCAACCACCAGACGCCCTTCCGCCGGCAGGGCACGGAGCTCAGGTCGGGCGCGAAATGGTCTTGGGCGTGCCGTCAGCTCTAACCACGCGACGGATCGTGTGACAGCCGGGGCCATCTGCCGAGTTGCGTCGCATGTGCGACGTGCAACGAACCCTCCGCTTGCTACCTCACAGGTACTTCCGATAGACCCGATACCGCTTGTAGATCTCGCAGCCCAGGTGCTTCGCCAGCTCCGGCGTGTTCGGGTTCTCCACCGAGGTCAGCGAGCAATCGAGCCACGAGAAACCCTTCTCCATCGCCCGGCGTATCATCTCGTCAAAGAGGACTACGGCCACGCCGGAGCCCCAGTACTCAGGCAGCACCAGCACGCTCTTAATGCTGAGACACTCGGGCTGCCGACGTGAGTGCCACCACAGCTTCACGTAGTCCCACGGATAGCGCAACCCATTGGCGTGGATGAGAATCTCGTTCAGATTCGCGATGCCGGGGAACCAGGCCACGGTCTCCCCATCCAGATCAGCAAAGAGGACCAGCTCGGGGTCGGCGTACTCCCGGAAGGGCGCCAGCACCGCGTCCAGCGTCCCGCGGTGCCAGCCGATGTGGTCCGGCAGATGGGCCAGCGCGATGTTGAGCAGCCGATGAATGGTGTCGAGCTCCTCATCCCAGCGGTCCAGGTCGACCTGCCGGATGGTGATGTCCCTCCGCTCGCGCACCCTCTGTGCCAGACGGGTTAGCCGCCGCATGGCACGCGTGTCCGGATCCAGATCCACGGCCAGGGCGATGTTGTCCCCCCGGGCGGGCTCGAACCCGTAGCGCTCCATGAAGCCCTGGTAGTAGGGGGGCGAATGCCCACACAGAAGCGCCGGAGGGCGATCCCGCCCCTCAATGAGCACACCGTAGCTGTGACTGCCAACGGGTACAGGTATCTCTCGGACGTCAAGCGCCTCTACGAGAATTGAAGATCCACCACATCGCATCGGATCACTCCAGGGCCCGGGAGTTGGATGATCTAGACAAGCTCTTCATTTCCCACGGGTGCTTCGCGGACGTCCAGCTCCCGTATCGGGCCTACACGGACGGAGAGGAGCCCGGCCGAGCTGCGGACGCCGCACGGCCCGAGCGCCGCAGCTACCCTGGGATCCCCGGTTCGGTTGTTGCCGTCGACGCCGTCGACGCGGATACGGGACTGCGGCTAGACGTGCAGACGTTCACCTTGGATGGCCGCTCTGCCCCTCCCTTCGAACACTGCAACTACAGCGTCACGGGCGGCGCGGCAACCTCAGGCAGCCTACCGTACATCGGCCCCGATCCCCAGTATGAGATGGAGACCATCATCAAGGCCTGGTTTGCCGGCTTCGTCTCGTCGGAGGCCCTGACGGTGACGAACGACTTCTACTGAGCTCGGATGGCGACGGAGCCGACCGACCATTTCATGGGGCACACGTTCGAGATGGAGCCGGCGGAGACAGTTTACCTGCCCATAGTGAGGGCCTCCCAAGGCGTCCCGGCTCTGCGCGGTGCCGGAGCCGCCAGCTTCACGAGGGGCTGGCGGGCGGTGGGCGCCCTGCCCTGCATGCCCGAGGGGCCCGAGCCGACCCCGGAACCGAGTCCCACACTGTCCTTCCGCATCGTCGAGAGCAACGAGCCGAGCAGCACGACGGTCGGAACGGAGGTCGAGGTCGTCATCTACGGCTACTTCTTCGAGGCCGGGGCAAGCCCATGCGTGGGCTGCGCCCTGTTGAGCGACGTCGAATACCTTGGGCCGGAGATCTCCCCGCCGCACCGCTGGCGCATCCAGGCCAGGGTGCCCGGAAGTCTGGAGCTGGGCATCTACTACGTGACGGTGGTCAACCCAGACGGACTGTCGGGCGTGCTGACGGACGGCTTCATGGTCTCCGAGGAGGAACCGCCACCCGGCCCGGAGACGGTCACCATATTCCAGGACGGCTTTGAGGGAGGTTCTCCGGGCGACTGGGAGCGGATTCCAACGGAGGACGAGTATCTCTGGGGCAAGCGCGACTGTCGGGCGTCGGCCGGGAGCTACAGCGCGTGGGCCGTCGGCGGCGGGACAGTCGGGGACACGCTCGACTGCGGCTCGAATTACATGGACGATGCTGAGACGCGGATGGTCTACGGACCCTTCAGCCTAACCGATGCATCGGTCGCAGAACTCACGTTCCAGATGTGGCTGAACACCGAACAGGACTACGACGGTCTGTCCTGGACCGCATCTATCCACGGCAATCAGTTCTACGGATATGTGAGCAAGGGAAACACGGCGGGGTGGACGAGCAAGACGGTCGATCTGACTGCCGTCCCCACCCTTGGGGGTCTGACCGGGGAGGAGGAGGTCTGGATCGGCTTGGTCTTCTCCAGCGACGGGAGTATCAATTACTCCGAGGGGGTCTACGTGGACGATGTGGTGTTGACGAAGACGACATCGCCTCTTGCGACCGCAGGTGAGGTGCCGTCCGGAACGAGGGAGCCGAGTATTACTCGGACACGTCGGCGCAGACCCTAAGGGTCTCCGTGTTTTGTCATAGTGCACCGGTTCCCTTCCATAGGCCTGGCTCCACGTCGTAGTGGATTCGTCGAAAACCCTTACGGTCCGCCTTGAGGCCCCGCGGTGGGCTGCCTCCGGATGCGTCCCACCTCTCAACGTGCACCGCACCGTCATCCACCCGCGTCGCGGCTCAAGAGGGAGAATACAGCGGGTGGATGAAGCGCGCCGAGGCATGCAGGGTATTGACACCGACGTCCGAGGTGTGATATACTGGCATCGTTCCACTCCTCGCCCCAGCCACTCCTTTGCCCGACCCCCTGTTCGGGAAGTCGTACTGCACGTTTCGCGCTATCCCAAGTCATGAGGAGGTGGGTCATGAGTCTAGGAAGAATTCTCGGAACCGTCTTCGTCGTCCTTGTGCTGATCCCCGCATTCGGCAACTACGGTCTGGTGGACGGACCAGAACAGAACCCGGTCGTGGCGCCCTCCGGAATGGCCCTCGAGCGCCCGGAGAGAGTAGCGCCCATCGAGCCGGCCGCGCCCAGTGTCATCTGCACGGATTCGCCCACGGGAAACGACGGCAATCCGTTGAATGAGTGCCAGGGGACCTCGTTCACGCTCGGCGGCCATACGTGGGACCTGAGCGTCTACTACACCCTCGACACCGATGCCGGCAACGACTGGATCAACAACCACGCGGAGGCTGCGCCGATTGCGGGATGGATGCAAGACGCCTTCGAAGCATACTACGCGCAGACGGGGCTGACCTACGGCGAGTCCATCTGCGGGCGGCACATCCGTGCCAAGATCCTGAAGGGGGACGGGTGGTCGGGCATCGCATATTGGCCGAACTCCTGCTACATCGGGCTGCATGCCCCCATGATCCGCGGTGGCGGCGGACGCTCCACGACGATGCACGAGATCCGCCACAAGATCGTCCAATTCGCCTACCCCAACTGTCTTAGCGATTGGAAGGGGGACTATCCAGGCAACACCACCTACCTGGTGGAGGGCGACGCCGACTACGGTCCGTCGACCGTGGGTGACTTCGGCTACATGAACTCCGGGTATAGCCCGAGCAAGAGCCTGCAGGAACACGGGTATAACAATCTCTTCGCCCCGTACTACACCGAGCACGTGGATCTTTCGGCCGGGCCGTGGGGCGCACCCGGGGACTTCGACTACCTCGCTGGGGGGATGGTCGCGCACTGGGAGAAGTGTGAGACCCTGACCGACCTGCACGTGGTCCGGGACGTGGTCGAGTCTCTGACGATGTGGAGCATGGAGGAGTTCTTCCTCAACTTCTTCGCGGCCCTCTATCTCCATTCGTACGCCGATCCGGCCACGCAGCCTGACCTCTATTTCTTCGAGGAGGACGCTCCGGGTGTCACGGTGACGTTCTCCCCACCCCTACAGGGCAGCCAGTCGCTATCCGGCGGCTCCCATAGCTGGACCTCGCAGACCACGCCCGACACATGGGCCGGGAAGTTCTACGAGATTCAACCGCAGGCGGGGTGCGAGTTCGTGATGCTGGAGGGGAGCGGGTCAGGTAGCATGGGTTGGGCGTTCATGGCCGCCGACACGGGGGCGCCGACGGCCGAGTACAGCGGCTGGGTCGGCAGCGAGTTCAGCCGCGTCTTCGCCGGGCACAATGCCCACGACAAGATCGGTGTGGCCGCGGTCGCCTTCGGGAACAACCGAACGTATGACCTAACGGCAACGTGTATCACGCCCGACATCGAGATCGAACGGCCTCTGAAGCCGAACTTCGTCGCGTACGTCGGCGACCCGCTCAGCCCGGTCGGCTTCCTGGGCAGCATCGAGGTGACCGACGGGTCGGCTTCGCCCGTCACCGGCATCCCCGCCGACTGGTTCGAGTTGGACGCGGAGGGGGACGTGGTGACCGGCACGGCGATCTACGAGATCACCAAAGGGCACTACCTGGGCATCTTCATGGCGCCATCGAAGGCCGCTGGCACCTCGTGGGTCGATCTCCAGGCATGTCTCGGTCCCTCGGGAGCGTGCGATACCAACAGTGAGGCGCTGCTGTACGTGCCGCCCGGCAACATGGATATGCTGCTGCTCCACGACGCCTCAGGTTCTATGGGAACCGTGGATGTCCCCGGCGACTATCCGCGCCTGGAGCAAGCGAAGCAGGCTGCGGAGTTGCTGGTGATGCTGGCGCAGGCAGGCGACTACTACGGGATCATGGACTTCTCCACGACCCTGGCGGATCGTCCGGGGGAGATATGCCCTCCGGGCTGTGTGCACGACGTGAACCTGGTCTATCCGAAGACGGAAATCACCGATCCTACCACCCAGATCCCCGCTATGCGGGCCGCCATCGGCGGAATGACGGACCGGGAGTGGACGAACCTGGGCGAGGGGCTGCGGCGGGCACAGACCGAGATCCTGGGGTCACCCGCCAGCGACAACAACAAGGTTGTCACGGTCCTCTCCGATGGGGAGGAAAACGTAACGCCGATGTACGACGACATGTCCTCGGAGCTGGAAGTGGTGGTCAACACCATGGGCTTCAGCGGCGATGCCCCCAATGAGTTGCTCGCGCGCATCGCGACGGAGAACGGCGGCGACTTCCTCTACGTGCCGACGACGGCCGGCGGCGCGCAAGCGGCAGCGGGCGGCGCCCGGCGCGAAGAGATGGTGGCTTCCCTCGCCGCCAACCTGGTCGCAGAAGGGGTGCCATCGGAGCAGGCCGCCCAGGTGGCGCAGATGATGTCGCCCGCCTCCACCTACCTGCCCGGAGGCCTCGCGCTTCGCGAAGCCTACGACTACCGACAGGCGGACGCCACCGGAGCCTCACGGGTGGCCTACAACTGGTACGTCGACGCGGAGGAATTCGTCTGGAAGGTCCAGAGTTCCAACGTCAGCGCCGCCGACACCAGTCTGACCCTGGTCTCCAGCAGCCGCGAGCCCGACTTTGGCAACTGCGGCTGGCTGCGAGATGTGGAGGTCCTCGTGCCCGGCGCTGGGCCACGCGACTGGATCCCCATCTCTCCACCCGGGACGATCCCGGGGAATTGGGACGTACGGAACAGCCCCTACAGCGACGTACTCATCGTGCGCGGTCCCGACTCGGGACAGTGGCAGATCCGCACTCGGATGCGGTACGACCTCTGTGGTGCGGAGGGCGGTGAGAGCCCGGCGGCGCCCGGTCAGCTCTTCGGCAACTTCATCCAGACCGGCAAGGTGCTCTCCACCATCAACCTGGAGGGCGAGATACTGCTTGAAAACAACCAGGGGAAGGTGGGCGATCCCGTGCCCCTGCTAGCCACCGTACTGACGCGCGCGGGGGCCACGCCGGGGGCCTTGGTGGTGGCTACCGTGGAGAGGCCCGGCGCCGACGCCCACCTGGTCTGGCTGCGGGATGACGGCGAGCACGGCGACGGCGCAGCCGGCGACGGGATCTACGCCAATACCTACGCTAAAGCCGTGATCGGAGGTGCCTACAACGTCACGATCGGCGCCCTGGGATACGATCCATTCAATCCAGCCCAGCTCCTCCTCCGGGTTTGGAAAGGGTCCTTCACCATGGAGGGCCCGGGACCTAGCGACGACGAGGACGACGACCGGATCCCGACCTGGTGGGAGAAGCTTTATCCCTGCATGGATCCTGGCGAGTACGATTCAGGTCAAGTAGACTACGACAACGATGACCTGACAAACTGGAGGGAGTGGCAGAACGGTACGGACCCCTGTGACCCGGACACTGACGACGGGGGAGAGATGGACGGCAGCGAGGTAACCGGACAGCGGAACCCGCACTGGCCCGGCGATGACGTGGTGCGGCCGATCTGGGATTGGTCCGTACGCCCGCTCAATCAGGCGGTGCTCGTTCGCTGGAGCCATCCGTTCTCCTACACGCGCATGCACGTCGCCATCACGCCGCGCGACGGCCGCACAGAGACCTTCGACGGTGGACGAACCGGAGCGTTCACGGTGGGCGTGGACAACGACACGGTTTACACCGTCACGCTCCAGGGCGAGACCGAAACGGGCACGGGGGGGCCGACGGCCCCGGAGACGGTCGTACCAAAGGCAGACCCCGATCCTCCGTCAGGCGATTTGGTGATCAACTCGGACGTCGTCAGCGCGACGACACGGGCGGTGGAGATCAACGTCAACGCCAGCGACGAGCCTATTGACGGCATGCCGTCGCAGCCGAGCGGCGCCGTTGCCAGCCAATGGACGGCGGGAAACGAGGTCAGCGGCGAGGTCGAAATGCGCTTCCGGAACGAGAACGAGGGCGAGTGGACAGCGTGGCAGCCTTACACCGACACCATCCCGTGGATGCTGGCCGACACGTGTCTCTACGGGACGAACTGCACCGTGTATGGGCAGTTCCGCGACGCGGCCAAGAACGAGAGCCTGCTGGTCAGCGACTCTATCGCCCTGGTTGGGCACGAGATCTTCCTGCCGCTGATCCTCCGGCACTAGGGACGGTACGAAAGGAGCGGATAGCAGGTGGACGGCGGCTGCCAGCTCGGGGAAGCGGCCCGCGACAGGGCAGACAGCTTGTCTCGGCGTCCCTGGGCGCGGGGTGAGGCACCCCGAGTGCCGCGTCGCGCGGAACCTGGGTAGGCTCCGGCGAATGGAGTTGGTGGACGCCGCTGCCAGGATCTTTGCCGCGGGCGCCTACGCCCCGCTGGACGAGGACATGCGTGAGGCTCTGGCCGGGCGTGGAGGGTGAGCTCTCGGTCAGGTAGAGAAGCGCCTACCGGCGTATCGGCCTGCCGGAGTCGCCGGACTTCTTAGTCGATCGGCCCGATTCCTGTGTCTTCTTCACCGACATGGCGTTCTACGGCGTGGTACCGTGAAGGAGGGGAGCGGGCCCGCGAAGACGGGAAAGCTTCCTAGCTGAACCGAATCCCGCAGCTGGTTGGAAATGTAGCCCTCTGCCCTTTCGCCGAGTATGCGGTGCCTCGCACCTATCACGTGCGAGGCACCTCGCCTGTCAGACCAGCACGAGGGTATGTCACCCCTCTTCACCTAGGGCTCTCCAAGGGGGCGCAGGTCGTCAGAAAGTGGCTCTCCCGTCGTCACCGGACGTGCGTCCCCCGCGTGCATTCACCTAGCGACGACGAGCGGCCACTACCTGAAGACATCCCAGGCAGGACTGGCCATCTTCTGCCTGCGGCGGCCCTCGGCTCGGGGATCTGAGGGGAGCCCCGAAAGCGGTGGACGAGGACGAGCAACAGGTGCAGCGTCCATTTCCCCTCGGCCGGCCCTGCGTCTCTGCGGCGAGGCTCTCTCTCGGAGGACGTTACAAGTACAGCCGATAGACCCGATACCGCTTGTAGATCTCGCAGCCCAGGTGCTTCGCCAGCTCCGGCGTGTTCGGGTTCTCCACCGAGGTCAGCGAGCAATCGAGCCACGAGAAACCCTTCTCCATCGCCCGGCGTATCATCTCGTCAAAGAGGACTACGGCCACGCCGGAGCCCCAGTACTCAGGCAGCACCAGCACGCTCTTAATGCTGAGACACTCGGGCTGCCGACGTGAGTGCCACCACAGCTTCACGTAGTCCCACGGATAGCGCAACCCATTGGCGTGGATGAGAATCTCGTTCAGATTCGCGATGCCGGGGAACCAGGCCACGGTCTCCCCATCCAGATCAGCAAAGAGGACCAGCTCGGGGTCGGCGTACTCCCGGAAGGGCGCCAGCACCGCGTCCAGCGTCCCGCGGTGCCAGCCGATGTGGTCCGGCAGATGGGCCAGCGCGATGTTGAGCAGCCGATGAATGGTGTCGAGCTCCTCATCCCAGCGGTCCAGGTCGACCTGCCGGATGGTGATGTCCCTCCGCTCGCGCACCCTCTGTGCCAGACGGGTTAGCCGCCGCATGGCACGCGTGTCCGGATCCAGATCCACGGCCAGGGCGATGTTGTCCCCCCGGGCGGGCTCGAACCCGTAGCGCTCCATGAAGCCCTGGTAGTAGGGGGGCGAATGCCCACACAGAAGCGCCGGAGGGCGATCCCGCCCCTCGATGAGTACACCATAACTGTCCTCGTAGTTCAAGTTGAAGGGCCCCCAGATGGCGTTCAGGTCCCGCTGGCGGGCGAACTCCGCAGTGCGGTCCAACAGTGCCTCGGCCACCGCGTAGTCCTCGATGTACTCCAGGAACCCAAAGACGCACTCGCGCCGACCGCGCTGTTGGTTGGAGAAGCGGTCCTCTCCGGCGAAGATGGTGCCCACGGGCTCCCCTCCCCGCCAGGCGATGAAGAACTCGCCGTCCCCACGCTGGAAGAAGGCACCGCGCTCCAGATCCGTCTCCCGGGTCCGCTCCGGCAGCAGGGGCGGTACCCAGAGCGGGTCGTCGTGATAGACGCGCCAGGGGAAGGTCAGGAACGTTCGCTTCTCTCTCGGGGTGGTGACGGGACGAATGTCGATGGGGGACATGACATGGCTCCTTCTGGGTTAGGTTCGTAGGACTCGATCGGACCACTGATTGCGCGGCGCCGTTGTGACGCTTTTCCGGCACCTGCCATCTAACCACAAAGAACACCAAGGGCAAGAAGAGCACGAGGTAGGCTATCATCGCGAGAGGGACCCGGGAACAAACCGTCGGCTGCGCCACCCTCAGCACCAGGACGGGCCGCATTGGTCCCAGTGTAGGAGGGTCTGACGTCGACAACATCCTTGGTGTTCTTCGTGGCCTTCGTGTACGTCGTCGTCCGCTCCCACCAAGTCGAAAACTGAATACCCTGGGCTAGGCCATCGGGTCTCACTTCGAGCGTTCCAGGGCATACCGCGCCCGACCATAGACGGCCTCCAACGCGAAGCGGGCGGCCAGGAGAGCACCCCGGCCCCCCTCGTCGTAACGGGGAGAGAAGCAGCAGAGGTCAAAACCAGCTATCGGCTTATCCGTTGTCACCCGCCGCATCACCGTGAGGACCTCACGCGGCGCCATGCCGGCGGCGTCCGGATACTTCTGAGCCGGGCAGAAGCTGGGGTCGACGACGTCGATGTCCAGGGAGACGTAGACGCTCTCCACGGCATCCAGTCGACTCACGATCTGCCCACAGGCCGCTGGTAGGTCCCGCTCATCAATCTGCTGAAGCGGTATCACCAGGACATCGTTCTCGCGGGCGTATGCGATCTCCTCCTGGGACTGGCGCATGCCGCGCGGCCCGAGGATGACCAGATCCTCAGGTTGAAGGTAACCGTCGTCGATTAGGGTCCGCCATTGGGAGCCAGCCCAAGCCGGTGGGGAAGGATGGAGATCGAGATGGGAATCGAAGGCGAGCACGCCAACCCGCTCCCTATTCACACGCTGCCTACCTCGGAGCAGTGCGAGAGGCACCAGGTGATCGCCGCCGAGGGCGACCGTGATGCCGCCGGACCCCGCGACCTGTTCCGCGATCTTCTCCGCGTCCTCAAGGCTGTGGTTTCCGGCGTCCACGATGCCGAGGATCTCTGATAGATTGACGAACCCCAGCTCAGCGGCGATCCCACCGTCGTGCTCCAGGGAGTAGACAACGCTCGCCTTCCGGATGGCATCAGGCGCCTCGTCGGCGCCGAAGCGGGCGTAGAAGGACTCAGGCGGACGCGACCCGGGTGGGTAAAGCGTGTAACGGTCCGCTACGAGCATGCCCTCGTAGGGCACGCCCATCAGGATCACGTCCTGGGTGCAGTCCTCGGAGGGTGGCGCCTCGAAAAGTGTGGGCACGTCATCGTGGAGCATCCGCGCAATGCGTCGTTCTGCCATTCCCTTGCCCCTCGCTCGTCCTTGGCTCACAGACCAACCGTTTGCAGACCCGTTCCAGGCCGCTGGGTGCTGCGGCGACGTCGCCCGGCCTGCAGCCCTGCCGAGCCCTGCGACAACGGGCGACCGTACCTGCTCATCGCCCCCAGTATACCATCTGGTCCGCCAGCTGGCTATCCAGCCGAGCGTGGGGCGGCACAACGGGGTGGATTCTCCACCCCGTCCAAGCCTCGCCGGCGGGCCGGACCTAACCGTCCAGGTTGCAGGTCGTGCGCTGGGGATCCAGTCCCGGCAGGGGCGCCCTGGCCCGTTGCACACCTCCGGCGAGCCGACGCCGCTGGAAGGGATGCGGCACCCGGGCCCCGGTCTCCCCCTGTCGGGCGCTCGCAAGCCCCATACCAGATGATCTGCGGCTGTTCTCTCCGCAGTCACGCAGTCTGAGCATCCGACCATCCCTCCCGATTCCTTACCGCACCGCGTGGGGAATTGCATCGGCGGGCTTTATGGTGTACACTGGCTCTGCATTCCCCCCTTCCTGGTCGGCCCCGAAACAGGCGGCTCGTCGAAGAAGCACTTCACGATCAAGGAGGTTGATCGAATCATCCCAATGGAGCATTCTACCGACGGCGCAGTCCAGCGGGGCTATACCTCGGCCAAGGTATCCATCAGATTTCGTGCGCGGCAAGTGCTGCGGGCCGATCGAGCGGGCGTTGGGGCATGGACTGCGAGGGAAGCCACCTGCTGCACGGTGGCCGAACACACGCCTTTCCCCAGTCGGACAGGAGCGACGAGATGGACGCGAGAACCGAGTGAGAGAAGATGCTGGCAGGCGAGGTATACACTTACCTGGACGCTGACCTAGAGACTGAACGTCAGCGGGCCAAGAGGCTGCTCCGACTGTACAACGTCACCGAGGCCATCGCCGATCGAGACGGCATCCTCCTATCCTTG
>CAZIWL010000109.1:12553-14920 GCA_964542755.1 uncultured Anaerolineales bacterium
CATTGGCGACCGCGTCATGATCGGCCCCAGCGTCCACATCTACACCGCCGCCCATCTCTTACAGGCGGACCACCGGATCCAGGGGTTGGAGAAAGCCACACCGGTCACGATCGAGGAAAACGTCTGGGTGGGAGGGGGAGCCATCCTCCTACCCGGCGTGACGATCGACCGGAATGCCGTGGTTGGTGCTGGCGCGGTCCTCACCCGAGACGTCCCGCCGAATACGGTCGTGGTGGGGAATCCAGCCTGGGTGATCAGAGAGATCGAGCAGTAGCGGTTGAGTCGAGCCGGGAGGCACGCGCGCCTCTTGAGAGGCAAGCGTGCACGCGCCTTCCCCCGGCAAAAAGGCGACAGGCAGGCCCACCGCCGCGCGGCGGCGCGTGGTGCGCCAGCCTCGACACACGGAAGCGACGCGTTTGGGCAGCGTCAGCAAGGGTTAGTTTTCGAGGACTTTCCAGACGCTTTGGAGGTGAACGATGCGTGAGATAGATCTGGAAACGTGGTCGCGGCGTGAGCACTTCAAGGTCTTCAGTGGACTGGGCTACCCACATTTTGGGCTCTGCGCCGACCTGGATATCACGGCCTTCCGCCCCTTCCTCAAGCAGCACGGGATTTCGTTTACGGTGGCCGTCGTCTACATCGTCACCCGGGCCGCTAACGGGATCCCGGCCTTTCGCCAACGGATACGATCAGGCAGGGTGATCGAGCACGACGTCTGTCACCCGTCGACGACGATTCTGACGGGGGAGGATCTCTTCAGCTTCTGTGCTTTCCCCTACCACGAGGACTTCTCCTCCTTCGCGTCCGAGGCCGCCGAGAGAATCGCCCGCGTGAAGGAGCACCTTTACATGGAGGACGACACCAGGCGGGACGAGCTGCTGTTCATGACCGCCATCCCCTGGGTCTCTTTCACCAGCTTCCTCCACCCGATCCACCTGGATCCGACGGACTCAGTACCCAGGTTCGCGTGGGGCAAGTTCTTCGAGGAGCGGGGCGCGACTAAGATGCCCTTTTCGGTGCAGGTGCATCACGGGCTCGTCGACGGCCTGCACGTGGGGAGATTCTTTGAAGCCGCGCAGGCCTCGTTCGAGAATCCGGACCGCGTGCTCGTGTGATCGCCGGGGCGTGAGGTGCGGAAGGGGCAGTGAACCACCAGGAGCAGTTGGATGAGGTCGCTCTGAGCGTCCAAAAACGCGTGCCGTCACGCCCGATGCTCCAACCTTGAAGGTCGCTCCGGTTGTTCACCGGCTTCTTCTGGGCCGCGGACGGAGACACGACACAGCCACCCATCACGGGGCCGAGCCGCCTGGGCTACTCTTTCTCGCCATTGTCCAAGCTTGAACTCGCTCGCGACCGACCTCGGCTTAGGGCGCCTGTATCTCGAGCGTGCGGGTCCCGTCGTGTAGCGTCCGCGATTGGCACGACACCCCACCTGTGGTACAGTCCCACCCGAGCCCGGTGCACCGATTCAGGTCGCGCGCACGGCTCCATCAGGGCTCTACGTAGCAGCCAGACGGCAAGCCACGAAGCGCGTTCGGCCGACCCGGAGTCTTCCACAGCGTATCCGCCATGCGTTGGTAAGCGAGGGGCGTAAGCCTGCAGTCCTGGAAAGGACCACTAGATGGCAAGAGGAAAGTGGGTGACGCACAGCACACAAGAAATCCGTGACCACCCGGTGGTCCGAACGGAGGACCTGACAAAACAGTTCGGGAAAGAGACTGCCGTGGACGGATTGACGTTCGAGGTGCCGGGCGGCAGGATCTTCGGGCTCATAGGACCTAGCGGATGTGGGAAGACAACGACAGTTCGCCTGTTGACCGGCGTCTACGCGCCCACCAAGGGCCGGGCCATCGTTCTGGATGCGGAGCCGACCGGGTTTTCCCAGGCCACCCGCACCCAGATCGGCTACATGCCGCAGCGCTCGGTCCTCTACCCCAACCTCTCCGTGTGGGAGAACCTGCGCTTTGCGGGCTCCATCTACGGGGTGCCGCCCTTCGCCAGACAGCAGCTCCTCGACGTACTCCGGTTCGTGGAGCTGGAGCAGCACCGTCGTAAGCGCGTGGGCCACCTGTCGGGGGGCATGCAGCGCCGCCTCAGCCTGGCCGCCAGTCTCATCCACGGACCCTCGCTCCTCTTCCTGGACGAGCCGACGGGAGGCGTCGACCCTGTGCTTCGACGCAAGTTCTGGGACCACTTCAAGACCCTGCGCGATAGGGGCAAAACCCTGATGGTGACTACCCAGTACGTGGGCGAGGCAGCGTACTGCGACCTGGTCGGTGTTATGATGGCCGGCAAACTGATTGTGGTGGACACGCCGGAGGGACTGCGGCGCCGCGCCTTCGGCGGCGAGGTGATCAGCTTGAAGAC
>CAZIWL010000110.1:0-14661 GCA_964542755.1 uncultured Anaerolineales bacterium
CTAAATAATGACTACTTGACAAGGCGAATGACAGGCTGTATAATTGTCTAATGTGTTGATATTCAGTTATTTCCCGCTATTCATTCTATCAGAGGGTCCAGGAGGTGTCAAGTGCTAGACCAGCAGCAGCTTGTACAACCCATTAGGCGTGGCACGTTGACCGATAGCGTCATCTCACAGATACAGAAGATGATTCTGGATGGTCGTGTCAAACCTGGAGAGTGGCTGCCCTCGCAGAGCGAGCTGGCGGATGGGTTCGGCGTGGGCCTCTCGACCGTCAGGGAGGCCACTCGGGGGATGGCCCTGATGGGCATCCTGGAGCCTCAGGCTGGACGGGGTACCCAGGTGAGCGAGGATGCCCTCGTCTCTCTGCGGATGATCAAGTTGGTACGGAATGAGCTGGAGAGCCGTCACGGACAACAGGTACACGAGGCACGCCGCCTTCTCGAAGTGGGTATGACAGGGCTCGCTGCGCATCGAGCGGACGAGGAGGATGTCCAGCGCATAGAGACCGCCCTCAAGACCATGGAGGAGGTACTCGATGACGATGAGGCGTACATCAAGGCCGATATGGCTTTCCACGCGGCAGTCGCCAGGGCCGCCAAGAACGACATCGTGGAGGAGTTCTACGCCATCCTCCTTGAGATGCTCTCCGATGTCATGGCACAGATCGTGAGAATCCCGGGACTGAAGACACGAGGGCTGGAAACTCAGAGGGAAATCCTCGAGTCCATTCGTGCCCACGACGCCGAGAGTGCTCGCGACCAGGCTCACTACAACATCGTCGAATGGGACCGCATACTGGCCGTCGCCAACGATTCGGCCGCCCTGGAGAGGCCCTGATCAGTTGTCCACAGGACCAACGCGTGCGCACGCCCAGCGAGTCCCGATACCTGCCATCGGCAGTCGTTCCGACACCTTGCACGTGCATCGGCCCGTCATCCAACGGTCGTTGGCTGTTGCAGAATGAGTGTCCCGAGTTGATCCAAGAGCCGCCCTTCCTAGGCTTGACGCCAGGAAGGTGATTGGTGCCATTGTCAGAAAGATCATTCACCACGCATATGGAGGTCGTAAACCATGACGTCGTACGCTACTGAGACACACCATCCTCACATCTCGGGCCTTTCGCCCGACCAGGTCCGGTTGATCCACCACGCCGCGCTGCGCATCCTCTCCGAGACCGGCATCGCCATGAAGGCAGCCCGGGGGCGGGAGCTCCTCCTGGAGGCCGGCGCCAGCGAGTCGGGAGACCGCATCAAGATTCCGCACAACTTGGTCTACGATGCCCTGGACTCGGCCCCGGAGCGAATCACCCTCTATGACCAGATGGGTCGACCCACGATGCCCCTGGAGCTGGGGCGCGTTTTCTACGGGCCGGGCTCCGACACGCCCTACACTCTCGACCTGGAGACGGGCGAACGGCGTCGGGCCACCAAGGACGACGTTCGAAGCTTCGCCCGGCTCGCTGATGCGCTCGACAACATCGACTACGCGATGACCATGGGCGTGCCCAGGGACGTCCGGGTGGGCGACGAGTTCATCCACGGCTTCGTAGAGATGCTCAAGGGCTGTACGAAGCCGATGGTCTATACTGCCGGCAACATGGAGGACATGGTGGATATCCACACCGTCGCCACGGCTGTGGCCGGCGGCGAGGATGCCTTGCGAGACCGTCCCTTCATGCTCCACTACGCTGAGCCGATTTCGCCCCTGCTGTTCCCACCGGAGGCCGTGGACCAGGTCATCTTCTGCGCCGAGAAGGGCATCCCGCTCTGCTTCCCGCCGTCTCCGAACACCGGAGGGGGTGGACCGATCACGATGGCCGGGGCCCTGGCGCTGGGCAGTGCTGAGTGTCTGGTGGGGTTGATCCTCGGACAGCTTGTTCAACCGGGCGCTCCCTTTGTGTTTGGCATGAACCTGGCTGTGCTCGATATGAAGACAATGGTGGTGGCGTACGGGTCTCCAGAGTGGAGCCTGGGCATGGCCGCCGACGTCAACATGGCGGAGTTCTACAACCTGCCCGTCTGGGGCGTCGGGGGATCCACCGATTCGAAGATCGTCGACGCGCAGGCCGGCCTGGAGGCGTGCATGTCGATCTATAGTGCGCTACAATGTCGCTGCACGGTAGTCCACGACGTCGGCTACATCGAGTCCGGCCTGACGTCCTCCATGGAGATGCTCGTCATGGGTGACGAGATCATCCGCATGGCCCGGTTCGTGATGGACGGGATTGAGGTCTCAGAGGAGACGCTGGCCCTCGACGCCATTGCGCGCGCGAACCCCGGCAGCGGATTCCTGTCCGACGACCATACGCTCAACAACTGGAGGACGGCCCAGTGGGCGCCGTCACTGCTCGACAGGCGGCAGTATGAGGAATGGGCGGCGGACGGGTCGAAGGACCTATATGGCCGGCTCAATGAACGGGTCCAAGCCATCCTGGATGAACACGAAGTCCCCGAGCTCTCAGCTGAGGCCGAGGCTGCCATATCGGAGGTCCTGGCCGAGCGGGAAGCGCAAGCCGAGGCGGCGTAGGTCGATCGCCGGGAACGCGGAAGGCAAGGAGGGGATGAACGCTGGGGCACGATCCTCTCCTTGCCTTGGATACGCCACGGTCTGGCTGCTTGCTTGCCGGTTCTCGCTAGATGCACGCAAGGGGTTGGTCCTTGACCCTCGTCGATGTGTCCCACCGAGAGCCGTGTCGATGAGCGAGGACTGGCGAGGGGATGACTATTGTGAATGATACCGTTACTGCAGAAACGTCGAGGGAGATGCGCGGATGGGAGAAGCTGCTCCTCGGAGTCCGTCTCCAGGATGCCTCATCGCTCCTCCCTGGTCTGTTCGTTGCCGTCCTACTAGCCTGGTTGAGCATCTGGTTGAGCGATTTCATCGGCCTGAGGCTGATGGGTATGGACAAGAGCCCGGTTTCGGCCGGCATGATGGCCATCCTTCTCGGTCTGATCGTCAACAACGTGGTCGCGCTGCCCAGTCTCTTGAACCCGGGCATCACCTTCGCCGTCAAGAAGGTCTTGCGCCTGGGTATCATCCTGCTTGGGATCCGTCTGAGCGTCTTCGACGTGTTCGAGCTGGGTGCCCTGGGCGTGCCTCTGGTGATTGTCTGCATTGCGAGCGCACTCGTCTTCACGTCGCTGTTGAACAGGTGGCTCGGACTCCCGCATCGATTGGGCACCCTCATCGCCGTCGGCACGTCGATTTGCGGCGTGTCCGCCATCGTGGCGACCGGCCCCGCCATCGATGCCGAGGAGGAGGAGGTCACGTATGCCGTGGCGGTCATCACGGTCTTTGGCATGGTCGCGACGCTGCTCTATCCTTATCTCGCCCACGGCCTCTTCGCTGGCGATCCCACGAGGGCCGGGCTCTTTCTCGGAACGGCGGTCCACGACACCTCTCAGGTCACCGGGGCAGCCCTGGTCTTCGCCGAGACCTTCTCGCTGCCGCGGGCCCTGGACGTTGCCACGGTCACGAAGCTGGTGCGGAACGTCTTCATGGTCGCCGTGATTCCGTTGATGACGCTTCTCCACACCAGGCAGCGGGCGCGAAATCACGAGGTTGCAGAGAAAAGGATCCGTCTGATGAGCTTGCTGCCCTTGTTCGTTATCGGTTTCCTGCTGTTTGCCGTCTTCCGTTCGTTGGGAGACGCCGGTGTCAGTAGCGGCGGTACTGCCTTCGGGCTGTTGAGCAACCGTGCCTGGTCCGGGCTCTACGCGTCGGTCAAGGAGTGGGCCGTCCGATTCCTGGTGGTGGCCCTGGCTGGCGTGGGACTGAACACCAGTCTCGACGTGCTCAAGGGGCTGGGGATCAAACCTTTCCTCGTCGGACTGGGCGCGGCGGTAACGGTGGGCGTCGTCAGCTTCGGCGCCATCACGGCGACAGCCGCGCTATTCACGTTCTAGTGTCGGCTCCTGGTCGTCCTACAGCGCCCTGTGTGGGCGTCGTGCAGTGGGCGGTCTGTAGTCCACAAGGGAAGGCACGACCAAGAGGTCCATTGGCTTTTGCGCATGTCGGTCAGGGGGGTTATCGGTGAAGCAATTGTTGTCGGGTAACGAGGCCATCGCTCGAGGAGCTTACGAATACGGCGTTCAGGTTGCCACCGGGTATCCGGGAACGCCCAGCTCGGAGATCATGGAGCACGTGGCCCGCTACGAGGAGATCTATTCCGAATGGTCGACCAACGAGAAGGTGGCCATGGATGGGGCCATCGGCGCGGCCTATGCGGGGAAGCGGTCGATGGTGGCGATGAAGTCGGTGGGCATGAACGTGGCCGCCGATTCTTTCTTCTATGCCGTCTACACGGGCGTGCGGGCCGGGCTGGTCATCGTCGTCGCGGACGACCCGGGGATGTTCAGCTCCCAGAACGAGCAGGACAACCGCCAGTACGCCCGTTTCGCCAAGATGCCGCTCTTGGAGCCTGCGGACAGCCAGGAGGCCAAGGACTTCGTGGGAGCGGCGCTGGAGCTATCCGAGGCGTGGGACACGCCCGTGATAGTGCGTACGGTCATGCGCATATCGCACTCGGCCTCGCCGGTGACGATGCGGGAGCGGGAGGCGGGCGACAGAGAACCTACGGCTCCCTTCCAGCGTGACCCCCACCGGCTGGTCTGCACGTGTGTATGGGCCAAACACCAGCACCCGGTGATCGAGGAGCGTCTGAAACGGCTGTCCTTGTTCGCCAATGACTACGCACTGAACCGCCTGGAATGGGGCGACCGGGCGCTGGGCGTGGTGGCGGGCGGCGCAGCGTACAGCTACGCGCGGGAGGTCTTCCCGGACGCGTCCTTCCTCAAGCTGGGGATGAGCTACCCCCTTCCCTTCGACTTGATTCGAGAGCTGGCGGACGGCGTGGACGAACTGCTGGTGGTCGAGGAATTGGACCCCTTCCTGGAGGAGCAGATCAAGGCGCAAGGGATTGCCTGCCGCGGCAAGGACATCTTCCCCGCTTTTGGAGAGCTGACCCCGGCCGTGATCGAGAAGCACGCAGCGGAGGCTGGACTACGCCCGAAGGAGCAGGTCAAAGGAGCACGGGACCTCCCACTGCCGGCGCTCCCGGGGCGCTCGCCCATCTTCTGTCCCGGCTGCCCGCACCGGAGCACGTTCTACGTCCTGGGGAACAAGCTGGAGGAGACGATCGTCACCGGGGGAATCGGGTGCTACAACCTGGGCGCCCTGCCCCCCTTTGACGCCACGGACACGATGGGCGCTATGGGCGCCAGCATCGGCGTCGCCCACGGGCTCGATATCGCGCGTATTCCAGATCCCTTCGTCGCCGTGATCGGTGACTCAAGCTTCTTCCACGCCGGAATACCGCCGCTGCTCAACATCGTCCACAACGGCGGCAACAGCACCGTCGTGATCCTCGACAACCGGACCACGGCGATGACAGGTCACCAGGACCACCCGGGCATAGGCCAGACCCTGCGCGGCGAACCGACGAAGGAGGTGGACATCGGGGACATGGTCCGTGCCTGCGGCGTGACGGACGTGCATAGGGTAGATGCTTTCGACATCGAGGCCATCGAAAAGACCTACCGAGAGGCCCTGACCTTCGATGGACCCTCGGTGGTGATTGTTGAGGGACCGTGCTATTTCGTGGGGCCCGGTACACAGGGTGTCTACGAAGTGGACCCGGAGACGTGCATTGCGTGTGGTACGTGCTTCGAGCTGGGGTGCCCGGCCATCAAGCACTCGAGAGAGGTCAACGAAAGGACAGGGAGGGCCAAGGCAGAGATCGACCCGGTGCTGTGCGTGGGCTGCGATATGTGTGCCCAGGTCTGCCCGGTCGAGGCGATTCATCCTGCTGAGACAGCGGACTAGGGGGAGAGAGCTGTGGAAACCATCAACTTCATGATAACGGGCGTGGGCGGTCAGGGCACCATCCTGGCCAGCGACATCCTGGCCGCCGTCGGGGTTGGCGCCGGGTACGATGTGAAGAAATCGGACATCCTTGGACTGGCCGTGCGCGGTGGATCTGTCCTGGGGCACATTCGCTGGGGGGACGAGGTCCACTCACCGGTGGTGCCCGAGGGCAGGGTCGACTACTTGATCGCCTTCGAGGTCCTGGAAGGATTGAGACGGCTGAATCAGGTGCAACAGAAAGGTGCGGTGCTGCTCAATCAACAGGAGATCCACCCCGCGAGTGTGAGCAGCGGAGATGCCGTCTATCCGGATGAGGCCGCGGTCCAGAGGGCCCTGGCGGCCACGACAGATAGCGTCTACCGCGTGCCAGGGCTGCAGATGGCACAGGATCTGGGCAATCCCAAGGTCCTCAACGTCGTCCTGCTGGGGGCCCTGTCCGCGCTCTTGCCCACCGATCCGGGGATGTGGGAGACCGTGCTTCGGGAGCGGGTGCCCTCCCGGTTTGAGAACTTGAACATCGAAGCCTTCACCCGGGGTCGGAGCTGGATGGCGGAGCAGACGTCGTGACGCTGAGAATCTTCGTCATCAACCCGAACTCGTCCCAGGCCGTGACGGACCACATCCGTCGGGAGCTGGAGAGGGTGAAGCGGCCGGATACCGAGCTGACGGTCGTCAATCCTCAGCACGGTCCGGCCTCGATTGAGTCGCAGTACGACCGCGAGCTGGTGAAGCCCTACGTCCTCGACCTGGTGCGCCGGGCCAACGATGAAGGGTATGACGTTGCCATCATCGCCTGCTTTTCGGACCCGGGACTCGACGCTTCCCGTGAGATCTCGAGTATCCCGGTGATCGGGATCGAGGAATCCACGCTGCACGTGGCCGCCATGCTGGGACACAGATTCTCCCCGGTGACGGCCTTTCCCAAGCATGTGCCCACTCGCGACCTTCACGTTCGGATGGGAGGGTTCGAACACGCCTACGCCTCGACCCTGATCACAGGGATGTCCGTACTGGACATGGAGGCGGATCCCACGACGACCAAGGGGCGAATCCTCGCCGAGGCCCGCCGTGCTGTCGCTGAGGACGGCGCCGAGGTGATCGTGCTGGGCTGCGCCGGATTATCAGGGTATGCTAAGGACATTGAAAGGGAGCTGGGGGTGGTCGTCCTCGACCCCACCGCCGTGGCGTTGAAAGTGGCTGAGACGTTCGCTGACCTGGGCCTGCGTCACAGCAAGATCGCTCGGTTCGCAACACCCCCAGCCAAAGAGATTAGATAAAGGAGATAGCCCTATGCGCATTTTTGTCATCAACCCGAACACATCAGAGAGCGTGACGGAGCACGTTCGTCACGAGTTGGAGAGGATCAAGCGGCCTGACACCGAGCTGACCGTGACGAATCCGAAACACGGCCCAGTCTCCATCGAGTCAGCCTACGATGAAGCCCTCGCCACACCGGGTACCCTGGAGCTGGTACGTCAGGCCAACGACGAAGGATACGACGCTGTCGTATTGGCCTGCTTCTCCGACCCGGGACTCGACGCTGCCAAGGAGATCTCGGAGATCCCCGTGATTGGCATCGAGGAGGCGACCCTACACGTGGCAGCCATGCTCGGACACAAATTCTCCATCACGACCACGGGTCGGAATCGAGCGCCGACCCGGGAGATCCACGTGAAGCTCCGGAACGTCGAAACCGCCTACGCCTCCGCGCTGGTTATGGATATGCCAGTTCTGGAGATGGATGCAAATCCCGAGGAGGCAAAGGCCCGCATTCTGGAACTGGCCCGGGAGGCGATCGAGGAGGACGGCACCGAGGTAGTCATCCTTGGCTGCGCAGGACTGGCCGGGTACGCCGAGGACATCGAGCGCGAGCTGGGTATCGTCGTCCTGGATCCAAGCTCCGTGGGATTGAAAATCGCCGAGGCGATGGTGGATCTAGGCGTCTCCCACAGCAAGGTAGCCCGGTTTGCGACGCCGCCAAAGAAGGAGATCAAATAGCATGGAGCACACAGTGATCAACCTCACCAGGGGTGTGCCGCCGACGGACGTCTTCCCCATCGAGGACCTGATTGCGTGCGGGGAGGAGGCGCTCAGGCGCGACGGGGCTGTGCTGCTCCAGTACAGTCACGCCGGCTACCCACCCCTCCGGAGCTGGCTCGGCGAACAGTACGGTGTGCAGCCCGAGCGCGTCCTCACCGGCAACAGCTCTCTGGAGATCTTCTCGTTCATCGCACAGGTGCTGGTGGCGCCGGGCGAGCCCGCCTTCGTCGAATCGCCCTCCTACGATCGATCGATCACCCTCTTACGTCACCACGATGCCGAGGTGGTGGGGATTCCGCTTGAGAAGGACGGCGTCGATCTGGACGCCCTGGAGGCCGCCCTCGAGGATCAGACGCCGGCCTTGATGTACGTCATCACCGACTTCCAGAACCCGATGGGCGCCACCACCAGCCTGGAGAAAAGACGCCGCCTCGCTGCGCTGGCACGGGAGCACGGGTTCTGGATCGTGGAGGACGCGCCTTACAGGAGGCTCCGCTATCACGGCACGGATGTCCCCTCCCTCTGGTCACTCGCCCCGGAGCGTGTGCTCCACATGTCCTCTTTCTCCAAGATCCTGGCGCCGGGACTGCGGCTGGGGTATCTGATCGGGCCAGAGCCGGTGATCGAGGAGCTGTCGGCGTGGGCCGTCGATGCCCACATTGGACCTGTTCTGCCGACGCAGGGCATGGTCTACGAGTACTGCCGGCGCGGGCTGCTGGCGGAGAACATCGAGGGGCTCAAGCAGCTCTATCGGCCCCGACTGGACGCCATTCTGGAGGCTCTGAACAACCAGATTCCGGAGGCGGAGTGGACAGAGCCGGAGGGAGGCTTCTTTGTGAGTGGCTTCCTGCCGGAAGGGTTGGACATCGTGGAACTCCGCAAACGCGCAGTGGACCACGGTCTGAAGCTTTCCGATGGGCGCGGCTTCTTCCCGAATGCGGCGGACGGCAAGCGCTTCCTCCGCATCCCTTTCTGCAGCCTGACGGAGGAGGAGATCGAAGAGGGCGTCTCCCGACTGGCAGAACTGATCCAGGCCTGGTAGCAAGCAGAAATGCAGACGAGAGAGCACGTGGACGTCCGCGACAGACAGACGCGGTGCCCGTGGGCATCGCGCTCCACGACGTCGAGAAGGGGTATGAGCATCTCCAGGCGGCGCGGACAGGATCGCCGTCTCCGTTGAAGGAGGCCGACACCAGCCGTTTCCCGGGCTGCTTCCGGGAGGCTCGGAACGTGTTGTCCTGGAGATCCAGCAGGTTCTTGATTCGACAACGACCTCGGTCTTCTACCATCACGCGGCCCGGCACATAGCCCGGCGCCAGCTCTGCAGGGGCCGGACAAGCCGTGGACGAGCGACGGGGCCCCCCGGGACCCGTTCAGGTCTCGCGGCTCTCGCCCGCCCGGCGGGGGACGCGCCCCACCCGAAAGAATAGGGGAAGACCGAGCAGTTGGACAGACTTCGCACAGCTACGACCGATAAGGGAGGAAAAGCAACATGAACAACACACTGCAGGGCAAGGATATCCTGCGGACGGACACCCTGACGGACCAGGAACTCGACCTGATCCTGCGCACCGCCGCGCGCTTCGACCAGGTACCGGACGGCGGCAGGACGTGGAAGACTATGGCGGGGCAGGTCATGGCGGCGCTCTTCTTCGAGCCCAGCACGCGCACGAGGCTCTCCTTCGAGTCGGCCATGCACCGCCTCGGGGGGAGCGTCATTACCATCGCCGATCCGAAGACGTCCTCGGCAGCCAAGGGTGAGTCGATGGCGGACGCCGTGAGCGTGATCGAGGGCTACGCTGACGTCATCGTGATGCGTCATCCGCGCAAGGGATCGGCGGCTGAGGCGGCCGACGCGGTCGATATCCCCGTCATCAACGGGGGCGACGGCGCAGGCCAGCATCCGACCCAGGCCCTGCTCGACACGTACACCATCAAGAAGGAAAAGGGAACGTTGGACGGGCTCACCGTCGCCCTGGCGGGCGATCTGAAGAACGGTCGGACGGTCCACTCACTGGTCTACGTCCTGGCCCGTTTCGACATTCAGATGGTCTTCGTCTCGCCGCCGCAACTCCAGATGCCGGCGCACATCACGCAGGATCTGCGGGAACAGGGCGCCGAGGTCAAGGAGACCGACGACTTGATGGCAGCCATGCGTGAGAGCGACGTGGTCTATATGACGCGCATCCAGAAAGAGCGATTTGACGACCCGGCGGAGTACGAGCGGCTGAAGGGGGCCTACGTGCTCGACCGGGCGATGGTGGACGAGGCCAAGGAGGGGATCACCATCATGCATCCCCTGCCGCGCGTCAACGAGATCAAGGAGGACGTGGACAGCTACGAGGGCGCTGCCTACTTCCGCCAGTCACACAACGGCGTGCCAGTGCGCATGGCCCTTCTGGCTCTCGTCACCGGCCGCGAATAGATGGAGAATCCAAAGAACATGGGTGCTTTCCGCAACTTGTCCCCGCTTCTCAATCCTCAAGCCATCGCTGTCGTCGGCGCTTCGGACCGGCCCGGCAGCGCCGGCCGCCTCGTCTTGGAGAACCTTCGGAACCTGGGTTTCCCGGGATCCGTGTACGCCGTTCACCCGCGCCACGAGAGCGTGCTGGGCTACCCCTGCTATCCCGAGCTGGGCGCCCTGCCAGGCCCTGTAGACTCTGTGGCCGTGTTGCTGGGCGCAGACAAGGTCCTGGGTATTCTGGAGCAGGCCGTCCACGCTGGAGCGAAGGCGGCCTGGGTGCTGGCTAGCGGATTCGGCGAGGCGGGCCCCGCCGGGCAGCAGCGGGAGGCCGAGCTGGTCGATTTCTGCGACGAGACCGGGTTGATGGTCTGCGGTCCCAACTGCATCGGCGTCGCAAACCTCCTCAACGCGGTGGCGACGTACAGCGTGGCCCTGAGTCCCAGGACGCACAGCGGACCCGTCTCCGCCGTGGTGCAGAGCGGGGCGATCTGCCTGGGTCTGGCCAACGCAGCTCGCTTCGGATTCCGTTATTTGATCTCCAGCGGCAACGAGGCGGTACTGGACAGCGCTGACTACATCGGCTACCTGGCCCACGATGAGCGCACCCAGGTGATTGTGGCCTTCCTGGAAGGGATCCCCCAGCCCGAGAAGTTCGTCGTGGCTGCGGAGGCCGCCGCGAGCCGGGGGAAGCCGATCCTCGCGGTGAAGGTAGGACGGTCGGAGATGGCCCGGCGAACGGTCCAGGCCCACACCGGAAGCCTGGCAGGGTCGGACCGGGTGGTGGATGCCGCCTTCAAACAACTTGGCGTGAGGCGGTTCGACACGCTGGACGAGCTCGTGGAGGCAGCGCAGCTCTTCGCCACGTGCCGAGTACCGGACGGGCAAGGCGTGGGACTCTTGAGCCTTTCGGGTGGGCAGATAGGCTTGATCGCCGATCTGGCCCAGGACATGGGGCTCCAATTCCCGTCCTTCTCGGAGATGGGACGAGGGGCGCTGGTGGACATCCTGCCGCCCTTCAGCCAGGTGGCGAACCCCCTGGACGCCTGGGGCAGCGGCGACCTGGAGGCGACCTACCCCAAGTGTGTCGACGTGGTCTCCGCGGAGGCGGGCGTCGACCTCCTGGCCGTCAGCCGCGATACGCCGGTGGGTGTGGCTGAAAGGGAGGTTGAGCAGTCGCTGGCAGTGGCCGGCGCAGCCGTCGAGGCAGCCGAACGCTCGGGCAAGCCGGTGCTGCTCTTCTCGAACGTCTGCGCCGGATTCGACCAAGAAGTGGAAGACGTCCTGCGCCGCGGAGGTGTGCCGTACCTGCAGGGTACGCCAGAGACCCTGGGGGCCATCAAAGCTTTGGTGGAGCACGGAGCCTTCCAGAGAGCCCGAGAGGAGGCAAATGAACGGGGCTCTACGTCTCCGGCGACCCTTGCGGCTTGGCGCGAGAGGCTGAAGAGAGGGCCTCTCTCCGAGGTGGAGGCCCGGCGTCTTCTGGCGGACTACGGTGTCCCAGGACCGCGGGAGCACGCTGCAGCATCCGAGGAAGAGGCCGTGAAGGCAGCCCGCGCCATCGGCTACCCGGTGGTGTTGAAGATCCTCTCACCGGACATCCAGCATAAGACCGAGATCGGTGGCGTTCGCGTTGGACTGGAAGATGAGGGCCAGGTGCGCACGGCATTCGCTGAGGTAGCGCAGGCCGCCAACGAGCACCATCCTGAGGCCGATGTCCACGGCGTGCTCATCCAGGAGATGTTGGACCAAGACGCAGTGGAGGTCATCGTGGGCGTGGTCCAGGACGCAGATTTCGGGCCCGTGGTGGTGTTCGGATCGGGCGGCATCCTGGTGGAGCTGTTCAAGGATTCGTCGCTCAGACTTCCGCCTCTAAGCCGGCGCGAGGCGCGGGACATGATCAACGAAACTCAGGCAGCGCGCTTGCTGGAGGGGTTCCGAGGGAAACCAGCGGCCGATGTGGACGCCCTGGTGGACACGCTGGTACGCGTATCCCAGCTAGCCGTCGACCTGCGCGGAGATATGCTGGCCCTGGACATCAACCCGTTGATGGTGCTGCCCAGGGGAGAGGGGGTGTGCGCTGTGGATGCCCTGGTGGAGGTTGCATCTTGAGGAGGATAGACGCTGTGGACGGGTTGCAGTCCAGTGAGCCAAAGGCTGCCGTGGCGGAGGCAAACCTGAACGACGGCTTCGGCTGCGCTCAGTCGGTCTTCGCGGCCTTTGCGGAGGACATCGGGATGGATCGGGAGACAGCCCTGCGAATCGCCGGTCCCTTCGGGGGCGGGATAGGCGGCACGGGCAGGACATGCGGTGCGGTGACAGGGGCTTTGATGGTCATCGGCTACCTGTACGGCCGCACTGACCCGGAGGATGCGGAGACGAAGCTGGCGAACAACGCGCGCGTCCAGGAGCTCATGGCGTTGGTGGAGGACCGTGAAGGCACCACCCTATGCCGTGAGATCCTGAATGGGTACGACATCAGCGATCCCGAGCAGCACGAGCTGGCCCGACAGGAGGGGCTCTTCGAGACCGGCTGCCAGAAGACGGTCGGAGACACGGCAGAGATCCTTGAGGCGTTGCTGACGCGCTGGCAAGGGGCCGCGCCGGGGAGCTCGGTCCAGGGCTGAATCGCACACCACGAGTTGCGGAATACGTTGGCGATCTGTGGATTGCCATCATGCGCGGGCAGACGTGCAGTCTGCCAGGAGTTTCACCATCATGAACGATACGCAGAAGAACGAGCCGATGATCATCGTGAGTGCTTGTCTCGCCGGTCTCAGGACGGTCAACTACCCCTCCTTCGCCAATGAGGATGCCGCTGTCCAGCAGTTGGTCGCCGATGGGCGCGCACTGCCCGTCTGCGCGGAGCAGCTGGGCGGGCTGCCCACGCCCAGGCCGCCGGCAGGCTTCTTGGGCGGAAAGGCGGATGCATTCTGGGCTGGGTCCTCTCGCGTGATCACACGCGTGGTGAGCACCGAGGGGGACGACTACAGCGAGGCTTTTTTGGGCGGTTGTCACGAGGTACTGCGCCTGGCTCAACTTACCGGCGCGGTGCAGGCAATCCTGAGCGACGGAAGCCCGACGTGCGGCGTGTCACGGACCAGTTACTACGACGCGAGCGGTGATCTCGTACACGGCCCGGGATGCGGCGCCCTCACGTGGTTGCTTCGCGAGCACGGGATCGAGGTCTACTCGCCCGCTTCGTGGCGCGAGGCCTTCGGCGACGGTCACCTGCAGACGTAGGTCGGGTTTCCATACTCGACGATCGACCGTGGCCACAACGGCGGCAGGTGTCGCTGCGCTTACAGAAACCTGCCCTACGTCTTCGTGTCCTTCGTGGTGGTCTTCTAGCGCGACCTTGACAGCCTGCCCGACCGTGATAAGCTTTCGCGCGGCCGATCGGATCACCGCTTCAGGAGGACACCTTGGACAGGCTTCTCAAGATCGTCCGCATCATCGCCATCGGCGCGCTTCTCGTCGCCGCCCTGACCGTCATCTACGGTATGCTCGTTCGTCCCTGGCACCTGCGTCGCGGCGCGACAGAGGCTGAGGTAAGCATGCCGCTACCGGGCGACGACCTGGTGAACGACCCGAAGTTCGAGTATACCCAGGCCATCAGCATCGACGCTGCCCCCGAAGAGATCTGGCCCTGGCTGGTCCAGATCGGGTACCAGCGCGCCGGCTGGTACAGCCACGACTGGATCCACCGGTTGCTGGGCGTGGCCGGTTCCGTCGACCACGAGGGACACTCGGCGGATCGGATCGTGCCCGAGCTGCAGGATCTGGCGGTCGGTGACCTTATCGAGATTGCGCCGGGCATGGGCTTCGAGGTGCTCGAGATGGAGCCGGCCCGGTACCTGCTGACGGGTACCGACGATGGGCGTTGGGTCTGGTATCTGGAGGCCGTCAACGACGGGACCACGCGGCTCATAACCCGGTCACGAGGGAGTTGGGGACCAGGCGTGGGCACCGCACTCCTCTACGGCATTCCCAACGATCTGGGGAGCTTGGTGATGCAGCCGAAGACCCTGCGGGGAATCAAGCAACGGGCGGAAACCCGCGCGAGCACAGTTCGCTAGCCACTGACGGATGCCAGCGGGTCGCGGCCCGATCCCGGCCCTCGGCCGGCGGGTCGCACGAGCTGCCAGACCTCCACGCCGCCGCCCCACCATCACGAGCCAGATCCGGATACGCGGAACGCCCTGCGAACCGAGTGGATCCCAGGGCATTCCAGGACCTCCCCTGCTCTTGTCTGAGGCCGGTTCGTCTCCGGGGCATCGGTTCGACGG
>CAZIWL010000111.1:0-14071 GCA_964542755.1 uncultured Anaerolineales bacterium
AGCCCGAGCCAGTGTAGCGGTCCTGTGAGCATGCCGCGGATAAACCGACCCTGGATCTGGTCCCAAACACCTGGCTGCTCGTAGTCGGGCACGGCGTCGCTCTCGCGGTCCACAAGATGCGGCCGCGAGCCGTAGGATGGAAGCTGGAAATCATCCCACGCTGAGCGCTCGAACCGGGGCCACAGCAGCCGCATCAATCGGTCCAGGTCCGCCATCTCTACCCAGTGACCATCGGGGAAGGAACCCAGAACCCGCAGCAGCAGCCAACGGAGCGTCGCCAGTTTGGAGCGCAGCTGATTCCTATCACAGAACTCGTGGGTGGCATCGCGACGGAGGCGGAAGGGGAACCGATCGTCTCGCAGCATCCTCCACAGCTCACTCCAGCTAAGCATACGGAAGTAGGTTCGCGTCAGAACGGCGCGCTGCCGCATCGGTGCAAGCTGGAAGAACGCCGCCTTCGCCGGCGACCACGGCGTTATCGGGCTTCCGGGCTGGAGGATGCTCGCCGCCTGCAGCAGCGAGATGATGAAGTTGAGGCGCTCATCGTCCCCCGCCAGGGGAGCCAGTCTTTCGATCGCTTCGTCAGGAAGGACAGGAGCCGGCGGAGGAACCGTCAGCGGAAGATCGCACCCCCGCCGAAGACGCCCCTCTCGACGAGCCTGCGCCAGCTCCTCAGGGTCATAATCCCATCCCACCAGACCGGGCATCTGCGCCTCAATCACTGGCCGCGGCTGCGGGGGCCGGAGCAACGACGGGGTCTCCTCCAGGCTCAGCAGAATCCGGAGGACAGCCTCAACGAAACGGTAGGGATCGGCCACTGCAACACCGTGCTCCGGAACGCTGGCGGCTGCTTCGCCAGGGGCCGTGCTTCGGCCGCGCGGCAGAGGCCAGAGTCCCAAATCCGCATTCAAAATCGGTGGAAGCCAGCGGGCCAGGGGCCGGGGGACCGAGTCCTTGAAACCATCGTCCTCGGTCTCGCCGGAGACCGCCAGGCCGGTCTCGACCAAGTGCCGCGTATACGTGTCGACCCACTTGTGGCTTTTCAGCTGCCCCCAAAGCTCGGCCAACGCTTCCAGTTGATCGTCCCACGCCCGCCGAGGATAACCGAGAAGCACGAGACCGCAGAGCACCTGGCGATGCTCGGCATCCTGTTTCTCGATAGCCTTCCCGGTCTCTTCAGGGAGCGCCAGGTGGTCCACAACTTGCTCAACCACCCGATCCTTCCGGATCCCACGGGCCTTCCAGCCCCGCTGCTCGGCAGCCTCTCGAAGATCGCGGATCGAGACATCCTCCAGCAGATAGGCCATCTCCCGGCGATAGAGGGCATCGAGTTCGTCCTGCGTGATCGTCATCCAGAAGGGGGGTTCCTCGGGCTCACGTGTCGGCGGCGGATCCACCAGTCTCAGCTCGAGAGACAAACCATTCTGGTCGACGACTTCAGTGTCAGTGAACTGGGCCGGCGACCGAATCCAGGCGAGGGCGAGGGCAGCGGTGTGGGCGCAGAGCTCGCTGCGCCCGCGGGGACACGAACACGAAGCCAACATCTGCCTCGGTGAGATCTTCAGTCGGACGCCGTAGACCTCCCCGTCGCCCACCCGAGCCTCTAGCGTGTCACCGCGCCGCAACGGATTCAAGACCTGGTGCAGAAGACCCTCGCCCCTGCGGAGTATTGCCTCGTCCCACGATCGCCGTAGAAGCGCCTCGCTCATCGTATCGAGTGTATGCATGGAATACCCAAACCTCCGGGGTCAGAGACAGCTTGCGGCTGAACGGCCGTCCGCCGTCTACGCCGCTGCGCCGTCGTCCACGCCGTCGCCCAGCACCTCGTCCTCGTAGAGGATCGTGTAGGTGTAACCCTGCTCGGTGAGGAAGAGCTGGCGGTTGGCGCTCAACTCCTGATCTCGACTGTCGCGGGTGACCAATGTATAGAAGTGAGCCTTCTCTCCGTTCCGCTTCGGCCGCAGGATGCGGCCCAGGCGCTGTGCCTCCTCCTGCCGGCTGCCAAAGGTGCCGCTGATCTGGATCATCACGTTGGCGTCGGGTAGGTCAATGGCGAAGTTGCCCACTTTCGAGACGATCAGGTGCTCCTCATCGCCCGCTCTGAACCGCTCGAAGAGCTTGCGCCGCTCGCGGACCGCCGTCTCCCCCGTAATCAGGGGATATTCATAGCGACTCTTGGCCTCGTGTAGTTGATCCAAGTACATGCCGATAATCAACACCTTGTCACCCACGTGCTTCGTCAAGAGGCGGTCAAGAACCTCGAATTTGCCGGGATTCTCCGCCGCAATGCGGTATCGGTGGCGCTGGTCGGCCACCGCGTACTCCATACGCCGCTCGCGCGGCATGGGAATGCGCACCTCGGTCACGTCCGCTGCCGCGATCCAGCCGCGCCGTTCCAGGTCCTTCCAGGGCACATCGTAGCGCTTCGGCCCAATGAGGGAGAACACATCGACCTCCCGCCCGTCCTCACGAACCAGCGTGGCGGTCAGGCCCAGACGCCGCCGGGCCTGGAGCTCGGCCGTGATGCGGAAGACCGGCGCCGGAAGGAGATGTACCTCATCGTAGATGATCAGCCCCCAGTCCCGCTCATCGAAGAGCCGGAAATGCGGGAACTGCTCGATCATAGGCATTCCCAGCCCCTTGGTACCCCGCTTGCGATACGTCATGGTCTGGTACGTGGAGATGGTCACGGGTCGAATCTCTTTCCTCTCACCTGTGTATTCGCCAATCTGCTTCCTGGTGAGCGTCGTCTTGTCCAACAGTTCGTCGATCCACTGCCGCACTGCCACGGTGTTGGGACTAAGGATCAGGGTGCTGCATTCCATCTGCGCCATCACACCCATCCCCACCATGGTCTTCCCCGAACCGCAGGGGAGCACGATGACGCCGGAGCCACCGTGGGCAGCCCCTCCAGCATAGAAGATATCCGCCGCGTCCTCCTGATAGCCTCGCAGGGCGAAGGACTCCCCGGAAAGGGTCGTCTCGCGCAGCCGGAAGGGCAGCGTCTCCCCATCTACGTAGCCGGCCAGGTCCTCGGCCGGGTAGCCGATGGTGACCAGGACCTGCTTGACGTACCCCCGCCGCGCCGGGTCGATCACCAATGTGCGGTCATCGACCTGCGCTGCGATGTGGGGGCTCAGCTGCTTCTGATTCTGGAGCTCAAGAACCAGTGCCGCATCGTCGGCGACCAGGAGGAGGTCGTCATCCTCCCGTACCAGCTTCACCCGACCGTAGCGAGAGACATAGTCCCCAATATCCACGCGCACATTGTCCGGAACGGGGTACTTACTGAAGCGCTGGAGGTCGTCCAAAATGCGTTCGGCCGTTATGCCTGACGAGGCGGCATTCCACAGGGAGAGCGGGGTGATCCGATAGGTGTGTACATACTCAGGGCTCTTCTCCAACTCCGCAAATCGCGCCAGGGCGTCCCTGGCCTCCCGATACTGCTCGTTATCCACTTCGAGCAATACCGTCTTGTCGCCCTGGACGATGATCGGGTTCTGGGAATCGTAGTTCATAGGCGGCACATCCTAGCGCGAAACAGAGTGACTGACAAGAGAACAATCCGGAGGGACGACAGCGCGGTGCGAAGCCGGGGTCAAACTAGCTGAAAGAGGGGCAAGAGTAGGGGGCAAGTCCCACACCGGCCACAGGCGTGGCACAGTTCGGGCAGGCCTGCCGTTCGGTGACACGATTCGCCAGAATACGATAACCCGAGCGCCGAATCAGTAGCTCGCCGCACGTGTGGCATTCGGTGTTCGCCTCCCCCGGCACGTTGCCGGCGAAGATGTACCGCAGCCCCTCCTCCCGCCCGATCTCCACAGCCCGATGGAGGGTTTCGACCGGTGTCGGAGGGACGTGCCGCATCTCATACCCCGGGAAGAACCGACTGATGTGCCAGGGCGTCTCCGGGCCCAGCTCCTCCACGATGAAGCGGGCCGCGTCGCGCAGCTCTCCTGCATCGTCGTTCAGCTCGGGGATGACCAGTGTCGTCACCTCGACCCAGATGCTCAAATCCTTCATCTTCTTCAAGCTGTCGAGCACGGGCTGGAGGCGTCCACCGACGTGCCTCCTGTAGGTCTCGTCGCGGAAACCCTTCAGATCGACGTTTGCGGCGTCCAGGTACGGCTGAAACGCGTCCAGCATCCGCTCGGTCATAAACCCGTTGGTGACGAAGACATTGGCAATCCCAGTATCGTGAGCCAACACGGCAGTGTCGTACGCATACTCGTAGAAGATGGTGGGCTCCGTGTAGGTGTAGGCGATGCTCCGACAACCCGACCGGCTCGCGGAGGCCACAATCTCCTCCGGGCTCGACCTCTCGCCAACGATCAATCCCGTCTCCCGCGGCATCTGAGAGATATTTGCGTTCTGACACCATGCGCAGCGGAAGTTGCAGCCCACCGTGGCCACAGAGTAAGCTCTGCTTCCAGGATAGAAATGGGCCAGCGGCTTCTTCTCGATGGGGTCCACGTGCTCGGATATCGTGCGTCCGTACACCAGGGTGTAGAGGCTCCCACCCCGGTTCTCCCGCACGGCGCAGATGCCCCGCTTCCCCTCGGCAATCCGACACTCGTGAGCGCACAGGTGACACTGCACCCGTCCCTCGCCCAGCTTCTCGTACCATCGGGCCTCGACCGCGTCAGATCCCTTCATCGCGCATCCTTCCGCCGCGCAGCCTCCAGAGCCTCAAGGGCCTCCTTCAGCCGCTCATTCTTCGGTTTCCAGGGGTTCGAGTTGGACCCGATGCTTCAGGAAGTCAATGTGGAGGACACGACCAGGCACAATCTGCGGTTCCTCGAAGAACGACGTCAACCGCACGCCCTCCTCGACCGGCGTCAGCCCGGTCACCTCCCGCGCCACTTCCTCCTCACCCAGATAGACTGTTGCTTGACACATAGTCCTCCTTTGTACCAGGCATAACACAGAGTTACGCAGAGAGCGACTTAGGGGAGATCCTTTTCTATCTCTCTGCCTCTCTGTGCGTCCTCTGTGATCTCTGTGTCACGCCGTTGAGAGCTTGTCTAAATCGAACGACGCCACCAGGAACGTGTGATCCGACGGGCGCTCGGCACGGCGGGCGTCGAAGTCGATCCACGACTCGGTTGACACGACCGCCAAGGGTTCGGTAGCCCAGACGTGGTCCACGCGCCAGCCCACGCCCCGCTCGATCGGATCCTTCGCCCGGTAGTCGTAGTACGTGTACTGGTCCTCCTCATCGGGGTGATGGTTTCGGAAGACGTCCACGAAACCCCACGCCTTCACCTCGTCGAGTGCCGTGCGGGCATCCGGATGGAAGTCGACGTGGTTCGCCTTGCCCTGTGGATCGTAGATGTCGATCGGCTCAGGGGCCACGTTGAAATCCCCCATCCAAAGGACCGGCTCGTCAGGATCATAGTGACGATGGAAGAGATCCTTTAGCCGGTCGAACCACTCAAGCTTATACTCGAAATGCTCGGAATCCACGGAACGCCCTTGAGGCACGTAGGTGTTCACCACCCGCACGTCCGCGTAGACCCCGCGGATGAGGCGTGGTTCATCAGGCTCACCGCCGTCGTCGAAGCCGTAGGCGACCTCCTCCATCTCCATCCGGCTGATGATGGCGACCCCGGCGTGTGACTTCTGTCCCCGATAGACGACATGATACCCGGCATCCCGGATGGGCTCCTCGGGGAAGTCCTGATCCTGCACCTTCGTCTCCTGGACACAGACGATATCGGGGCCTTCCCGATCCAACCAGTCGACGATCAAATCCATCCGCGCTCGAATTGAGTTCGCGTTGTAGGTCGCGACCTTCAGCAGATCGTCAGACACCTCACCCTCCCTCTTCTTGTCCCCTACTTCTCGCTCAGCGAGCGGATGACCAGCAGGGGCCGATCGGCACGGTTGAGCACGCCGGCGGCCACGCTCCCGTAGAAGCATTGCGCCAACCCACTCCTGCCGTGGCTAGCAATAGCGATCAAATCCGCTCCCTCACGCTCCGCCGCGTCCGTGATCGCCTCCACCACGGGTCCCTGGAAGACAACCCCCTTCGCCTCGATTCCCTTCTCCATGAACTCGCCTCGTCGGGCCTTGAGATACTGCTCTGCATCCTTCCGGCGGAGCTCCAACTCCTGCTCCCGCAGGGTGACCGGCGTCCCTTCAGGGCCGGAGACGTACGGAATGGGCTCAAGCACGCGCACGAAAACGACTTCAGCCTCGTAGCGCTGAGCCAATTCCTCCACATGGGGCAGAATCGCATCCGCGCGCTTCGATCCGTCCAGTGGAACCAGAATGGTCTTGTACACGATGCCCTCCTCATCCAGACTACTCGTACGATTCGCATTCTCCAGCGAGATTCCCTTCATCGGCTCCCGGGTTATGCCTAAGCCTCACGGTCGTTGAGCGCCCGCCAGACCCGTTCCGGAGTAAATGGGACCTCCCGAATCCAGACCCCCGTCGCATCGTGGATGGCGTCGGCCACCGCCGGCGCGATCCCGTCGATGGCTAGCTCCGCCACAGATTTCGCCCCGAAGGGGCCCGTCGGCTCATCGGTCTCGACGAAGATGCACGCCACCTCCGGCATCTCGTCAGCCTTGTAGATATGATACGGCCCCAGGCGCGCGTTCGCCAGACGCCCATCCTCCTCGTAGACCATCTCCTCACAAACCGCGAAGCCTAGTCCCTGCGCGATGCCCCCCTCCACCTGTCCTGAGGCCGTGATCGGATTGATCACCCGACCCGCGTCGGCGACCATAAGCACGCGCTCCACCTCCACCTGTCCCGTCTCCGTGTCTACAGCGACCTCGACGAATTGGGCGCCGAAAGGCGGTGGACTGTCGTAGCTTATGTTCGACGCGGTGGCCATGATCTGGTGCTGATCCTGCTCGTGGAGGCTGCTGAGTGCCACTCGCTCCATGGACACTTTCCGACCGTCAGGGAACCAGACGGTCTTGTCCCTCAGCGCAATGTCCTCCAGCGCCAACTCACCACGCTCGCCCAGCTCGGTTCCCAGCATCGCGGCGGCGTGGCGGCGGATCTGGTCAGCGACCTGGCGCGCCGCCTTGCGGACCGCACCACCGCTGATGTAGGTCGTGCTTGAGGCGTACGCCCCCTTGTCGAAGGGGGTGAAGTCGGTGTCCGATGAATAGACGATCATATCGTCCAGCGTGACGCCGAGTTCCTCGGCCGCCATCTGCGCCAGGATGGTATCAGAGCCCGTTCCGATGTCCGTGGCCCCGACCAGGAGGTTGAAGGAGCCGTCGTCGTTCATCTTCAGCGTAGCCGCGCCCATGTCGAGGCCGGCGATGCCGCTCCCGTGGGCCATCACGGCCATCCCGATGCCACGGCGGATAGGACCCTGGGCGTCCTCGTTTAACTGACCCCTCTTGCCATACCAGTCCACGGCCTCCACGCCCAGCCGAACGCACTCCTCCAGACCATTGGAGTGGATGATCTGTTCGAAGCCCTCTCGCCCCTCGCCGAGGGCCTTCGCCATCAGCAGCTCCTCGCCCACCTTGATCCAATTCTTGCGCTTGAACTCGATCACGTCCCAGCCCATCTCCTCCGCGATCTCCGACATCATCGTCTCCAACCCGAAGAAACACTGCATCGCACCGTAGCCGCGGAAAGCCCCGGGTGTCGGCTTGTTGGTATAGACGACGTCGCAGATGAAGGACGAGTAAGGCGTGTTGTAAAGGGTTAATCCTTTCTGACCCGCGACCATGTTGACCGTCAGGCCATGCGTGCCGTAGGCCCCCGTGTCACCCAGCAGGTCGAGCTCGGTCGCCACAACCTCCATGTCATGGGTCACACCGACTCGGTACCGCTGCACCGTTGGGTGCCGGCTCCGGGAGCTGGTGAACTCCTCCCGCCGGTTGTATTCCATCCGCACAGGGCGCCCCGTCGCAAGGGTGAGGTGGGCGCAGAGGTCCTCGAGGAGCATCTCCTGCTTGTTCCCAAATCCTCCACCGATGCGCGGTTTGATCACCCGGATATCTCGCTCTGAGAGCCCGGTTAGAGGTGCCAGCATGCGGCGGATGTGGAACGGCACCTGCGTGCTGCTCCGCACGACGAGCCGGGCATCCTCGTCCCAATAGGTGATGCAGACGTGCGGTTCGATGTGCGCTTGCTGTTGCTGTGAGGTCCGATACTCCCGCTCGAAGACCCTGTCCGCCCTCCCCCACTGTTCATCAGCGTCTCCCTCATCAGCCTCGATATGATGGACAATGTTGTGCTCCCGGTTGAAGATCCCGTCGGTGTCGGGCTCGTCGTGAATGACCGGCGCCCCGGCGGCCCGGGCTTTTTCACCCTCCAGCACATGCGGCAGGACCTCATACTCAACCTCAATCAGCCGCAGGGCCCGCTGCGCCAGCCGGGGCGTCTCCGCGGCCACCACGGCCACCCGGTCCCCCACGTGCCGCACCTTGTTGTCGAGGCAAACCTGGTCAAAGGGTGGCGGTTGGGGGTAGCTCTGCCCACCGGAGGCGTGCTTGACCCGCGGGATATCCTCGTGAGTCAGAACGGCGTGCACCCCATCCAGGGCCCGGGCCTTGCTGGCGTCGATGCTCCTAACATAGGCATGCGCGTGGGGGCTCGTCAGCAAAGCACCGTACAGCATACCCTCAATTTTGACGTCGTCGGTGAAGGCTGGTGCCCCGGCGGCGAGCTTCACGCCATCGACCTTGATCTCGGACTGCCCAACCACCTCTCTGCGCTCCATCTCCGGCGGCGAGACGACCAGGGTCGTCCGCGGGTGTCGACCATCACCCGGGACGGCGTAATACTCGCCCAGTAGGTCGGCTGCCGACGCGCCCTCAGTCAGCGTTGCCTCGAAGTGCCGGAAGGGAGCCACTTCCTCGCCGCGCATGATCGCCGCCGCCCGCTCCACGGCCTGGATGATCTTGACGTAACCGGTGCAGCGGCAGAGGACCCCGCTTAGAGCGTCCTCAATCTCTGCCCGTGTCGCTTCGACGTTTCGGTCGAGCAAAGCCTTCGCAGTCAGCATCTGTGCCGGCGTACAGTAGCCGCATTGGATAGCACCGGTCTCCACAAAGCCGCGCTGTATAGGGTGGAGATCATCGACCGTGCGAGCCGGGTAGGGAGCAAGGCCCTCCACCGTGAAGACGCGACGCCCCTCCGCCTCGACGGCCCGCATCTGACAGCTGTGCACCGGTTCGCCGTCGAGGAGTACCGTGCACGCCCCGCAGTCCCCGGTTCCGCAACCGTACTTCACGCTCGTGTACGAAGCCGCACGCAGCGCATCGAGAAGCGTGTCCGCTGGATGGACCTCAAGCACCGTCTCTTCGCCGTTGACAATTACTGCGATGCTCTTCATCTGTCTGCTATCCATCATCTTCCTCCTGCCGCAGACACGCCTCGAGTGCTCGCCGTGTCAGGACGCCCGCCATCGCCCTGCGATACGTCTCGCTCCCCAGGTAGTCCCCCACAGGCTCGACCTCGTCCACGACAGCGGACACCACGTCACTGAGGCTCTCCCCATCCAGCCGCCGCCCCACCAAGCCATTCGCAGCGTCGGCGACCCAGACCGGTTCCGACGAGGCACCGCTTAGGACAATCCGGGCGTTGTCGACTGTCCCATCCGTCCCCCACACCACCGCATAAGCGGCAACGATTGGCTCGTCTGATGACGTGCGGCCGACGTGGGCATCGCCCCACCGTGCGTTCTCCCGGCGACAAATGTAGACGGACGTGGTGTTGCCCTTCTTCCGGCGCCGCACTAGACTCTCCAGGGCCACCTCCTCTGATCCATCTTCGCCCTCAACCGTCACGACGGCATCCAGGGCGATGAGTGCCGCGGTCCAGCACGGCATCAACCGGCTCGACTTCAGCGTCCGGTTGACCGTAGTCTCGTTCCGTACCTGCCACGAATGGACGGTCCCCAAGACCCTCGCCAGCAGAGGCGGGCACGCCGGATCCTCCAGAACCGCCTGCAGTGATGCATCAGCGCTCACGCGCCAGATTCCTTCCTCCATGACCCTCCTCCAGCAAGGCTATCGTCGGTCCTCGCCATCTGCGAAGTGACGGCGTCTTATGCAGTGTGCGCTACGACTCCATCCGCACAGAAACCCCTCCACTGGCCCACCGTATCCCGCCGGCTTCGAGTTCACATGAGCTTGGAGCCGACCACGTCGCTCCTGACGCACTCTCGTAGGATGCTCCACCAGCTTCGGGCGGATTCCCGCTCTCGCCTACCCTGCTTCCCAGCCGAAGCTGTCGAACCAGACACCTCGGCGGTAGTTGTCTAAGGCTCGTCGTACGTAGGGTATCACCTCGCCCGGCAATCCATCCATCTCGTACCAAGCCAGGCGATCACACTTCGACGGCTCCTTGTTGCGGATCTCGCCTGACCACGCCGACGTCGCCAGAAAGAAGTCGATGCGCTCGTCGTCGGACAGGCGGTGCATAACTCCGACAAGCTCAAGCTGATCGGCGTCGAGGTCGATGCCAACCTCCTCCCGCGCCTCCCGGACGGCAGCCGCGCACACTTCCTCGCCACCGTCCAGGTGACCGGCAACCACGCTGTACTTCCCGTCCTGGTACCCGGTCCCGGCACGGCGCAGCAGAAGTACTCGATTGTCTCGGAGGAGGAAAACGTGTACAGCGGAGACAAATTTGAAGCGGGTCAGGCCAGCCCGGCTACCGGTGCAGCTCGATCGCTCTGTGGTAGAGATCGATATACTCCTCCGCCGAGGCTGTCCAGGAGAAATCAGACGCCATCCCGCGCATCTGGAGAGCGCGCCACGTCTCCCTGTCCCCATACACATCCAGAGCGCGCTGCAACGCGCGTTTGCAGCCCTCGGGCGTCTTCTCCTGGAAGACGAAGCCAGTCCCATGCCCTCTCTCGGAGGTGTGGTCCGTGACGGTGTCCGCCAGACCGCCCGTCTCCCGTACGACGGGCACGCTGCCATAGCGCATGGCGATCATCTGCCCCAGCCCACATGGCTCGACGAGACTGGGCATGAGGAACATGTCCGAACTCGCATATATGCGCCGGGCTAGTACGGCGTCAAACTTGAGGAAAACACGCACCTGGCCTGGATACCGCTCCTCGACCGACCGGAACATCTCGTGGTACCGGGGGTCGCCCGTTCCTAGTAGCACGAACTGGGCGTCTCGCTCGCCGAGGAGCCAATCTAGGACTGGCTCCATGAGATCCATGCCCTTGACCTGATCCAGGCGGCTGATCATTCCCACGAGCGGAACGTCAGAACGGACCGGCAATCTAGCTTGCTGCTGGAGCGCGGTCTTGTTTGCGGCCCGACGATTGAGCCTTTCCACATCGAAGTTGTGAGGAATATGTGGATCGGTTACGGGGTTCCAGACGTCGTAGTCCAGTCCATTCAGAACCCCGTGGAGGCGGTTCTTGCGCTTTCGCAGCAGAGGATCGAGCCCCATTCCCATCTCAGAGCTCAGGATTTCGACCGCATACCGCTCGCTGACCGTGTTCACCAGGCTGGAATGCGCGATCCCCTGGGCCATCCAGTTGACCGTTCCCGGCTGTTCCACGTCGAGGTGCTCCACATCCTCCATCTGAGCAAAGCGGAGGATGAGCCGTCCGGTGATACCCTGGTAGGCCAAGTTGTGAATGGTGAACAGCGTGGCGATGTCACGGAAGAAGGGATCACGCCACCCGGCGAGATCGAGCCAGGTGGGAACGACACCGGTGTGCCAGTCGTTGGCGTGGATCACGTCTGGCATCCAATCCAGCAGCTTAAGAGCTCCCAGGGCCCCCCTGCCGAAGACAGCAAAGCGTTGAGCATCATCCTCGAACCCGTAGACCTTCTCGCGGGAGGTGAAGTAATGCTCGTTCCAGAGCAAGTATACCGGAACGTCCCCCGTCGTCGTCTTGATCAGGTGGACGTACTCTTTGCCCGCGCCCGCAGGCACGCGGAAAGGCTCCCCGATCTTCTTGAGATCGAACTCATCACTGCTGATAGTCCCGTAGCGCGGGATCATCAATCGCACGTCGTGCCCCAAAGCTTGAAGTGCCTTGGGGAGCGATCCAGCGACGTCCGCGAGCCCACCGACCTTGGCGAAGGGCACTGCCTCAGCGGAAAGGAACAGGATCTTCAAAGAATCCTCGACCATGCTTGTTCTCCCCACCCGTGCGACGGGTCAATGATCGCTGTCAAGTCTGTCTCTAGAAAGTGCTCGAAACCTGGCAGCTGCCGCGCTGAGGGTCCGGTGGCGCCGTGCCATCAACTACCTCAGAGCGTCACACTGTCATCTTTCGCCTGTCTCTGTGCCCCCTACGGCTGTCACATGGTGCTCGGAGTCGGCGTCCGTGTCGGAAACGGCGTGGGTGAAGGGAAAGGGGTCGGCGTGCTTCGGCGAGTGGACACGAGGGATCCAGCCATACTCAACGCCATGCTCAGGACCACAAAGAGGCTGATGATCCAAGCTATGATCCGATTGCGCCTATCCTTTGAGCCTTGCACGACACCTCCCGTCAGTAGTCAGAACTGCCCACCTAGCCATAACAACCAACATCTCGGATTATAGCATAGCCAGAAGCGCCACACAAGCGTGCCGGCTGCAGATCCCCGTGCACTCACAAGGTACCCACCTCAGCCGACAACCAGTGGCCCGATCACGCGCGAGAACTGACACTATGATCTAGGGGTCGCGGCTTCCGCCCGCTCGCACGGACGCCCACCTCTCTACGGATTCCCAGCGGATCGCCAAGTCCACGGCGCCGCTCCTTCCCCAACGACACACCCCACGGGAATCCGCGGGGTGTGTCGATCCATATCCTATTGTCGTCCAACCCAACTCCGCCGCGCGCGCCACTGCTCGCAGGGCGGTCCGGCTCCTACCCCATTCTCTCAGCCAGTACCTTCTTCAGCGCCGGCACCACGTCGAAGAGATCGCCCACCACGCCGTAGTCCGCCACCTTGAAAATGGGGGCCTCCGGATCCTTGTTGATGGCAACGATCACCTTGCTCGTCCTCATCCCGGCCAGGTGCTGGATCGCCCCTGAGATGCCGCAAGCCACGTAGAGATCGGGGCTCACCGTCTTCCCCGTCTGCCCTACCTGGTGCTCGTAAGGTATCCATCCCGCATCCACCGCCGCACGAGAGGCCCCGAGCGCCGCGTTCAACACGTCCGCCAACTCCTGCAGCGGCCCGTATCCCTCGCTCCCTGCCACACCCCGCCCTCCAGACACGATGATGCTCGCGTCCGCCAGGCTGACGCCACCTTCGCTCTCCTCAAACCCCATCACTTTCGTCTTGATCGCTTCCTCGGCCATCACGGGCTGCAGCTGATTCACCTCCCCGTCCCGCCCCACGTCGGGTTCCGGCTTCCCGAAAGCTCTCACGCGCGTCGTCAACACCCGCGGACGTCGCTCCGGGATCATACACTTCGACATCAGCTTCCCCGCGTAGATCGGCCGCGTCGCCACCAGCTCTCCGTCCTCGAACACCAGATCCGTGCAGTCCGCGATGCACCCGGTCTCCAGCCGCACCGCCAGCGCCGGCCCCAGCTCCCTGCCCCGGAATGTTGCCGCTATCAGCACCGTGTCCGCCTCGCCCTGCTCGATCGCTTCCGCCATCAGCGCCGCGTAGGGCTCCACCCTGAAGTCCACAAGCGTCGCATCCTTCCCCACCATCACCCTGTCCGCACCGTACGCGAAGGCCTCCTCGGCCAGACCACCCACCCCGTCCCCGCCGAAGAGACACGCAACCACATGGCCCCCCTGCTCATCCGCCAGCTGCCGCGCCGCCCCTACAGCCTCCCAGGAGGCGCCGACCACCTCGTTCTCAAACTGTTCCACCCAGACGAAGATATCGCCACTCATTATCTCTCGCCCCCTAGATGACCTTCTCCGCCAACAGCTTCTCCGCCAGAATCTCGGCCTTCTCCTCCACCGACCCGGCCTCGATGATCTCCGCCTCACCTTCGCGCACCGGCGGTTCGAAGACCGTCGGCCACCGAACCCCAGATCCGCTGCGCCCCACCTTAGCCCGATCCGCGCCGATATCCTCCAGCGTCCAGTGCGGATACGCCATCTTGGCCGCCTTCCGTATCCCCATGAACGACGTATACCGCGGCTCGTTGATGCCCTTCG
>CAZIWL010000112.1:0-9084 GCA_964542755.1 uncultured Anaerolineales bacterium
CAGCAACTCCTCCTCGACAATCCCAGCTCACTCACCCCAGCTCCACCCGAACTTGCTCCGCCATCGCGATCCCCTCAAGACTCACATCACACGTCCATGCCAACACGTCGACCCCAGCCTGGGCCGCCACGCGCAGCGCCTCACCAAACACCGGATCAGCCTCATCGTGCGGTGCGAACGAACGCGCATCCGAGCGCTGCACCACGAAGACGACCGCCGCTTGCATCCCTTCCTCCACGGCGCGCACCAACTCCCGCACGTGCCGGCTTCCCCGCGCCGTCGGGGCATCGGGGAACCGTGCCACGCCCTTCTCCACCAGCGTCACCGACTTCGTCTCCATCCACAACGTACCGACGGGCATCGCCAACCGGAAATCGATACGGCTCTCTCCGAGCCCCACCTCCCGCTCAAACGTCTCGCACGCCTGGAAGGGCGCCAGCCGCCCCGTTCCCAGCGCCTCGGCCACCAGCGGATTGGGCAGCCGAGCGTCGACAGACACCAGCGTGCCGGCGTAGGCCACGAGCTTGAGGTCGAAGCCCGTCTTCCGACCGGGGTTCGTCGCCCGTTCCAGCCAGCAGGCCCGATCCAGCGTCAGAAGCTCGGTCAAGCGGCCGGAGTTTGGGAGGTGCGCGTCGACCGGATCTCCATCAACCTTCACCGTGACGCGGAAACGGTTCACGCGCCGTACGAAACGGCCCGCGACCAGAGGAGGGAACTTCATACGGGGGTTACAGAAGACTCCGACACGTCGTTGCGAGAAAGTCCATCATTCCGTCGACTTGAAGAGCTTCCACAGACCGTAGCCCAGCACGCCGCTGCCGATCACCGCGAACGTGACCCCCGTCATCAGCGCCGGAAGCTGCCCGTCTCCGCGCAGGAAAGCAGCCACGGCCACCCCCACGACGATGAAAGCGCCGCCGAAGAGCATCAGCATCGTCTCGCGATGGAGGAACGGCTCGGCCAGCCGCCTTACCGCATCGCGCGCCAGGAGCACCGTTAGAAACGTCCCCGCCCATACGGCAACCTGGCCGACGAGGACCATGGGCGTCCCGACCTCGCTTCCCGCGTATGCGATTCCAAACGTGAAGGGCAAGCAGCCAAACATCGACGCCCAGACCATCAAGAAGACCGCCCGGCAGCCCTGTGGATCCTTCTCCCGAATACCCCCCCAGAGGCCCCGAAGCGCGTTGGCCAGCACCGAAGCGCCGATCACGTGGAAGATGGAGAGGAATCCGACAAGCACCCAGGGATTGTCCATAGTAGCGCCATTATACACCAGCCCGCGCCCCCGGCCAAAAACCCCGGTGCGCTGCACCTGACCGGCATGCATATCACGCCTCTTCAATACCCCCATCGAGACGATCCGGTCGGGTGCGCACCCGAGTTCCCCACACACCGCAAAGAGAGCGCAGGACAACAGCGTGAGCCCTATGTCCTATGTCTCCAACCGCCGACTACCTCCGCGCTAGTCGCTGGTGCACCACCGCCGATCAGACGTTTCGAAAGGAAAACCGTCGGAGCGACGCTGGTCGAGTGCACAACGCCGTTGGCTGGGTGTATCGAGATCAAGGAGCAGCTTGCGCAGCGGGATCGTCTCGGATGTGCCGCTCGCTCGGCAAGAGTCTGCCCGTAGATGCGGTTCAGTCGCATCTACGGCGAGAATCGGCGCCTTTGAGAATGCCTGACCGCCGATCCCGAAGGTTGACAGGACCACACTCCCATGCTACCATACCCCTCGTCAACGAGCAGCAGGAAGACCGACCATCAAGCGTGATCCTATCGATCCCTAGCAGGCCACGGCCGTATCCGTCCCCTCCCCTGTCCCGGGGGTTCGGTTAGCGTTGCCTGGGCCGTTGATTGCCGCCCGACCGCCAGCCTTCCGATCCCGGAGGCTGGCTTTTTTATGTCGTCTTTGCCATTAGGAGGCCACTGATGCTGAGAATGTCGCAGATATTCGGACGCACCCTTCGCGAGGCGCCCACAGGGACCGAGCTCACCAGCCACAAGCTGGCTGTGCGGGCTGCCCTGGTGCGGTTCATCGGCGCCGGACTCTACAGCTACCTGCCCCTCGGCTGGCGCGTGGCTCGTAAGATCGAACGGATCCTGGACGAGGAAATGGAGGCCATTGGCGTTCTGGAGATGAAGATGCCCGTCCTCCACCCCGCAGAACTCTGGAAGGCCACGGGGCGTTGGGACAGCGTGGGCCCCGCCCTTATGCGGGTGAAGGACCGGGGCGACCGTGACTACGCCCTGGCGATGACGCACGAGGAGGTCGTGGCCTGGCTGGCCCGGCAAGAGATTCTCTCCTACCGCGACCTTCCCAAAGCCGTCTATCACATCCAGACCAAGCTGCGGGACGAGCCTCGGCCCCGTGGCGGGCTCCTGCGCGTCCGCGAGTTCCGCATGAAAGACGCCTACAGCCTGGACGTGGATGAGGCGGGCCTTGACGCCTTCTACCCGAAGGCCATCCGCGCCTACGAGCGCATCTTCGAGCGCTGCGCCCTGGACCCGATCGCTGTGGAGGCCGACACCGGCATGATGGGCGGGGCCGACTCCCACGAGTTTATGCTGCCCCATCCCGACGGCGAGGACACCTTCATCCAGTGCGACAGCTGTGACTACGCGGCGAATGCGGAGCGCGCCACCTTCCGCCTGCCGGACGTGGAATCCGAGCCCTACGAGGACCCCGTGCCCATGGCCACCCCGGGCTGCGAGACCATCGCGGACGTGGCCGAGTTCGTGGGCGTGCCGACCCGCCAGACCCTCAAGGTCGTCTTCTACACCAAGGACGATGGGGAGTTGGTCCTCGTCCTCCTGCGCGGCGATCTCGACGTCAACGAGACGAAGCTCACCAACCTCCTGGACGGAGCGACGCTTGAGCCCGCCACGGCCGAGGAGATCCAGCGGGCCGGCGCGGAGCCCGGATACGGCTCCCCGGTCGGCCTCGACGTGAGGGAATCGATGGATGACGGCGGCGTCCTCGTGATCGCCGATCCCTCCATCAAGAAGGGGACCAACTTCGTCGCCGGCGCCAACCGGGAGGGGTACCACCTGGTGGGCGTCAACTACCCGCGTGACTTCGCCGTCACCGTGATGGAGGACATCGCTCAGACCAGGGGCGGCTACCTCTGCCCTGAGTGCGACGGCACCCTCACGGCGGACTCCGCCATCGAGCTGGGTCACTGCTTCAAACTGGGCACGCACTACGCCGAGTCCGTCGGAGCGACCTTCCTCGACCCTGACGGCGAGGAGAAGCCCATCGTCATGGGATCCTACGGCATCGGCGTCGGGCGCCTCATGGCCGCCGTCATCGAGGCCCATAACGACGACTACGGCATCATCTGGCCCCCCTCCCTGGCCCCCTTTGACGTCCATATGCTCACGCTGGGTACAGACGACGAGACCCAGGAAAGAGCCGAGGCTTTCTGCGCCGAGCTCGAGGCGGACGGCCTGGAGGTCCTGCTCGATGATCGGGAGGAGAGCGCCGGCGTCAAGTTCACCGACGCGGACCTGATCGGCTGTCCGGTACGAGCGACCGTAAGCCGCCGCAGCCTGAAGAAGGGAGGCGTCGAGTTGAAGGCCCGCTGGGCCGGTGAAGCTCAGGTCGTCCCGGTGCAGACCCTGGCGGAGACGGTCAAGGCCCTGCTGGACACCTTCCCCGCCGCAAGCTAGCGCGCGCGGCCTGAGATCCGCCCCACCTGCGGATCTCCCTTGACCGTAACGTCAGCGCCCACGGAGCTGAGAAATCCCGTGGGCGCTGGCATCCTTCTCAATCGTCGTGCCTACCGAGCCCCGGAGAGCCGGTCAATCATCCCCCTTCTCCTCAGCCAGTGCGACGATGCGCTCGTACCCCTCCTCGATGAGTTCCTCCAACTCCTGCGCGGTGTAGGCATACTCCAGCCGTGTGCCCCCGTACGGATCCAAGATGTCGTACGTCTTGCCCACCATCTCGCTCAACAGATGGACCTTCCCCGCCTGATCGGGAAAGGCCGCCGCCAGCGCCTCGCCGTGATGGCGCGTCATCACCAGGACCAGATCCGCCTCTCGCATCAGCTTTTCGGCCACGCCCTGAGACCGGTAGCCCCTGATGTCGATCCCGCGCTCCTCCATCTCCGCCATTGCGTAGGCGCTGGGCGGCCTGCCATCGGGCGCCCGGATGCCGGCCGACACAACCTCCCACTCACCCCGCCCTTGCCCCTCCCTCAGCCTCGCCCGGAGGAGGGCGGCTGCCATGGGCGAGCGACAGATATTCCCGGTGCACACCATCAAAACCGTCGTCATGCTATGTCCCTTTCGATCACCTCTGCACGGTCCATCGAGACCGCCTCCGCAAGCGCCATCAGCCCGCCGGCGACCACCGTGTGCCCGCCCAGCACGACGGGCACTGTAGCTTCCGCCGCCGCCCGCGTGAACTCGCGCAAGAACGGATCCTCCACCTCCTGCCAGCGATAGAGGTCTGAGTTGAACCGATCCAGCGTGCTCGGCCACCGTCCCGCGCTGCAGAGGATCACCCGGTCGTCCAGCAGGACCCCGTTGGCAAGCTCAGCCAGGGTGTTGAAGAATCTCTCCAGCCCAACGGCTTGAAGGTGATCCGCCAACAGGGAGCGAACCTCTCCCCGTTCCTGCCGACCGCTGGCCCGCATCCCCCGCTCCTCCGCAAACACCCGCACCCAGCAGCGCGTCGCCTCCTGGAGCGCCCGCCAGGCTGCCGGCGAGGCTCGGCCTGCCACCATCAGGCTGCCACCCTCGCGCCTCATCTCGGCCAGCACCCCATCCAATCTCCCCGACGCCCATCCCAGGTCATCGAGATAGCGCCTCAAGTGGCGACCAATCCCCGGGTGCCGGCGCGCGATGAGCAAGTCCACGGGCGTATCGATGTCAAACCGCGCACCCGCTGACGGTGCCAGCGCGTGGCACGAGAAGCCCCTCTCGTTGACCAGCGTCCAGGCGATCCCGTTATCCTTTGTCTGAGGGGCGATCAAGGCGGCCGCCTCCTCCGCCTGCGTGAACCCCGCCCAATCGCACGAGTGGAGATTATTCGTCACCACGATCGGATCCGACGACGTGAGTCGATCCAAAGCCTCCATCCAGTCGTCGGTCTGCAGCAAGGGCGCCGACCCCGCGCCCGTGTAGAGCACACGGTCCAGCCCGTACCGCTCGATGATGCCAGCCAACCGCCTGCCGAAATGGAACGTATCGCCGGGCGCGTCGAGGTCGACCGTCGCGGGCAGACCGTCCAGCGTGTCCGCCCAGATCGGATCATCCGAGCCCACAATGATACGCTGGGCTCGCTCCAGACACGCGAAGGTCTCGACGAGATCCCGCGCCGCAGCCTGATGCCCGGCCCGGAGGGCCGATTCAACGGGGCTGTCGCCCCACCCCCCGGTCAGGATGACGACCGTCACCTCCCTCACGCGATGCTCCTCCCACCCATTCTGTCATCCACTGGATGCGGACGGGCAACCACCCTGGTAACCACCCGGACGGCGTCTCTGCCAGATGCCATCAAAGACCAGTTTCCTCCACGCCGACAGAGCAAGGGGCCCGACCGCGTCGAGCCCCTTCCTTGCCCACCCTCCCGTCCTCAGTGCGCCGTGCGGCAGTCCTAGCCCATCTGAGGCTGGAGCAAGCCGTAGTTCTCGTCCCGGCGCTTGTAAACCGTGTTGATCGTGCCCTCCTCGGCGTTGAGGAAGACAAAGAAATGGTGCCCCAGGAGCTCCATCTGCTCGATGGCCTCCTCGGGCGTCATCGGCCTGACCTCGAAACGCTTCACCCGCACGATCTCGCCTTCCGGCTCCTCCTCCATCGGTTCATCCAGGGGGAGGGGCTCGGCGGCCGAGTGCCAGCGGTCCAACCGCTTACCCTTGTATCGCGCGATCTGGCGATACATCTTGTCCAATACAGCGTCGATCGAGGCGAAGATGTCCCCGGTCCGCTCCTCGGCCCGGAGAATCGTCCCTCCCGTCCAGACCGTCAACTGAGCCACCTGCCGGTCCTCGTCACTCCGCGTGTCCTGCACCTCGAGATCAATCCGTGCCTCATCAATCGTCGGCAGGTAGCGGTCCAGCCGCTCAACCTTGCCCTCGACGTAGTCCCTCAGCCTCGGCGTCAACTCCAGCTTTCTTGTGAAGATAGATACGTCCATCGCAACCTCCTTACCCTATCAGTTCTAATGGCCATCTACCCGTGCTACACGGTCCACCGTGGATCGATGCCCAAGCCAACCATCACCAAGCGTACCGAAAGCCCCACCTCAACGCGCGCGAGCCAGTGTCAGCGCCCTCACGCTCTTGGCTCCACCCTGCCGGAGCGCCACAGCAGACGCCTCCAGTGTAGAGCCGGTCGTACACACGTCGTCGATAACCAGAACGTCCTTGCCCGCCGCCTGCCCACTCACGCATCGGAACGCACCCTCCACGTTCCGTGACCTCTCGTCGGCACCGAGCCCAACCTGAGCGGTAGTCCGCCGGTGACGCACCAGCAATCCCTCGTCCACCGGGATGTCAATCCGATCAGACAACGCCCGTGCCAGAAGGGCCGCCTGGTTGAATCCCCGCCTGCGCACGCGAGACCGATGGAGCGGGACCGGCACCATCACGTCCACCGTCATCGAGAGGCGGAACCACGTGTCCTCCATGAGACCAGCCAGGGGTGCAGCCAGCGCGGTGATGCCGTCGTACTTCAGAGCGTGGATCGCTTCGCGGAGGACGCCTTCGGAGTAACCAACCGAGCGTATCTGCTCGACCGCATGTCCACCAGATCGACACGCGGCACACAGGCGGGAGCCCGTCTCCCCCATCCCTTTCCCACATCGCCAGCAGAACGGCGGCTCGACCAGCCTTACACGATCTTGACAGCGCTCACAGAACCAGGCCCCCAACGTCTGACAGCCGACACAATGTGGGGGGAAGAAGAGATTCAATACGGACGCTGAAAGCCTGCGAATGGCTAGTCGATCCAAGGATCTATTGTCCGTTAACCGTCCTACGGCATGCCGCCCCCTCCAAGTCCGCCGATGCCTATCTCCATCGTCATGACGCGGATCACGGCCGGACCCAGCAGAACGACGAAGATAGCGGGGAAGATCAGAAACGCGATAGCGGGCAGCATCTTGATCGGCGCCTGACGCGCCAGCTCCTCCGCCCGCTGCCGGCGACGCCGCCGCATCTCCTCGGCCTGGATGCGGAGCACCTTGGCAATGCTGACGCCCAGCTCCTCCGCCTGAACGACGGCGGCCACGAACGTCGACACCTCCTGCACCTCGGCTCGCTGCGCCATGCCGCGCAGCGCCTCCCGCCGCAGCTTACCCAGCTGGATCTCCTGAAGCACCCGGGTCAGCTCCCGGCTCAACGCATTATCCCACTTCTCCGCCACACGCGCCATCGCGCCATCGAACCCCAGGCCCGCGTCCACGCAAATCGTGAGAAGATCCAACGCGTCGGGCAGCGAGCGGAGGATCTCCCGCTGCCGGCTGCTCGTACGGCTCCTCAGCCATAGAACCGGCAGGAAATACCCGCCGACCCCCAATCCCCCCATCAACAGCATCCGGCGCGGCAGCGGCATGCTGGACACGAACACGATCAGCGCCCCGACGCCCCCGAAAAGGAGCGCCGCCAGCACGCGCAAGCCCATGAACTGGACCGCGCTCCAGCCATACGGATTGCCTGCCAGCTCCAGGTTGTGGCGGATCGTCTCGAGGCTCTCCTGCGGCGTGAAACGCCGCGCCAGCCCGGCCAACCCTTCCACCAGCGGCACCAGCACACGGTCGGTGAAAGGCTGGGAAAGCTCAATCTCCTCCAGCGTCGGAGGGCGGTCCAGTGTGGCGTACGACTCCAGCCGATCCTCCACCGAGCTTGTCCCCTGCGAGCGGACCCGGCGGACGATCAACAGAATCAATCCCACGAACACCAGCAGCCCGAGAGCGATCAACAACAAAGGTGACATCTACCACTCCATCCTAACTTTGCCCGCAGACCCTAATGGTCTTCGCCAGAATCCTCAACCCCACACGCATATCCGTCCGGCGCACAAGACCTCGTCCACCCATCAACCCCATGAGACCTCTAGGTTCTTGTTGGTGCCCTCTACACATCAATATCCACAACCTTACTAATCACAAAGAACCCTGCTCCAATGCCGACAGCAGCCACGCCGATCATAATGTGCCCGCACGTATGCTCAAACAGCAGCCCCATGAACTCCGGATTGATCAAATAGATCACCGCCGCCAGGACGACCGGCACCATGGCCACCATGTACCCGGAAATGCGGCTCTGGGCCGTCAGCGCCCGGATCTCCCCCTTGATCCGGATGCGCTCCCGGATCGTGAAACTGATCGACTCCAACACCTCAGCCAGGTTCCCACCGACCTCCCGCTGCACGTTGATGGCCGTGATCATCATGTCGAGATCCTCACTGGGCACACGCCTCAGCATATGCTTGAGCGCATCCTCCAGAGGGATACCGAGCTGCACCTCCTGGACGACGCGCCCATACTCCGTCGAGGCCGGCGGCCCCATCTCGTCCGCCACCGCCCGCATGGCCTGGAGGATGCTGTACCCCGCGCGAATGCTGTTCACCATCAGATTGATCGTATCGCCCAGCTGATCGTTGAAGGCCCGCAGGCGCCGGCCGCGGCGGATCCCCACGTACGCTCGCGGGGCGAAGAAACCCAGCAGGCCTGCGACGGCTGTGATGAGGACATCCCCGCGCCACAGGTGCGCCAGCCCGCCCAGTGAGACCGTCGTGATGACCGTCAGGCCGATGAACTCTCCGACCGTCAGCTTCAGATCGGCCCGCGCAAGCTGTGTCCCCAGATTGGCGCCGAGCCCGCGCTCGGTCAGGGCGCGGTCGAGCGCATCCGTCAGCGGCGCCGACCGGTCGGCCTTCACATCCGCCTCTGCCGAGCGCTCATACAGCCCCAGGCGCTCCTCGACCAGCTCATCCTGCACGCCGCGCGAGAGGATGAGGCCGCCAACCAACGCAGCCATGCCGAACGTGCCCAGCACTGCCAGTACGAACCAGACCACCATCTAGCGCCTTCCTATCTCCCGCCCCTAGGAGCGGTCATCGCCACGTGAACCC
>CAZIWL010000112.1:9184-13965 GCA_964542755.1 uncultured Anaerolineales bacterium
CCGCGCCGAAGATGCTCGCCGGCAGGCGAATATTCTCGGCCTCGATCTTCTCCATGAACTTGGGACGCAACCCTGTTGGTCGTAGCGTGCCGATCACCCGCCCGCTCTCATAGCCGGCCCGCTCGAACTTGAAGATGTCCGACATCGTCACCACGTCGCCCTCCATCCCCTGGATCTCGCTGAACGTGACCACCTTCCGGCTGCCGTCCCGCATGCGCTCCAGTTGGATGATGCCGTCCAGGGCGGCCGCGATCTGCTCGCGGATGGCTCGGTGGGGGAGATCCATACCGGCCATCAGGATCATATTCTCCAGCCGTCCCAGCGCATCCCGGGCATTGTTGGCGTGGATCGTCGTCATGCTCCCCTCGTGGCCCGTGTTCATCGCCTGGAGCATGTCGAAGGCCTCCGGGCCACGGCACTCACCCACGATGATGCGGTCAGGGCGCATACGGAGACTGTTGATCACCAGATCCTGGATCGTAACCTCTCCCTTCCCCTCAATGTTGGGGGGGCGGGACTCGAGCGTCACCACGTGCTCCTGCCGTAACTGAAGCTCCGCGGCATTCTCAATCGTCACGATGCGATCGTCCCCGGGAATGAACCCTGACAGAACGTTCAAGAAGGTCGTCTTGCCTGAGCCCGTACCCCCGGAGATGAGGATATTCAGCCTTGCCTGAACGCAGGCCTTGAGCAGCTCCATCGACTCCCCGGTCACCGAGCCGAACTGGATCAGCTGATCCACGGTAAGGGGATCTGCCGAGAACTTGCGAATCGTCACCGTGGGGCCGACCAGGGAGATCGGGGGAATGATGGCGTTCACACGGGAGCCGTCGGGGAGTCGAGCGTCCACCATGGGAGAGCTCTCGTCGATCCGCCGGCCCAACGGGGCGACGATCCGCTCGATGATCCGCATCAGATGATCCTCGGACTCGAAGACCGCTTTCGTCCTGTGGATCTTCCCCTCCCGCTCGATGTAGACGTCCTCCGGACCATTCACCATGATCTCGGTGATACTGTCGTCCGCGAGAAAGGGCTCCAGCGGGCCGAGCCCCAGAATCTCGGCCACGATCTGCTCGAAGAGCTGCTGCCGCTCCGGGCGGCTGAGAACCACGCGCTCCTCAGCCAGGATATCCTCGTACATGCGGCGGATCGTGCCGCGGACCTCGTCGGTATGGACGACGTCCAGCGCCGGATCCAGCTCGGCGATCAAGCGATCCTGGATGCGCGCTTTCAGGTTCTGGTAGGTTCCCTGCACCGATGAGGTGAGGGGACGACGCGTCTGTGCCCCGTCTCCACCAGCAGAGGAGGGCTTGCGGCCGTCACTATGCTTCCCCTGTTCGATTCGGCTCAGTAACGACATTTCGAGGCCTCCCTGGGCCTGCTTCCCTCTGCCGGGCTCAAGCCGCGCGCGCACGCTACCTGCGGCTGAAAGCCTCCTTCAGACGAAGGAGACCAGTTCCGCCGACGCCCCTGGCCTCCTGGCTCGACGCCTGAGCGCGTTGCTCCTCGTCCACCTCCGACAGCCTCTCGTAGATCACGTCGGCCAGGTGGACAATACTCTCAGAGATGGGACGGTTCCGCTCTCGCTCGATAAGGGGCACGCCGCGGTTAGCCGCTCCCAGCGCAGCTCGTTCGTCAAACGGTATCTCCGCCGCGATCGGCATCATCGCCTTCTCGATCTGGCTGCTCTGGAGGCCGCCGCGGCGGTCCGCCCCGTTGACCACCAGGAAGATGTTCTCCATCGGATAGTCCAGCTTGCTCGCCAACTCCAGGAAGAGACGGGCGCTCTTCACAGCCGGAATATCCGGCGTCACGACCAGCACAATCAAGGACGCCGCGTCGAAGAGCATCAGTGTCAGGTCGTCAATCCAGCTCCACGTGTCGGCGACGATGACGTCATAAGCCTTCCGAAGCATACCGAGGATCGTCGCCATGGGGGGGCTGTCCTCCGGGGATTCGCGCGCCAACAGGCTCTCCGCCGCTTCCGGCCGCGGCGGCGCCAGCAGCACCCGCACGCCGGATCCGTGTGTGCTCATCACAGTGCTGAGAAGATCGCCGTCCAACTCGTCGATCCGCTCGGTCAAGTCCGCCACACTCCGATCCGGACGCAGGTCGAGCATGACGCCCACGTCCCCAAACTGGAGGTTCCCATCCAGTAGCGCCACGTCCCGCTCCGAAACCGACCGTTCCTGGAGTGCCAGAGATAGGTTGGAGGCCAGCGTCGTACAACCCGTGCCGCCCTTCGGCGAGAAGACCACCACCAGATCCCCTTCGCGGCCCCGTTCCCGCTTCCTCGTCCGCTCGGCTGCCCCAGCGCGCCTGACTGCCGCCCGCCGGCTGTCCGCCTGGGACTTCGCCAGCTCATACACCCGCCGGATGGTGTTGACCAGCTCATCCGCGCTGGCCGGCTTGGTGAGATAGTCCCGGGCGCCGGCCAGCATGGCGCGGCGGAGATAATCCGTCTCCCCCTGCACCGAGAGCATCACCACCTCCGCCGTCGGAACCTGCTCCAACAGCTTCCCTGTGGCCGTGATGCCGTCCATCTCGGGCATGTTGATGTCCATCAGGACGACGTGGGGCTCGAACTCCTTGGCCAGCTCGATCCCCGTGGGCCCGGAGCCTGCCGCGCCCACGACCTCGACGTCCGGCTCGAAGGAGAGCAACTTGCGCAGGTTCTCCCGGGTCTCGCCGATATCGTCGATGATCAGAACTCGGATCTTCTCCATGCTAGAGAGCCTTCAAAGGACGGACGGAGAACCTCGAGTTGCCTGAACCAGCCGGGGAGATCCTCCTCGACGCCGGCAGTGCACGGCCCGGCCGATGGCGTGGCAGCGGGGCAGAACGGTCAGTCATACCGTCTGATGCCTCCATGGCCGATCATTCACGTGCTTCGCCGCCCGGAGCACTGCCCTCCGTGTTGACGCTGCCCGCATCCAATGCGTTCAAAGGTGGCGTCACCCCGTAGGGCAGCTTGGGAGGTTGCTCGATGTTGAACCGCTCGAAAAGGTACTCCAGCGTCACCGACTCCGTCTCCACCGTCTTGTTCGCATCGCCGGGCGAACGGAGGACCAGATCGATGCTCGCGCCAATCTCCTGCGCATACTTGAGCGCCACGGCGTCCTGCGGCGAGACGGCCAGCGTGAGGGGCTTCACCTCGGGGATGGGCGTGGGAGCTGCCTCCTCGCCGGCTTCGGGTGGAGGTGTTGCCTCGGGCTCCGGGTCCCAATCACCCACGCGCAGCACCTTCGCGTCCTGGATCGTCAACTGGGTGACCAGCCTCGGCCGCTGCTGCCCCTGCGGCCTGACGTTCACGATCCAGCCGTTCGGCAGCGTCTGGAGGCGCCCCAGGGTGCCGCTCTGGCACTCCTCTCCCTCCGGAGGGGAGATGCAGGCAGCCTGGTTCGGCAGCAGCGTCTGGAACTCCTCGTCCAGATCCACCATCAGCAGGGATAGCATGACGTCCACCCGATCGCCCGGCCGGAGGGCCCAGGCCACGGCCGAGTACCGGGCCACCGGCAGCGCGTAGGCCACCCTGCCCGCCGGGATGCTCAGCGCCGCGTCGGAGCCCGCCGCACCCATCTCACCGGCATCCTCGGCCAGCATCTTGGGGAGGATGGGCGAGCCGCGGACGATGTCCACCCGCGCGATACGCCCATAGGCCGCGCTGGCCTGCTTGAGCGCTACCTCCGTCACCGCCGAATCCTGCGGCCACGTGGTCGCCATCACGGCGCCGCCCTGCTCCGTGATGAGGGTGCCCCTGGGGATGTCTTGCGCCGCGACGATCACTTCCGTCCCCTCTGCCGGCGCATACGGCACAGCCCCCTCCTCCCCCGACACCGGCGGGGGCGCGGGCTCGCCTTGCGAGATCCGCCTCCACATCAGGAAGCCCACGGCGGCGGTGGCTAGCAACAGAACGACCCCTATGATCAGCAGGATTCGGCCGCGGCGCATAGTGTCTATCTCCTTGTAGAAGCTATTGCTACGTTCTGGTACGTTCTACTGCCTCAAAGGCAATCATACCGACGGGGTGGGATAATGTCAAGCATCTTTCCGCCAGGCCGACAGGCACGCGCCCAGCGCGAAGCAGCCCCGGCGCCCTGTCTACCTGGTAGGCCTTTCGCGACGCGGCCGCTCACTTGATCAGCCGGATGAAGATGCGCTCATAGAGCTCGTCAAATATGTCGTCAAGGTTGTCCCGGGTGGCCGGATAGTATCGTCCCCCGGTGAGATCGGCAACGTATCGCAGCAGATCCTTGTCGGCGCCCGTGCCCAGACCGATAGTGTAGATGACGATCCCGTTGTCGCGGGCTTCCTCAGCGAAGTAGGCAACGCAGTCATTGTTCAGGTCGTCGTCGAAAGGGTACACGTCCCCATCGTCATCGCAGGGTGAGTCCGCTGGCCTGTGAGTCGCCTGACCATCCGTCATCAGGATCATCACGTGAGCAGCCCCGGGACGCCCGTAGTGGTTCTCAGTCGTCGCCAGCACGTCGATGCCCAGCGAAATGCCGGCAGCGATATTCGTCCCGCCTCCAGCGGTGGCCTGATCCAGATGGTAGAGGACTGTATTGGTGATCACCTCTTGCCGACAACCGCAATCCTCATCGTCAGGATCCGTCGGAACGCACCCAGTAGCGTCCAGATCCTCCGGACCCAGCCGCCGCACGCACTGCAGCTCATCTCTTATCTGCGCCACATCATCGTATGCGACGTACCCGACTTGATCAAGTCGAATGTCCATCCGGCTCACAAAGTACTTCGCCGCCTCCAACGCGTCGCGAATA
>CAZIWL010000113.1:0-2272 GCA_964542755.1 uncultured Anaerolineales bacterium
CTGCGTGACCTGCTCAGCCTGCGGGGGTACCACGTTGATGAGGCCAGCACGGGCGAGGAGGCCCTGGCGCGCTTCGAGGAGAGCCACTACGATCTGCTCCTCCTCGACGTCCGCATGCCGGGCATGGACGGCCCCGAGGTGATGCGCCATCTGCGCAAGGATCACCCTGATCTCCCGGTCATCATCCTCACGGCCCATGCCTCTGTTGACAGCGCCATCGCGGCCGTGAAGCTCAGTGCCGCGGACTACCTGCTCAAGCCCTTCAGGGTCGAGGATCTCATCGCCACGGTGGGGCGGGTCCTGGAGGACCATCAGCAGCGGAAGCGGCGGAAGGACCTGCTCAACATGATGGGGAATGCTCTTGACACGCTCCGGGGTGGGGAGCCGTCGCTTGATGAGCTCGATCCCCCTGAGACGCTGGCGGCGCCCCCTCGGCCCATGAGGACGAATCGGCGCTTCCTGCAGGTGGGCGCCCTGACGCTGGACCGGGAGAAGCGCGTGGTGACCATCGACGGCGACCAGCCCCGGCAGGCCGAGTTGACGGAGGGCGAGACGGAGGTTCTATTGGCGCTGATGGACCAGGCCGACGAGGTCCTCTCCTGCGACGAGCTGGCCCAGGCGGCCATCGGCTACGAGCCCGATCCTCACGAGGCGAAGAGCCTGGTGCGGCCCTACATCTTCCGGCTGCGGAAGAAGATCGAGGACGGCTCGGGGAGGCCCAGCCTGATCCGCACCGTCCGCGGGCGGGGATACTATCTATCTATCGCCTGATGGTCGAAGACCTGACAGGTTTCGTACGATTCGGTGTGACCAGGAGCTCTTGGCTGAGCGGAGCACTCACGTTAAGAACGAGCTTGCGCCAAACCTGTCAGGTCTTATTGCAGAAGGGTGCCATCGAGCCATGAATGTTAGTGAAATCAGTGCGAAACCCATATCGTCCGCACGCCTGCTATACTGTTCAATGAATGACAGGACCCAGATTGGGGCGGGATTGAGGAACGGGGAGGTCGGCTATTGAGAGGACAACCAGGCGAAGCAGAGATCGTTTGTTCATTGGCTCGCAGCACCTGAGAAAGAGGTTTCAACCCATAGGAGGAAACATGTTCAAGAGACTGTATGGCGTATGGAAGGACGAAAGAGGCATCACCGCCCTTGAGACGGCCATCATCCTGATTGCCTTCGTCGTGGTCGCCGCGGTGTTCGCCTTCACCATCCTCTCGGCCGGGACGTTCCTGACCGAGCGGAGTGAGGAAGCAGCCTACGCAGGCCTGGAGGAAGTCCGCGGATCGGTCCAGCGCAAAGGTGACGTCGTTGCCTACGTGGACGATACAGCGAGCAATGAGGTCAGCAAGATCACGTTCAAGTTGGCTCTCGTGGCCGGCGGGGAACCGGTTGACCTGAACAACCCAATTGCCGGGGGTGATCCAGTCGTTCACTTGTCGTACCGTGACGCCGAGACTGAGGCCGACCTGAACTCTGAAGACGCTTGGGGGGTCAAGTGGCCGGTTCGAGGGGATTCGGACGATATCTTGGAGGAGAACGAGCTGGCCGAGGTGTACGTCTGCCTAAACAACAACGACAGCGAGGGTGATTGCTCCGCGCATTCCGTTACAAGTGATCCAGATCTTGGCACCGGCGAAACCTTCAACATCGAGGTGATCCCCCCCAGCGGGGCCGTGCTGAACATTGAGCGTACGACGCCTGCTTCGATAGCGGACGTGCAGATCCTGAACTAGGGCAACCTAGCAGACGGCGTAGCATCTATGAGAGCGGTTCGGCCGGGATCTGAACCCCGGTCGAGCCGCTCCAACGTAGCAGAACACGACGCGATGAAACCGGAGCAGACCATGGAGCTATCACAGCGAGTCGAGCAATTGGAGCGTGAGGTCAGCGTCCTCAAGAACGACATCCACGGGACGCTGTTGGAGGTGCAGGACGAGCTCTCCAGGGATGCGCCCTCGTCCGCCAGTCCCGATCGGTGGCGGAAGCGGGCCTGGATGTTGGCGCTCCTCAACACCCTCCTCGCCGTCACCCTCTTCAGCACCGTCCGCGTCTACGCCTCGGGCGAGCCTTTCGGCCTCGCCGCCTGGCTCGTGCCCTGGCTCCGCGGCTTCTACGTGGCCCTCACCTTCGTCTGGCTCCTGCTCCAGCTCTACCCGGTGGCCCTTCTCCTCCAGGAGGAGGACGGCGCCTCCCGCGACATCGCCTGGCGGAACGCGGGCAAGGCCTTCGCCTCCAACCCGGGTCTGACGCTGGCCGTGACCGCGGCCGT
>CAZIWL010000113.1:2372-13892 GCA_964542755.1 uncultured Anaerolineales bacterium
AAGGGACACAAGCTATGAAGCAACTGGAACAACGGGTCAAGACCCTCGAATACGAGATCAAGATCCTCAAGAACGAGGTCCAGCGCACACTTCTGGATATCCAGGAGCAGATTCTGGTTCATTACTACCCCTCCCTCCGCGCCGAAGACGAGGGGCCCTCCGAGGGGACGATCCAGTCCATCGAGGAGATCCGCGAGAAAAAGCGGCAGCTGGGCGGCGACGAGCGGCAGGCCCAGCCGGCGCCGTCCTCGTCGCGCAACGCCACCATCCAGGCCCACGCCGGCTCGGGGACCCCCATGAAGGAGGTGTCCCTCGACGAGATCAGGGCCGCGCGTGGGGCCTCCGACGGCGGCGACGGTGGGTCGGATGGCTCGTCGGATGGTCCATCGATGGAGGAGATCGAGGGGAAGGAACAGGACGAGATGGTCATCCTCTCCGGGTGGGTCAGCAGCACGGCCAAGCGGATCGGGAAGGATCCCACGTCCAAGCTCGTTCGGGGCTACATCGACCAGGACATCCTCAGCCCGCACGTCGAGCAGCCGCTCCTCCGCCTGGTTGGGCTCATCGACCAGAGCGACACGCCGGACAACGTGGCGGTCAACGACATCCTCCGGGCGGTCATGAAGCTGGACGAGTTGCTCGGCCGGAATAGCGACATCGACCAGGCGCTCTCAGTCATAGAGCAAGCGGGCCTTGGATAAGATCGTCGTCACCTCACTCCTCATCATCGCCGGCGTGGTGGCCGCGGTGGTCCTCTACAACGCCGTCTATCCGGCCATCGCCGAGAGCAGCGACGCCCTCACGCGCCGTCAGCGTCAGATCGACGACCGGCTCCAGAGCCAGGTGGAGATTGTCCACGCCACGATCCCGTACGGCGTGATCACGGAGGAGGCCTGGGTGTGGGTTAAGAACGTCGGAAGTCAGCGCATCTCGGCCATTGAGAACTGCGACATATTCTTCGGGCCGGAAGGCAATTTCGCAAGCTTGAGCTACGGTGCTGAAGAGGGGGGGTGGGAGTACGAGATCGAGCAAGGAACCGAGTGGGACCCCACCAGGACCCTCAAGATCACGATCTCGAATCACGACGGAGACCCCCTCGACGTCGGAACTCGGTACTTCGTCAAGGTGACCACGCCCAACGGCGTCTCCGACGAGTACTACTTCAGCCGGTAGGAACCAGCAGACCTGTCGAGAACCCATGGAAAGCGCGATCCCCGCGGTGATTATCCTCACACTCCTGCTGGTGCTCTCAATGACGCTCGCCGAGCAGATCCTCGTCTCGCATCAGGTGGCGGCCGAGTCTTGGATGGCGATGGAGGAACGTCAACTCGACCGTTCCCAGACAAGGATCTCCGTCGTCGAGGCGAACGCCCCCTCAGGCACGCGAGTTCAGGTCCTGGTTCGCAACGATGGGCAGACGAAGCTGGCGGATTTCGACCAATGGGACGTCATCCTCCGGGCGGACAACATGGCCGATTGGTATGCCTACCCCAGTGATTGGCTGGTGGAGATCGATGAAGGGATCGAGCTTGACATCCTCAACCCGGGCGAGACGATGACCGTGACGCTCGACCTCGACAGCGTCGGGTCGAACAACATCGTGGTGCTGATGACCCCCAACGGCGTGTCGGCCTCGCAGGTCTTCACCCGTTAGCCGTACCGCATCCGGCGAGATCGGTCCGCGTAGTTCCTTCCATTCAGTCTGACACAGCCGGCGCACCCCCTGCGGCCTCGTTTCGCCCCTTAGCGTATTGACGGGACGGCATCTGTCGCAGCCTCTGCAGCCCAGGTGTCCTCGCCAGAGTCTCGTTCTGAGGTTCCTTAACTGGGCTGGCAGGTACTATGCCCGACTGCAGGCCCATCAGCGGACCGCAGCGTAGCCATCCGGGAAGCATGAGCCGAAGGCCGCGGACGCACATGAGGATGAGCCCAGATGCCGACGTAACATAGCCGTAACTGAAGCGAAACCCATGGATCGGCGCTGGTCCCTTATAATATCACGCACGCCGGGCCAAGGCAGATCCCATAACACGGAGTTTCAGGAGGTCGATGTGGCGACTGACAGGGAGTGGCAGGACGGAGGATTACCGGGGGCGGGCACGGAAGTACAGCTCGTTACCTTCAAGCTGGACGATCAGGAGTACGGCCTCAGCATCGAGAACGTCGTCGAGGTCGTCCGCATGGTGGCCATCACGCGCATACCAAAGGCCCCCGACGTGATGGAGGGGATCATCAATCTGCGCGGTAGGGTGGTACCGGTGATCAACCTGCGTAAACGATTCGGCGCGCGGCCCAAGCCGCGGGATCTGGACACCCGACTCTTGGTGGCGCGCATCGGGGGGCGGGTCATCGCCCTCAGCGTGGACACCGTCTCCGAGGTGCTCAAGCTGGACGCGGATAGCCTCGATGCCTCGGACGCCGTGGCCACAGGCGTGACCCAGTACCTGTCCGCCGTAGGCAAACTGGGGGATCGGTTGTTGTTGATCGTCGATCTGGATGCCATCCTCTCCTTCGACGAGGAGAGCCGGCTTGAGGACTTGATGCGGGACCTGGAGGCGCGTGCGGGGGTCGGCGTCGCGGAGCTGGCCTAGCATGGACGACGTCGTTGTCGCGGCGTTCCGTGCCCCAGTGCCCGACGAGTAGCGGCGTAGTAGGGTGGAAGGCCCGCGAGGGAACCATGCCGAGATCTCGAACGAGCTCCTTATGCAGGGCGCCAAAGCCGCGGATGGCAGAGCCGGCCGCTGTTGGGGGAGGTTGGAATGTCTGTGAGGAACGTCCAGGGCCGAGGCAGGGGCGGCCGGGTGGCGGACTGGAAAGGCTGACATGACGGATCAATTGGCGTTCACGGATCGTCGTTATGAGCGCTTCCAATCCCTGGTGTTGGAGAGGAGCGGTCTCTACTTCCCGGATGCGAAGCGCCGGGCCCTGGAACGGGGTGTCGTCAAGGGCCTTGAGGCCTCCTCGTCCGGCTCCCTCGATGACTACTACGTCCGGCTCCTCCGGGAGCCCTCCAGCAGTCACACCTGGGACCAGCTCGTCGCCACCCTCACCGTCGGCGAGACGTACTTCTTCCGGAACAAGGGCCACTTCAACGCCCTCCGGCAGAGGATCTTGCCCAACTTGATCGAGGAGCGGAGGCGGACCACGCGCCGCATTCGTATCTGGAGCGCTGGATGTGCAACCGGGGAGGAACCGTACTCGCTGGCCATTCTGCTCCGTCAGTTGATTCCCGACCTTGAGAGCTGGAACATCCTGATCAAGGCCACCGACATCAACCGGAGTGCCCTCCGGCAGGCCCGCCGAGCCCACTATCGAGCGTGGTCCTTCCGCGGGGTCGAACGACACGTGCAGGAGAGGTATTTCAATCTCGACGGGAACAAAGACTACGTGATCGACCGGGCGGTTCGGGACATGGTGATGTTCGAGTATCTCAACCTGGTCGAGGACTCCTACCCCTCTCTGGCGAACAACACCAACGGGATGGACGTCATCCTCTGCCGCAACGTCACCATCTACTTCGACCCGCAGACGACGTTGAACGTGGTCACCCGTTTCCATCGTTGTCTCACCGACAGGGGATGGCTGATCCCCGGTGCGTCGGAGCCCAATATGGTCTTCTACGAGGATTTCGAAGCCAAGACATTTCCGGGGGCCGTCGTCTATCAGAAGACCCCTGGTTCGTTGGCCCGGTCGAGGCCGGCGAGCCCCGTCTTCGACTTCGGTACCAGGGATGACGACAAGAAGGAAGAGACCTCCAGGGATGACCATTGGGCTTGGCTCCGAGACACAGATGGCAAGAAGAAGACCGAGAGAATCCCCGAGCGCTCGAAGGATCCCTACGAGGAGGCCACTGAGCTCATAAGGATTGGGGACCTGGAGCAGGCACTGGTCAAACTCCACGAGAAACTCAACCAGGATCCTGACTTTGTGCCGACCTACTACACCCTCGGCAAGGTCTACGCGAACAAAGGCAATCTTGAGGAGGCCGAGCACTGGTGTCAGCGGGCCATCGGAAGGGACAAGCTCAGGCCCGAACCCTACTATACCCTCTCGATGATCTATCAGGAGCATGGTCTCCTCAACAAGGCCGTTCAGGCCTTGAAGAAGACTGTCTATCTCGATCGGGAGTTTATCCTGGCTCACTACAACCTGGGGCAGATCTACCAGCAGGGGGGTCAGACCCGCCAGGCGGACCGGGCCTTTCAGAATGCCCGTCGCCTCTTGAAGCAGAAGATGGCACACGAACCGGTTCCCGAATCCGATGGCCTGGCCGCAGGACGGCTGCTCCGGCTGGTGGACATGGCGCTGACCAACCCCAACGCTGGTGAGAGCATGGAGGTCGGGTAGAAGGGGAAGCGCGCTCGCAAGGCTGAGACGACGGGTGAGGGACGGCGCAGGCTGGCAAGGATCGGCGAGCCGGCCCGAGAGAGACGTGGACGGAACGATGTAAGGAGGAACACATGGCAGCGAATGAGCAGGGAAACGGGGGATGGGACAGGGAAGAGGTGCTGCGCAGGATCGTGACAGCGCTCGGCACGGATGCTCCGGGGGGCGAGGGCGCCGGATACCCTCTGCCGGGTGAGCTGTTTGAGGAATCGGGGGCGCACGGCAACGGAACCGGCGTGTCCCAGGAGAAGATGCAGTCCATCCTCGTCGACCGCGCCCGGGCGCTGGCGAAATCCAGCGACGTGGACGCGAGCGAGGGCATGCCCCTGGTGGTTTTCTCGCTGGCCACCGAGACCTACGGCATACCCACGGACTACGTGCGCGATGTCCAGCCCTTGCGACAAATCACGCCAGTCCCATGCACGCCGGACTTTGTGGTGGGGGTCATCAACATCCGCGGCTCCATCTACTCCGTCATCGACATCCGCAGCTTCTTCGGCGTGCGGGCGAAGGAGATCACCCCGGCGACGAAAGTCATCGTGGTGGACACGGCCGATCTGCAAGTGGGGATCCTAGCCGATGACGTCTCGGGCGCCATGAGTGTCCCTCGGGACGAGATCAACCCGCCCCTGGCGGCGCAGGCGACCATCAAAGAGGAGTACATCGAGGGCGTCACGAACGATATGCTGATTATCCTCAATCTGGAGGCCCTGATGCAGGACGAGAGAATCATCATTCACGAGGAAGTCGGATAAGATGGCCTTCACGTACTTCTTCCGCGACCGACAGACCCTGGAATTGCTCGCCGAGCACGCTCTCCCAGTGCTGAAGCGGCGGCGCTACATCAACGTATGGGACGCCGGCTGCGCTATGGGCCCGGAGCCCTATTCCATTGCCATCATCTTCCGTGAGAATATGGGAAGGTTCCTCTTTCGGAACGTCACCATCTATGCCACCGACATCCAGGCCGATTTCGGAAACGTCATCGCGCAGGGCGTCTACCCGGAGGAGAAGGTAAAGCGCATTCCCTCCGACATCTTCGAGCGGTACTTCTCGCCGAACGGCAGCGATGGGCACTATCAGATCGATGGAGAGATCCAGAGAGCCGTGGAGTTTCAGCACCACGATCTCCGATCCCTGGAGCCCATCCGGGAGGAACTGGGCCTGATCGTGTGCAAGAATGTGCTCCTGCACCTACAGCCTGAGGAGCGTGTCGGGGTCTACCGGATGTTTCATCATGCTCTGGCGGATGACGGCTTTCTGGTGACCGAGCAGACGCAGAAGCGGCCTGACGAGGTGCGGCATCTCTTCCGGCGCGTGACGGACGTGGGGCAGGTGTTTCAGAAAGAGGCACGGGTCTGAGAAGGACCCCTGAGCCGGCGGGCGGCCATCAGAACCGACGAGCCCGCCCGTTGGTATAGGTCACGATAGAGCCTCTCGAGACACAGCCGTGGACCCGATCTCTCCATACCGATTTAGCCACTGGCGGTCCATGCAGCCTGCTGGGAGGTAGAGGACGGGGGAATAGGCAACCCGTCCCGTGGGGGCTGGAAAGCTATGCGGATCACTAACGTGACTAACCCGAAGAGCCAATCCTACTCGTCGAATGTCTACTTGATTCGGGGAGACTGGAATACGCTCGATGACGTAAATACTCTCATCGATGTCGGGAATGATCCCGCCATTGTGGATGCGCTGGGGGAGATGTCCACAGGTGTCGGTAAGAAGCGCATCGAGCAGGTGATCCTTACCCACGGGCACTTCGACCATGCGGCCAACTTGGCCCTCATTCGTGAGGCCTTCCGCCCCGTCGTCTACGCCCATTCCGCCTTCGTCCACGCCGACACCATTCTTGAGGACGGTGAGATCCTCCGCTGCGGCGACAGATTCTGCGAGGTGATCTACACGCCCGGACATTCCAACGATTCAATCACCATCTACTGTCCCGAGGAGAAGGCGCTCTTCGTTGGGGACACGCCGGTTCTCATTCGATCCGCAGATGCCACATATGCTGAGGCCTACGTCCGCGCTCTGGAGCGGGTCTGCTCAAAGGACGTCGAGACGATCTACTTTGGACACGGCGAGCCGCTCTATGAGGGATGCAACGAGCGTCTCGAACAGTCCTTACGGTTGGTGCGGCGTGGTTGACCGGATGGCGCAAGGGCGCGCGGCACGATGAGGGGCCCCCTCGGCGTTCTGCTCCTCGTGTGGAGCATGCTTCAGGGGACCGTTATCGAGCCCTTTGTGGAGCAGGCTCGGACGGCGTTGGCGGAGACCCGTGAGGACGTGGCCCGCTTGGAGAGCAGGTGGCGCGCGCTGGGCGTGTCGCCCGACGTCACGGAACCCGTCGATACAATCTCAAGCGTTGCGGAGGCGAGCCTGGAGCTCCCGGAGGAGATGACGGAGGCGTACGAGGCTGTCATCGAAGGAAGTCAAGATGGGCCGAGCCCGGCCCGGGGCGCGGTGGAAGAAGACTCTGCGTACAGGACGGGCAATCAGGTCTCCCTATCGTGCTCGGCCGGCGACAGTACGAGCGAGTCGGATGTCCGCCCGTGCTCCACCCGGTTGCGGATCTCCAATGCTGACCCCTGGCACGAGGAGGAGTGGTTCTACGTTACCGTTCTTCTACTGAGCGCGGACGGACGCCCGTTGGGCCGGCACACCCGGCGGCTGTCCCTCGTGAATCCAGGTCCGTGGACGGTCGACCTGGTGGACGTAGCCGAACGATCTCTCCCCTGGCAAGGACGCGCCACGGTTACCGTGCACCGTCAGATTGCCGAGGGATGGAAGGCTCCGAGCGAGGCGGACCGGATCCTTGTTGAGATACTGAACCCCTGTCCGTCTGAGTGCTTCACGCGAGAAGTACCCTAGCAACATGGCGCCGTTCACCAGCGTTCACCAGCCAACCCAGAGATGAGCGTCTCGTACCGAGTCGCCGATCTGGTGGCGCGAATGGCATTGTCGAAGGGTACACGGCCCGGCGCGAACATCCGGACCTGATGGACCGGGGACGGCAGCGGCTCGTCGAACCGGGCCGTGATGACGACGGAGCATGGGACGAAGCAGGTGGCGGCGGGGAGCGACCAGATCGATCGGACGGCGCAGACAATGCGGGAGCTGGCGATCAAAGCAGAGCAGTTCTCGTTGGCCTCAGAGCAGATCGTGGCGGGGGGTGCATCAGCACACCGTGGGGTTTGGACCAGATAGCGGTGGGGATGATGGATCAACCAGGCGGCGCAGTCGGAGATGGCTGCCCAGGATCTCGATACGCTCGGGGCGGAGCTGGGATCGGCGGTGGAGCAGTACAAGATGTGATCGATCTTGGTGGCCCATGGTGCTAACACGCAGAAGCTCCATCCCGGCGAGAAGAGCCTCCTCATCCCCGGACGGAGCCCCTCTTCCCCAGCCTGGAGCTCAACCCAGGTCGTCCTGTCACTAGCGTTCACCCAGATCCTTTCACCGGTCATCCGAGATGAGCTCGCGCCGGTGGCATGTCAATGCTCAAGACCAGAGCTTTCGTGGAGAAGGAGGAAGCGAACGACGATGAGCGAAGCGTCTCAGATTGCCCTTCGGACGGATGGGCAGGTCTCGGACTATGATTGGTTCAACGTACAGCGCGGCGACCGCCGCGTCGGGAAGGTCCGCGCTCTTGTCGAGAACGATCGAGTTACGATCTACTCGATGACCATCTTTCCAGAATACCAAGGACACGGCTACGGGGAGGCGGTTGTCGAGCGTTTCAAGGCAGCTTACCAGACTATCGTGGCTGACCGCGTCCGGCCGCCTGCCCGGGGTTTCTGGGAGCACGAGGGTTTCCTCCAAGATGGTCTTGGGAATTACGTCTATGCCCCCGGCACACGCAGGCAAGGGTCGGATGCGGAAGGCTGACCGGAAGCTACTCACACTGGATCTTGTTCCACGAGCGAGGACGACCGTCGAAACGTGGTCGTAACGACCTCGTAACCCAAGAGGACGCCGAAGTACAGTACTATATCTGACACGCCGCGCCGGACTGTTGGTGGGCACGTTGGGATAGAACCTATCTTGACCTGGCGCCGAAAGGCGGCAAGTAGCCCGAGTTGGATCCGTGCATGGTTTATGGGATACGCTCTACGTTTGTTCTAACCGGCAGGTCATAACGGAAGCTGCTTTGGATCATTCTCAGAGGTCTTTCACATCATCAAAGCTGATGAGCTGCGCCGCTGGTCTGACTGCGATGCGGCATCGAACTCCAGTGACGCTCTGTGAGCTGCCGCAAGTCTCTGCGCTGGCCCGACGATCTGGCGACGACGCGAAAGGGGGAAGGATGGTACGAACCAGGTGAGAAGCTGCACATACAGACGAAACTGCTGATTACACGTACCGGTGCTTGGAAGCATCGGAGGAAGCGCCTCACCAAGAGAAGGAATCCTGGAACACTGCCGCAGCGAGAGTCTAGCGAGGAAAGGCTCGTCGACAGGTTCAGGAGTGTCAGGTCCAACCTGACCCACGTACACCAGGAGCAGGAGCCTTCGCCGAGACGGAATGAGGCCAGGTAGATGGTAAGGAGGAACCCGTGAGACTACCGTTTGGACGGAAGGGGAAGCAACCAGACGAGCGAGAGCAGACCGGCAAGCCAGACGCTGGAGCCCGCAGCTTTGGCCTAAACAGCATCAAGATGAAACCCAAGCTGATCGGACTCTTCCTGGTCCTCAGCCTGATCCCTCTGGCCGTTGGAACCATCTTCGCCGTCGTGAGGTCGGGAGATGCCATGACGGACCAGGCGTACAATAACCTCCAGGCTGTGCATTATACGAAACACGACCAACTCGACAAGTACTTCCGCGAGCGCCAGGGCGATCTGGGGGTCCTGGTGGACACTGTCTCTTCCCTGCGCCAGGCAGCTTTTGATAAGCTGGCTGCTGTGCAGCAGATCAAGCATAATGAGATCGATGATTATTTCGGCACCTTGGAGAGCCTGGTTCACGGGCTCAAGGACAGTCCGGCCACAACCGAGGCGATTGTGGCGTTTGAGGAAGCGTTCCGGGCCGATGGGAGTACCGTGGGCGGGCCAGCTTGGAAAGCGGTGGAAGCCGAGTTTGGAGGCTTTCTAGTAGAGGCTAATGCCGACTACGGCCTCTACGACATCTTCCTGATCCATACTGATGGAGATGTCCTCTACACTGCGGCTCAAGAGGACGATTTGGGCAGTGACCTTGCCGATGGCGAATACAACGAGTCGGGGCTTGCTCAGGCCTTTAGGACCAGTATGGAGGGGGCCGAGGAGGAAATCACGTTTGTTGACTACGCAGCCTATGCTCCATCGGGGGGTGAGCAAGCAGCCTTCATGGCGGGTCAGGTGACGAACATAACCGGGACTGTCGTGGGGGTCTTGGCCATTCAGGTCCCGACGAGCAAGATCAATGCTATCGTTCAGGAACGGGTCGGGATGGGCGACACGGGTGAGACCTATCTCGCGGCCAAGGACGATGAGGGCACAATCGCCTTCCGCAGTGATCTGCTTACCATGGGCAACGGCGAGTACGTGGTCGGATACGACGCGACGGATATAGCCCCCGCCTATCTCAAGGAGGCTTTGAACGGTCAGACGGGCCACGACATCTACCTGGACAGTAACGGGAAGCCCGTCATCGTCTCCTATGAACCCCTCGACGTGGAAGGCGCGAACTGGGCGATGGTCTCCAAGATCGACGCCGAGGAGGCGATCGTCACTCAGCTAGAAGGGCGCGAGGAGGACTATTTCACCAGCTACGCGCAGAAGTACGGGTACCACGATGTCTTCCTCATCACGGCAAGAGGTGACGTCTTCTACAGCGTGTCGAAGGAGGCGGATTATCAAACGAACATGGTGGACGGTCAATTCAGCTCCTCGAACCTGGGCGAACTGACGCGTGAGGTTCTCGAGTCGAAGGCCTTCGGCTTTGCCGATTTTGAACCCTACGCGCCCAGCAACGGGGCGCCGGCTGCGTTCGTCGCCCAGCCAGAGCTCGGCGCGCAAGGAAACGTCGAGATCGTCGTCGCGCTCCAGCTCCCGCTGGAGGGAGTCAACTCCATCGTCAGCCTTCGGGAGGGGATGGGCGAGACGGGCGAGTCGTACCTGGTGGGGCCGGATAACCTGATGCGCTCCGATTCCTATCTGGATCAGGAGGGCCGCTCCGTCACTGCCTCCTTCGCCGGAACGGTGGAGGAGAACGGAGTCGACACGGAGGCGACGCAGAAGGCGTTGGCGGGCGAATCCGGCCTTGGCATCATCACCGATTACAACGGACACCACGTCTTGTCATCGTATGGGCCGGTGGAGGTCTACGACACGACCTGGGCCTTGGTCTCCGATATCGACCAGGCGGAGGTCAGCGCCCCGTCAAGGCAGCTGAGGAACTTTCTCTTGGCCGTCGCAGGATCGACGGCCGTGGTCGTGGCCCTGGTCTCGTTCTTCGTGGCCACTTCCATTGCCAACCCCATCCAGCTCATCACGCAGGGGGCCGAACGCATCTCCATCGGAGACGCAGAGCTTGAGGGCATGGACGCCAACCGTATCGCGAAGGTCAACGCCAGAGGCGACGAGTTGGGCGACGTGGGCCGTGCATTCGACGATCTACTGGTCTACTTCAAGACAAAGGCGGCGGCCGCGGAGGGGATTGCCCAAGGGGACCTATCCGTCGATGTACCGGTGGCCTCCGAGGAGGACGTGCTCGGTAAGGCAATGGTGCAGATGAAGGAGAGCCTCAGCGCCATGGCCAGCAGCGTGAACGGGCTGATCAAGGCAGCGGTCGGCGGCAAGCTGGACACGCGGGCGGACGCCACCGAGTTCGAGGGTGAGTACCGGGAGATCGTGGATGGCGTCAATCAGACGCTGGATGCGGTCATCGGCCCGCTGAACGTAGCGGCTGAGTACGTGGACCGGATCTCCAAAGGGGACATCCCGGAGAAGATCACGGACGATTACAACGGCGATTTCAACGAGATTAAGAACAACCTCAACCTCTGTATCGACTCCATCAACGGCTTGGTCGCGGAGATGGACACACTCACGAAGGCTGGTGTGGAGGGACGGTTGGATACCCGTGGGGACACGAGCAATTTCGCCGGCGACTTCGCGGTCATTGTCCAGGGCGTGAACGACACCCTCGACGC